>CAYPHL010000258.1:0-2505 GCA_964410385.1 uncultured Rikenellaceae bacterium | reverse complement strand
TATAATACGTTTTTTAATACGTAGTTTATCCCTGCCCGTCCTGATTTCAGAATAAAACAATAAAACATGCTTGTTTTAAGGATATCAGAAATTATCTGCGGCTTATAAATGACATAAACTAAATATCTGGAAATTCAGTTTTTAAATGTTAAAAAACGTTAATAAATTATTAATACAATTATTCTGTAGAAAAGTACTACATAACCAGTCCCTTAATATTTATCTTTGAAAAACTGGTATTTACAAGTGAAAGAGAATAGCAATCATCTATGATAAAAATCGTTTGTAACATTTTATTTTTTATACTGTCTGGTTGCTTTTTAATCTTTCCTTATATACTAATATTATTACTAACCAATCTGATTTATTTATGAAAAATTTCTTGATGATCCTGTTATTCCTGGCATCAACGTCAGTTTTTGCCCAGCGAATTACGATTACAGGGACAGTCACGGATGAAGGAGGTAATCCGATGCCGGGAACGTCTGTCCAGGTTCAGGGAACAACAGTTGGTGCCATAACGGATGCTGAAGGCAGGTATTCGATTGATGTCGGAAACCGTAATGTCACTCTGGTGTTTTCGTTTGTAGGCTTTGTTTCACAGGAGGTGCCTGTGCAGAACAGGTCAGTGGTTGATGTAACTCTCGAAGCAGAGGTTACGGGCCTTGATGAAGTTATCGTGGTCGGTTATGGCACCCAGAAAAAGAGTGATATTACCGGGACTGTTGCATCATTGCCCCAGGAGCGTCTGCAGATGGCTCCCAATCTTAATATCACCCAGGCCATAATGGGTGCTGTACCCGGAGTTATGATACAAACAAACACTGCCGGAGCCAATCCTGACCAGTCAATAATGATTCGGGGAAGGGCTTCTATTTCAGCTGACAACCAGCCCCTTATTGTTGTTGATGGAATTCCTTATGGCGGAAGTATGTCAGATATCAACCCTAAGGATATCGGCTCTGTGGAAATCCTGAAGGATGCTTCAGCAGCTGCAATTTACGGTTCCAGGGGCTCCAATGGCGTTATTCTTATAACAACAAAGGAAGGTTCATCTGGTAAGACAGTATTTTCCTATGACGGGAAATACGGCATAAGCCAGTTTATCAAACAATATGACCTTCTGAATGGCGACGAGTTCTTTGATTTTAAAATGACAAGAGATCCCGCATATGTATATCAGACAGAGATTGATAACCATAACGCAGGTGTATCAACAGACTGGATGGGTCTTGCGCTGAGAAAAGGTCAGACACAAGAGCATAATCTTTCAGTTTCCGGAGGTTTCAGAGATACGAAATTCTATATAGGCGCCGGTCTGACTGATCTCAAAGGAGTTGCTAGAGGAGACAATTTCCAGCGTATTACTACCAGGCTAAACATTGAAACCAAAATATTTGACTGGCTTGCCGTTGGAACAAGAACTCAGCTTAACTACGATGATGCCAGCGGACGGGACGTGAGCTGGTATGGAGCAATGATTGCCAATCCGCTCGGAAAACCGTATGATGATAATGGCAATTACCTTATTTATCCTATCCCTGAAAATATAACAATAACCAACCCTTTGACTAACCTCGCCTGGGACGATCTTGATAAATCATACCAGATACTTACCAACAATTATCTGAATGTTGATGTGCCATTTATCAAGGGTCTGACATACAGACTGAATACAGGTGTCAGAACAAGGTTCACCGATGCAGCAAGATATGGAGGAGTTGATACGTATAACGGATTCAGGACCCAGGGAGAGTCCAGATCGAGCAACTCGCTCAGCAGTAACCTGGTTCTGGAAAATATTTTTAATTACAACAAAACACTCGGTGATCATACGATCTTCCTCACCGGATTATACAGTTATGAAACAAACACCAGTAAATCAAATACACTGAGTGGAGAACAGTTTCCGAATGATTTTCTTTCCTGGTACGGAATTTCCCAGGCTTCTGTTCTGTATCCTTCAACTTCTTACAGGAAATCTGCATTGGTTTCACAGATGTTCCGTGCCAATTACTCGTTTTCAAGCAGGTATCTTGCAACATTCACAATCAGGCGTGACGGATATTCAGGATTCGGAGAAGATACTAAATGGGGTATCTTCCCGTCCTTTGCTATTGGGTGGAATCTTTCCAATGAAAACTTCTTCCCTCTTAAGAATACCTTTAATACATTAAAGATCAGGAGTTCATACGGTCTCAACGGGAACCAGGCAATCAGTCCGTATTCTTCTCTTCCGAAGTTTACAGTTGCCAGTATAATGTCGGGCAATGCTGCGCAGATTGGTTACAAACCTATGGTGCTGGGAGTTGCGGACCTTGGTTGGGAATCAGCCAGAACATTTAATATCGGGCTTGATTTCGGACTGTTTAAGGACCGAATTACCGGAACTATCGACTGGTACAGGAAAAACACATTTGACCTGTTGCTCAACAGGAGCATATCGGTAATCCATGGATTGACTGAAAGCACAACCGATGACTGGATCCATCCTGCTGTTACACA
>CAYPHL010000257.1:0-2510 GCA_964410385.1 uncultured Rikenellaceae bacterium | reverse complement strand
ATGTTATTAATCCTGTTCAGAGCCCCTTCATGCTCATGACCCTGAAACACTATCAGAACTTTCCCGGAATCTTCGAGGATCTTTCTTACTTCAGATGCATTGGCCGGTCCGTAAATACTGTTATCACCCGAGGCATCAAGCCTGTGATGCAAGAATACAACTGATGGCATATTGTTCTTTCCAAGATCCTTCCTTAGCCATCTTAACTGTCTTTCAGGAACATAAGCCTCTGTCCAGTCAAACCTGCCACGGTTATAGGGGATCCCTCGCGAACTGTAATTCGCGTCAAGAACAATGAAATGCACGGAATTAATGTTGAAAGAATAATATCCTGCAGCTTCAGGAAATCCCGTATTGTTTATCCTTTCAAGAAAGCCTCTTTTCGATATGCTGTCATGATCATGATTTCCAAGAACATGAAAACGAGGGCCGCTGAAACGACAGAATTCCTTCTCAATAACATCAAGAAACCCTATGGTCTCATTTTCTTCGGGAGGATTACCCTGATCCTTGAAATCACCAAGCTCTATCAGAAAATCAACCTTCTGATCGTTCATCAAATCAACGCATTCAGATAATTTTTTAAGGGACTCCCTGTAATACCTGCTGCCCAGGGATTCTCTGTCGGCATAATGGGAATCGGTAAATATTCCGAACCGGACCGGGATTCTGCTGTTTTCTGACAGAACAAGGCCGGAGAGCGGGATCCCTCCCAGAATAGTAATTGTTGTTTCGATAAATTTTCGGCGGTTTGTTTTCATTTATATCCTTCTTATGCTGTTTCCGGTTTTACAGATTGCTTGTATCTGTTTTTAGAAGATCCTGTCATGGAGTCTTATTTTCCGCACCGGGATATCTGAACCGGACTGCGAGGATCTGTGCATGTTCTTCCTCCTGAGTATTGCCACTGTAAAAACCAATAAGGGTTCCGGGAGAGAAATAAAATACATCTCCTTCCTTTGAAGGGTGACGTAATTCTCCGCCAGTATCTGTTTTACCTGCAACAATATCCCCTTTGCCCCGGAGTATCAGGTATATCTCTTCCTCATTGGCATGTGAATGAGGATTGTTAGTTCCGCCAGATGCAAAGTCCATAATGAACAGGCTTGTAACCTGACAGGAAGCAGCAAGCCTGTCGCGGGTACTCTCAGTCGTTCCCAAAAGCAGCTGGAATTGAGTAGTAGGACCATGTGATGGCAGAGTTTGTAGTTTTACTTCATCCGTATTGGCGATCATTAATTTCCGGATCATATCGGATGCCCCCGGTGGAAGCTTAAATCCCATCATAATAAGCGTTAAAGGCTGTTCCCGGGGATTAAGAATACTATACTCCATTCCGGCAGGTATATACAGGAAATCGTTCTTTGCAACAGGAATTTGTTCTTTTTCATACTTTAATATCCCTGTGCCCCCGCAGATAAATAATAACAGCTCTTCATCTGATGGATTAATTTCATTTCCTCTTCCACCCGCATCGATTTCAAGAAACCCGTACCTGCTTAATCCCCTGATGATTCCGGAATTATTATCTCCCTCTCCGAACAGTGCTCTATAATGTGACGTCAATGAAGATATGCCGGTTTTAACTTCAGCAGATTCATTCAGAGATCTTTTAAGGTACTGTGATCTCGCATTTCCGGGATATACCAGGAATAGTATAAAAAAGATCCCGCAAATAGTTAAATATCTTTTCATTAATTTGATCCTCCCTGGTTTGCATAAACACCTTCATCATTAATATGCCACCACGGGCCTCCCGTCTGATGATAACCTCCGATAAGACCTTTCTGTTTTGCTTCCATCATTGTAACAGGGTTATCGAATTCCGCAGAAGGGCCGAATAATCCGGTTTTACAGGCAAGGTATCTGGGCTCCCGGAGGTACTTTTCCGCCACTTCATCAACGAATTCAATCCCGAGCCCTGGCGTATCCGGTACCGTAATGGTGCCGTTCTGAATTATGGGTTTGGGGATACCCGTAACAAGGTCATCTACCCATGGCATTTCAATAGTATGGTTTTCAAGTGAAATGAATTCCCTGATTGTTGCTGCAGTATGAACATTTGCCATTACGCCAATGGGCGATGATGCGCAGTGCATCATCGTTCTTATCCCGTACTGATATGCATAATCAGCAATTTTTTTAGTCTCGATCATCCCTCCGGATGTCAGAAGATCAGGATGAATAATGCTTATAGCATTTTGTTCCATCCAGGGCTTGAAATTTTCGAGACTGTAAATATCTTCTCCGTTAAGTGTGGGAGTCCTTGAACCCGCAGTGATTTGTCTGTTAAGATTTACTGCATTGAATCTTGTGAAGTGGATCACATCTTCAATATAAGCGAGATCATATTTCGGATCTGCCATAAAATTGCCAAGTTCAATACCGCTTTCTACTGTCATATTGCCAAAATGGTCAGCTCCCAGTTTAACGTCATAACCAATAATGTTCCTGGCTGTAATTACATGCTCACCCCACTTTTCAAGTCCCTTCTTTGTTGGCAGATTATT
>CAYPHL010000256.1:0-2523 GCA_964410385.1 uncultured Rikenellaceae bacterium | reverse complement strand
TTTTTAATACGTTTTTTAATACGTAGTTGTCATGCCTTTTCATGCTCGGTTCTCCTGATTATCTCATCCTGAAGCTCACCGCCCAGGTCATTGAAATAATCGCTGTAACCGGCAACTCTCACAATCAGATCCCTGTATAATTCCGGATGTTTCTGTGCCTCCCTGAGTGTGGAGGCGTTGACCACATTGAACTGAATATGGTGACCGTCGAGAGCAAAATAGCTTCTTATCAACGCTGTCAGACAATTATAGCTCTCCTCGTCTTCAAAGAACTGAGGTGAGAATTTCTGGTTAAGAAGAGTTCCGCCGGTACGCAGGTGATCGATCTTTGATGCAGATTTTATAACTGCTGTCGGGCCTTCCTTATCAGCGCCCTGACTGGGCGATATTCCTTCTGAAAGCGGTTTTCCTGATTTTCGGCCATCAGGTGTCGCAGCTGTAACACTGCCGAAATAAATGTGACATGTTGTCGGAAGCATATTTATACGGTGAACCCCACCACGGGAATCCGGTCTGCCATTGACAGCATCATAATATATCTCGAAAACTGATACAGCCTGCCGATCGGCATAATCATCATCATTGCCGTATTTGGGAGTTTCAAAGATAAGGTCATGCTGTATTTCTTCATACCCTTCAAAATCAGCATCAAGAGCAGCCTTAAGCTGAGACCATGTGTATCTCTTCCTGTCATAAATATTAAATCTGACGGAAGTCAGAATATCTGCTATGCTTCCAAGCCCTACTCCCTGAATGTAAGTTGTATTATATCTTGCCCCTCCGTTGTTATAATCCTTTCCGTTCACAATACAATCTTCGACAAGCAGTGAAAGGAAAGGAACCGGAAGCCAGCCGGCAAAGATCCGCTGGATAATATTATTTCCCCTGGTCTTTATTCCCGCGAAATAATTCACCTGTGCTTTGAAGGCTGACATGAGTTCTTCAAAGGTTTCATAATCTGCTGCAAAACCTGTCCGCAGACCAATTTGTGTTTTAGTCCTTTCATCAAAACCATTGTTCAGGGTGATCTCCAGAATTTTTGGCAGGTTGAAATAACCTGTCAGCCAGTAGGCTTCGGTCCCGAAGGCGCCTGTCTCCACACATCCTGAAGCGCCGCCGTTGCGTGCATCAACAATATTTTTTCCCTGCTGCAGAAGTTCCTGAATTATCGCTTCGGTATTAAAGCATGATGGTTGTCCGAAGCCAGTCCGGATAATATCCAGCGCTTTGTGAATATACCTGTCGGGATTTTTCCTGCTGATCTGGACCATTGAACTGGGCTGGAGTATCCTCATCTCTTTTATTACATCGAGAAGGATATATGTCATCTCATTAACAGCATCGGTGCCATCGGATTTCACACCTCCCAGGTTGATAAGGCAGAAGTCGGTATATGTACTGCTTTCAGAGGCTGTAACACCCATTTTCGGCGGGGCGGGATGATTATTGAACTTCACCCAGAAACAGCCGAGCAGATCATAAAGGAATGAATCAGTGAGTGATTCCGATTCCTTTTCTTTTTTATATACCCGCCACAGATGCTGATCAAGGCGGCCGGGATTGAAAGAATCCCATGGATTCAGTTCTGTTATTACCCCAAGATGTATGAACCAGTAATGCTGGAGCATCTCATGAACAGTTTCCGGAGCATTTGCAGGGACCTTCCGGCATACTGCAGCCATCTTCTCAAGTTCGCCCTTCCGTACAGGATCTGTTTCAACATCAGCCAGCCTCAGCAGTTCATCCGCATAACGGTTCGCAAACATTATTATGGCATCACAGGCTATATCCATTGCCTTGAGCTCTTCGGATTTTTCATAAGCCCCGGGATCATTGAAATAATCAAGCCGGGAAATGGCCTCCTGTATTTCTGCTTTCAGATCCAGGAACCCTGTTCTGAACATTTTGTAACCCAGAACAGTATGTCCGGGAGCCCTTTGTTCCTGGAACTCGGTAAATATTCCGGCATTATATGCATTGTGCCATTCCGGGGTCATCAGTCCCATTATCCTGTCGCGGTTGCTTTTACCTTTCCAGAAAGGAATGATCTCTTCCTTATAGATCCTTTTTGCTTCATCATCAATCCTGAATGACACTTTCGGCCTTGAATTGAGGACCTCAAGGTCTTCCAGCGAATGAAGACTTATCTCCGGGTATGTCGGGGTTTCTTTGGGTGCCGGACCTCTCTCCCCCACTATCAGTTCGCCATCTCCAATATACAGTTTCTTATTCCTGAGAATGTATTCAAGTGTCTTTGCTCTTTTAACCGGGACCGGCAGTTCCCGGGCTTCATCGCTTTTATAGAACTGTGTAACAAGAAGCGCTCTTTCGGCTGAAAGCTTTTCGACTGCATTCAGACTTTGTTCCCTTAATTTACGGACCCTTTCAGAAAGTATCATATTTTTTGTCACTTACATTATTACTAACCTGTAGTATTTTAAATATTATCAATCCTACAGCTTCTTTTACCCCTAAATCCCCCAAAGGGGGACTTAATGTTCCGGTTACTTAAGGCCCCCCTTG
>CAYPHL010000255.1:0-2567 GCA_964410385.1 uncultured Rikenellaceae bacterium | reverse complement strand
GGTTGCGGCCTGTGAAATGATAAATCAGGGGAATAGAAAATTGTTTCTTAAACTAAAAATTTGATCATTATGAAAAAACTTAAGAAATTGGAAACAAATAAAGGAAAATTAATAAAAAATGATGAATTGCTGACACTTAGAGGTGGATACGGTGATGTAGCTTGTTCATGTAAAAAAAGTACAACCACTCTCTGCTCGCAGTGGGTAGATAACTGCTATGACGGATATGGCAGTTGCGAACAATGGTGCAATTATTACTGTCCAGATTATGAATATGCAATCTGTGCAGGATGGTAAAATAAATTAAGGGAAGGGACCGCTGGGCCCCTTCATTCCTAAAGATTATATTCTTATGTAAGGTTCTTCTTTTAAGAAACAATAGGCTAGACATGAAAGCAATTATTATAACTATTATAATTGTAGCAGGCACTGTTAGTTGCCGGATTTTGACTGAAAATGAACGAAGTAAAATAAGGACTTTTAATTTAAAAGAATTGCCAAAGATCGCTAATGTTAAACTTTCCGACTTAGGATTTGTAGATATTGAATATATTCCATTGGAAACTAATGAACAAAGCGCGATTGGGCGTTTTGATTTGAGGTCAGTAACGGATAGGTTTATCGTAGGCAATAATTCTTACATTATTAAACAATTTAATACTATTTTAAAGTTCCGGGATGATGGGTCTTTTGAGACCAAAGTCGGGACTTTAGGAAGAGGACCGACTGAATTCCAGGTTGCTCATGATATAGATTTAGATGAGGAGAATCATAAAATATATTTAGTTTCCGGATTTCAGGAGAAATTTAATGTATATTCTGAAACAGGAGAATTTGTAAAAACTTTCATGATACCAATTCATGCTCCTTTACAATTTAGATTAAACGGTAGTAATATCTTGTGCTATCTTGATAATCTTCAAGGAAATATTGAAAACAGTTTTATAGTGATAGATACTTTAGGAAGAATTATCAAAAATTTTCCTAATAAGTATCCCTTCACACTAAATAAGAAAGGTGCTACAGGTATTGGACAAGAAAATCTTTTTTATCAATTTAATGAAAGACTTTTTACGAAAGAAGTTTATTCTGATACCATATATGTCTTTGATAACATGGGTTTTAAACCCCACATTGTCATTGAGGTCGGAGATAGGTTATTAACCCCGGAAGCTCGTTCTAAATTTGATTTATTTTATCTCGCCGAAAATTTTATTAGTCCAATACATCTGTTTGAATTTGGAGATTATCTTTATTATGAATATAAATATAGGATTATACCTAAATCAAACAATCTGCTATATGGTTTACTGGGATCAAAGAAAAATGATTTTCAGGCTTTCATCAATGCCGATCAAGGATTAATAAATGATCTGGACGGGGGCCCTGCCATCCAACCCAAAACAATAAAAGATGATAATACTGTAATCAGTTGGACTGAAGCCATTAATATAAAAAAACATGTCTCCTCAGAAGCTTTCAAAGATTCCAATCCCATATACCCTGAAAAGAAAAAAGAGCTTGAAAAACTGGCAAACAGACTTAAGGAAACAGACAATCCGGTTCTGATACTCGTAAGGTTGAAGCAATGAAAAACAGGAAAGGGTCACAAATCCCAAAAATTATTCATCAGGTATGGGAAGGTCGGAATGGAGATGTCCCTGGTGATCTGCTTCTTCGTATGGCTGCGACATGGAAAGAAGAAAATCCGTCATGGGAATACAAACTCTGGAATTATTATAAATATCTTGGATTTAAGAAAAATCCTGATATTTTAAAACTGCTTTTAATGAATCAGACGCACTTTGAAATACCTTTGTCGGAAAACAGTCTGGTTTTTGGTAACGGGAAAGCTTCAATAAAAATAACAGCTTTCATGAGCCTCCATTGTTCTCACTGTGCAAGGGCTTTTGAGAAGATCAGGGATATGCATAATGATAAAGAAGATATTCTTGTCAATCTTGTACTGATGACGTCTGACAACAAAATGCTCACGACTCTTTATAACAATAATAGGCTGGGTAAAGAAGTGGAATCAATAAAACTACTGGAGCAATGGTTTAATGCTGATCCCTATTCCAGGTCAGGGATAACCGAAGGTCTTTGTATTCCTGAGGATATTGAAATCACAGGTAAGATCAGTGAAGAGAACGGACGTCTTTTCAAAGAGTGTAATGTTCCGGGAACTCCGACTTTCTTTATTAATGGCTATAAGCTTCCGTCTCAGTATGAAATTGATGATATCAGATTTTTCAGGGAGGTTTTTAAGGAAAAGGATGAAGTTAATATTAAAGTAAATGCTATTAATTAATTAACAATAAATCAATTTATTAGAATTAATGAACTCATTTATTATTAATCTGAAAGAGAAGGGCAAGGGTTTTGCCCTGTGCTCTGAGCTCTAAGCTTACATCCCCTGCCCCGACCTTTCCCTAAAAGAAAGGGTTTTGCCTATGCGAAGATAAAGATTTTCCGCGACTCCGGTTGCGGCCTGTGAAATGATAAATCAGGGGAATAGGAAATTGTTTCTTAAACTAAAAATCTGATAATTATGAAAAAACTTAATA
>CAYPHL010000254.1:0-2656 GCA_964410385.1 uncultured Rikenellaceae bacterium | reverse complement strand
AACAAGCAACCAGCAACCAGTAACAAGTAACAAGCAACCAGCAACAAGCAACCAGCAACCAGCAACAACAGGCAACTCATAATAATTAAATTTTTTTCTGTTGAAATATTTTCCCAAATTTATTCCATCAATATTTTCTGAATTAAATTTTTCAAAGCAATGCGTAATTCAGCCTGGGATGATCTGATCAGACTTGCTGACGGGGGAAAGCTGAACTATCAGCCTGCCGGATTTATTATCGACAGTCCATGGATACCGGGGTGGTTCGGGATATCCACAGTCGATTATTACTCTTCTGATGATCTCTGGATGAGATCAAACCTGAAAGCAGCTGATACCTTCCCCGAACTGTGGTTTATGCCGGGATTCTGGTCAGAATATGGTATGTGTACCGAACCTTCGGCATTCGGATCAAGAATGGTCTTCCTTGAAGATAACCTTCCGCATGCGGATAAGGTAATAACAGATGCCTCAGAAACAGACAGGCTTCCTCAGCCAAATGTAAAGACCGACGGGCTCCTCCCTTTCATGATAAGCCGCTTGAGGAACAATGAAAAAGTAATAATTGAATCAGGGCACCAGGTGAGATTTGCAATTGCAAGGGGACCGATGAATATTGCCAGCTTCCTGATGGGAACAACTGAATTCATGACTGCCCTGGCCCTCGATCCTGATAATTCACACAGGCTTCTGAAGAAGATCAGCACGTTTGTCTGCGACTGGCTGTGCTGGCAGAAGGAATGTTTCCCATCAATAGAGGGTGTTCTGATTCTCGATGATATCATGGGATTTGTAGGGGAAAATGAATTCAGGGAGTTTGCCGTTCCATATTTTAAAGAAATATTCAGTGTCACCGGATCCAGGATAAGGTTCCTTCATAATGATGCCGACGGACTTATCACTGCAGCAAATCTTAAAGAGATTGGCGTTAATATGTTCAATTTCTCCTTTAATCATTCGATGGGAGAGATCAGAGACCTTGCAGGACCCGATGTCATTCTGGTAGGTAATATTCCTGCAAGAGACATCCTTGCATCAGGTACTCCTGCGCAGGTTGAGGAAGCGGTGAAAAAAGCATTCGGGGAGATTAGCCCCCGTGAAGGAATTATCTGGTCGGCAGGCGGAGGAATGCCTCCGGGTGTAGGAAATGAAAATATTAATGCATTTATACGCTCAGTTAAGGATTGTTCAGTCCTGTGAGCTGATTATTTGAAATATAAATTAATAAAATATTTATGATCATGAAGAAAACACTTTATTTACTCGCTGGTGTTCTGATCCTTGCATCATGCGGATCGGGAGGATCAAAACAACAGGGGAAATCCGATGAGATTATGGAAAGCAAATATCTTGTAAATCTTATGACAGCAGATCCTGGCCACTTTCATGCGGCACTGGTACAGAGGATAATGTACAACGATGTAAATCCGGATGTCTATGTTTATGCACCTGAAGGTCCTGATTATATTAAGCATCTCGACAGAATCAAGGGGTTCAATGAACGTTCTGCTGATCCTACAACATGGAACGAAATAGTGTACACCGGTACAGATTTCTTTGAGAAGATGCTTGAAGACCGTCCGGGAAATGTAGTTGTGCTTTCAGGAAATAATCTGAAGAAAGCAGAATATATTACCAGATCTGTAAATGCCGGTTTGAATGTATATGCCGATAAGCCTATGATAATTCTGCCGGAAGACTTCCCGAAACTGGAGGAAGCTTTCAGGGTTGCAGCTGAAAAAGGAGTATTGATATATGATATAATGACAGAAAGGTTTGAGGTGACAACTATCCTTCAAAAGCTTCTCTCAATGAAGGAGGAAGTATTTGGCAAGCTGGTACCGGGTACTCAGGAAGAACCTGCCGTTTCAAAGATAAGCGTTCATCATTTTCTTAAAATGGTTGCCGGTGCGCCCAATATACGGCCCGGCTGGTTTTTTGATACCGATCAGCAGGGTGAAGGTATTGTTGATGTTACCACACACCTCGTTGACCTTGTGCAGTGGGAATGTTTTCCGGAACAGATACTATCACCTGCAGATGTTAACGTCGTTGCTGCAAAACGCTGGCCGACAATCATTACAAAGGATCAGTTCAGGGCCGTTACAAATCTTGATGAGTTCCCCGATTATATTCAGAAAGACCTCAGGGACGGAAATCTGAATGTCTTTGCAAATGGTGAGATCATTTATCAGATAAAAGGGATCTGGGCAAAGGTATCAGTCGAGTGGAATTATGAGGCTCCCGCCGGAGGTGGTGATACACACTATTCAGTCATGAGGGGAACCAGATGCGATCTTGTTATCAAACAGGGTAAGGAAGAAAAATTCAAACCCACACTTTATGTCGAGAATATTAAAGGTGGATCTGTAAAAGAATTCACCGGAACGATTCAGAAAGCACTTGCCTCATTGCCATATGACAGCCTTACAGTTGAAGCTGCCGGCAAGAACTCATTAAAGATAAATATACCTGACAAGTTCAGGATCACTCATGAGGAGCACTTCGGACAGGTAACAGAACGTTTCCTTGAATATATGAAAGAAGGAAAACTGCCTGAATGGGAAGTTCCGGGAATGATCACAAAGTATTATACGACAACGAGCGGGCTGAAGAAGGCAAGGGGGAACTGAGAGAATCGGTATAAGGTGTAAAG
>CAYPHL010000253.1:0-2723 GCA_964410385.1 uncultured Rikenellaceae bacterium | reverse complement strand
GCAGAATATACCTTGAAATCCATTCACCCGGAGTCCTGGTGCCATCTGGTTTCTGTTCCGTTACTCTTGGTTTTGGCCTTGTTGTTGCACCAGCGTCGACAAGCATCGTAGTACCGTCTGGCATGATCATAAAGACAGACTCCCCTTTACCGGTATTAATATGATGGATATCCAGATATCCCTGAGTCCATGAAGGAAAGACATCCCCAGTAATTGTCTGTCCTTTAACAGATTGATTCCTGACTGTTAAAAAAGTGATAAACAGAAAGAGGCTGATAGTAAATATTCTGATATTTTTCATTATGGTTAAGGTTAATTTGTAATATTTCATAATCCGATATACATACTGTATTCAAAACAAGTATTTCAATTCAAGTTTAATGTCCAAAGAATTGTCCAAGTGCAACCAGTCCCGTGTATGCAATAAAACATGAAAATCCAAGTGCAGCTATCAGACCCATATTCAACATGACCCCTGCTCTGTAAGATCCCATTTCACCCTTATTATTTATCAGGATCATTATAGCTAATATTACAAAAGGCAGCACAAATACTGCCGATACCTGTGTGGCTACCTGAGCCATGACAGGATTTGCACCAAGTATGGGAACCGTAAGTCCTATTACGCCTGCAATTGCAGTCAGTATTTTAAATTGCCGGGATCTGGTATCCAGTTCGCCTTTCTTATAGTCGGCAAGTAATAAAGGCGCTACCATTAAAATGGGAAATACTGAAGATAATCCTGCACTCATCGCTCCAAAAACAAAAACTGCTACGGCATATTTACCTACCAGAGGCTCAAGTGTATAAACCATATCGAGCACTTTTGATATAGTTTTCCCTTCATGAAATAATGCGCCGGTGGCTGTTGCCATTATCGAACCGCTGATCACAAACATCAGAATCGCCGAAGTAAGCGCATCCCTGGTCTGTTCCTTTGTATTTTCCTTTCCCCAGCCTTTGCCTTTCATCAGTAATGGTCGTACAACAAAGGTCGGCGCTGCCATAGTTGTTCCTACAAATGCCGCAACCATCAGCTTACCCCCGGGGACAGCCGGAATTGATGGAATAAATCCTTTTACTATCTCTGAGGGATGAGGCAGTACAACGAACATCGATATTATAAAAGATATCCCCATAATGGTAACAAAGATCACAAGAATCTTTTCGAAAAAGGAATATCTTCCGACCATCAGCATACTATACAATATCAGAATCAGGAATATTGCAATTCCCAGGACAACCCAGTAATTTTCCGGACGAACCCCCGGAAAAAACAAACGGATGAGTTCGTAAAGCATGTTTGAGGTAAGTCCAAGAATTCCTGAAAGACATGTCCATTGAGCTGTAACAACACCGATAATTATAAGAATTGCCAGAATATTTCCATGCCTGATCTTTCTCCTGATACTGAATAATGCAGTTTCTCCGGTTACAACAGCATAACGTCCGTAAGCTTCCATTAACACCCATGAGAAAAGAACACTCAGAAACAATACCCATAGCAACTGCATTCCGAATTCGCTGCCGGCTTTAGCCATTGAAGTAACACTACCGGTTCCGATGGTATATCCGATGCAAAAAATACCGGGGCCCACAGATAGTAAAATGAGCCATATGCGTTTAAATATTGAATTCATGGAAAAATTATTTATTGGTTACCAGTCAATCACTGAGCCATCATCCGAATCGAACCGGGCATTATATGGCATGGGTTCACCAACCTGTGCCATCAGTTTTTCTTCATCAATAGTAATCCCTAATCCGGGATCGGTTAGCAATGGCCGGTATCCGTTTATTACCGGAGGTAGAGGTTTGGCAAGAAGGTCTGAATATTCGTTGTCACCCCTTTCCAGAATAAGAAAGTTTGGTATTGAAGCGGCAACTTGCATACTGGCTGCAAGAGAGCATGGTCCCTGGGGATTGTGGGGAGCTACAGGTGAATAATACGCCTCTGCCATACCTGCAATAATCCTTAGCTCTGTAATACCCCCGGCATAACATACATCAGGTTGAAGGATCGTTGCAGCACGCTTTTCAAGAATTTCCCTGAAACCCCATTTTGTAAAGATACGCTCTCCCGTGGCAAGAGGTATATGGGTTTTTGCTGACAGTTCCGCCATTACATCAACGTTGAGACATTGGACAACCTCCTCGTAAAACCATGGCTGGATTGGTTCAAGTGCTTTAATCAGCAGGGCTGCTGTAGGTGGCTGTACTGCCCCATGAAAATCAATTGCTATATCGACTTCGGAACCTACCTTTTCCCGGAGAGCCTTAAATCTTTCCACAACCTCATCTACATATTTCTTCCCTTCGATGTATTTTGTCGGTTGCCTTTGTCCGGCTTCAGGTCCAACCTTGACAGCGTTAACTCCTGTTTTGGGGTCAAGCCGGCCATAAACCCTTATCCTGTCACGGGTAGGACCCCCGAAAAGCTTATAAACAGGAACGCCGAAAGCTTTGCCGGTTATATCCCAGAGCGCCTGGTCAATACCGCTCGATATCGCTGTTTTTATCGGTCCTCCGCGATAAAACGAACCTCTGTGAATGGCCTGCCAGTGATGAACCACTTGTCTTGGATCTTTACCAATGAGATAGTTGCCGACCTCCAGTGCGCCTGCAGCACATGCTTTAGCATCATCCTTGAGCATTTCACCCCAACCGACAATGCCGGCATCAGTTGATATTTTAACAAATACCCAGGAATTCTTAAGCACAAA
>CAYPHL010000252.1:0-2782 GCA_964410385.1 uncultured Rikenellaceae bacterium | reverse complement strand
TGAAGCCTGATGAGTGTTTTTACATTGATGATATGGAAATAAATGTCAGGGCAGCCGGATCAGCAGGAATAAAAGGTTATTGTAATCATAGCGCTTCAGGCTTTCGGGAGGAATTGTACAAGATGCTTAACAGTACAATGACTGAAAACTGAAACCAGATAAAATACCTGTTAATTTTTACCGACATGAGGAAAATGATGCTCCTTGTGTTTTTTCAATTAACATTTCTATATCCTTCATATAACCAGGATATTGTACAGACATTGAAAGGTACCGTAACGGACCTTGAAAGCGGGAAGCCTCTTGCTGGTGCATATATAATAACAAAAAACTCTATCTCACCCGGTGGCACAACGGCTGATAATATGGGTCGGTTCTGGCTTACGGTTGAAACAGGGCGCATCACAATTAAATTCAGCCACATCGGGTATGAAGACCTGATCCTGAACGATGTCCTTGTTACATCAGGAAAAGAAGTTACTCTTGATGCTAAACTCCGGGAAAAGGTCATATCAACAAACGAGGTAATAATCCGGTCAGATCGAAGGGATCAACCTGCAATCAATCAGATGGCATCTGTAAGCACTCATACAATAAGAACTGAAGATGCCCTCCATTATGCAGGGGGGTTTTATGATCCTTCCCGGATCGTAAATTCCCTTGCCGGGATTGTGACTGCCAATAATGATGACAGCAATGATCTTATAATCAGGGGTAATTCGTCACGTGGACTTCTATGGCGGCTTGAGGGGATTGAGATACCCAATCCAAACCATTTCAGTGATGGATTCGGAGGAAGCGGCGGTGCATTTTCGTCAATAACTTCGAATGTGATTGCAAACTTCGACTTTTTTACCGGTGCTTTTCCGGCGGAATTCGGAAATGCATTCTCGGGAGTAATGGATCTGAATCTCCGGAAAGGAAATTCCGACAAACGTGAATATGCATTTCAAACAGGAATGATAGGTGCAGAAGTATCCGCCGAAGGCCCATTTAAGCCTGAAACCGGAGCTTCATACCTTATAAATGCACGATATACAAATTTTAAAATTCTGAGCGATCTTAACCTTATCGATCTTGGTGAAACAAACTATGCTCCGCGGACCAGCGATCTGGTATTTAACATTAATATCCCCGGTGGGAAAAAAGGGAATCTGAATATTTTTGGATTTAACGGTTCCAGCAAGATCGGAAGACTTGCCAGACGGGATTATTACCAATGGTCCGGCCTGTCAGACCAGTGGGAAGAGATGGAAAAACAAAGCTCAGGTATAATCGGAGCAAAGCATTATTTAACACTTCCCGGATCCGGAACATACATAAGGTCAGTAATGGCATTTACAAGATTTTCAAACTCTTATTTTGAGGGTTATGTAGATTCTTCGTATTCTAGGTCGGATAGCTATTTTTATGATTACAGCTACCCGTCACTCAGATATGCTTTACTGGTTAACCATAAATTAAATGCCAGCAACACCTTCAGAGCCGGGTTGAATTATAATTATCTGACAGGCAAAATGGGTAATTACAGACTCAACACCGGAGGCACGTATGATACTCTTGTTGCTCCATCAGATCAGATAAACCTTATACAATCTTATTTTCAATGGAAATTCCGTACAGTATCAGGACTGGAAATTAATTCCGGAATTCATATTCTTCATTTCTCCAGGAATGAACAAACAAGTATTGAACCACGTTTCGGGATGAGATGGCAGATAACTCCCGGAAATTCATTTACCACAGGTATCGGATTACACACCAGAACTGAATCTCTCGCTGCATACAACTCTCTTGTTAAAAACGCCGATGGTATACGTTCTTCCTGGAACAGCAGTATAGAACTTGCCAAATCCTTTCATATAGTCACTGGTCTTGATCTGTCATTCAGGGAGGATATCAGATTTTTACTCGAAGGTTATCTGCAGTTTCTGTTCGACATCCCTATTATAAACAAAATTACAAGTCAGTATTCGACACTGAATAGTGCGGTAAGCCTCCCCGATGCCGTACTTGAAAACAAAGGGACAGGAAGGAATACAGGTATTGAACTGACAATTGAAAAAACCTTCACACGGAATTATTATTACCTGATAACAGGATCACTTTACAATTCCTGGTATATAGCTGGAGATCATAAAAAATACAATACATTTCATAATACAAGATTTATGTGCAATATACTTGCCGGTAAAGATTTTTATATCGGCAAAAACAAACGGAATATAGTTGGTATAAATTCCAGACTACTTACAAGAGGAGGATACCGATATACTCCGGTAGATGAGAAGAAAACAATAAAAGCAAAGCGGATAATTTTCATGAATACAGCTTCATATGAAAAACAGTTACCTGCATTTATACGGATTGACGGCGGGATCAGTTACAGAAGGAATTATCCAAATCTATCCTGGATAATCATTCTGGATGTACAGAATGTTACAGGACGGAGAAATGTTTTTAAAAGGAGATTCACCTATGAGAATGGAAAGATATTAACAAATGACGTCTTAAGTCTTGGTGCTGTTCCTGTTTTTAATTTCAGGGTTGAGTTCTGATAATCCGGCTATAAGTTTTCGTTGCTTTATCTTAATAATCTGAAGCCACCCGGTAATAAGACTCCAAATATGCTCTCCTCGCTGAGTTAAGTTATAACAAAACAATAGTTATATTATTGTATATAAATAGTTTAAATTGCTTTTTATAAAGTATAGCTCAATGAAATAATCAGGGAAGATTTTTAAGAAATTCAGTTAAAACAGATGCTTTTTTTCTGCCGATA
>CAYPHL010000251.1:0-2996 GCA_964410385.1 uncultured Rikenellaceae bacterium | reverse complement strand
ATGAAAAAAATCGCCCTCCTGATTCTGTTTTCTTTTACCTGTACCCCGATATTGTTTTCATCCGGACATGCCGCTAATTCAGGCAGGCCTCTGTTCAGGATAGCTCAGTCAAAAGATCTGGATGTGACCTGGAGAGATAAAAAGCTCATTGACGGTGATTCAACTTCATGGACAAAAGATGGCAAAGCATGTTCTTCCGCTGAGGTATTTGAAATTTCAAGGTCGGAAGAATGGAATTATTCAAACTGCTGGAGTAGCAAGTCACTCCTGCCGTACCGCAGGGAAGCCGCCATATCGGATGATGGTAAAAGAATTGAGATCAGCTTTCAGGCCCACATGGATGCCCTGATGGAGGCCTATCCGGCAAAGATGATATCCTATAAGATAGTGGTACCCCTTGCTACCCTGAACAATTCCACGTGGGATGCCTTTACAGGACGCTCATACAATGCCAAATGGACTTCTGGACAGCTCGGTTCTTCCACCCCGGACGGGGACCTTGTGGGAGTTCCGGCACGATGGATCTCATTTTCAACAACTGACGGAATAATCACCTTTGACTTCAATCCCCACGGTCTCCCGACTTATTATATTTCAGGTTTCAACACCATCCAGTCACAATGGGTAATCGAAAAGAAAGGAGATTTCCTTGAGTTCTCATTCGGAACCCCTCCGACAAATTTTGGAGGCGCACTCACAAGCAAGGTTGCAATTTTTGAAGGAGGTAAAAGTGATTATCTTAAACATCACGCTGTTTCTTACTATCATTATTTTTCTGAGATCCCGGCTGAAAGGCTCTTTTGCTTCAGCAGGAAATCTTCAACAGCATTTACTTATGCAGGAACAGGAAGATATGATAAGGCAAAAGGTTTCGGATGGGAAAATACAAAAAATCTTGATGAGAGCGGAGACGGGATTAACGGAGCCCTCCATTCTGCGATAAGCTCTTCAGTGAAAAATACTTTTGTAACCGACAATCTTCGTCCGGGCTTATACCTTATCACCCTCCGTTCATCAGCTGTCGATAAAAATACAGGACCCTTCGGGATAACTCTGAACAAGGAGATCATTTTCAATGACATTAAGGTTGAAAAAGGAAATACAGCCACTCTTACCTGTGTCCGGTGGATTGAAGGAGGAACTGCAGATATTGGATTCAGCGGAGACTGGGTTGTCAGTGTCATTGGCTTCCAGTTATTCCTGCACAGGGATGAAGATTTCGTTTTCCGCCGTGGTTTCTGGATAAAAAATGATGGCTTCTGCCCCGACATAATGTTTTCAAATTATTTTGACACTCCGCCTGTTTTAGGCAAGTCTGTCACCTTTTCCAGACTCGCAGGTAAAACTGATGATATCGCAATAATTCCACAGTTGCCGGAACTGGAAACAGCTCTTCCCGACCAGAAAAGCAAGGGCCTTCTCTGGCGATATACAAGTCCGCTCGGAACACTTGGCCCCGATAACTACGGATCTTTCGATGAATTCAATACGGAGGAAAAAATAAAGAAAAGACTTGAGCAGATCAGGAAGGGAGGAGTAGAAGCTGTGATCCTTAACGGATTCCTTTCCCGTCATACATTTCCGGTCCACCTGAAAAGAGTGGAAGAAAACATCAGGCGTATTGTGGAAGAAGGACATAAAACTGGTATGAAATTCCTTGATCATCAGGATCTCACAATCCTGTGGAATATGGATATGGGTTTCAGGTTCCTTGCAGCACATCCGGAATACCTTCAGCATTCAATAACAAACGGTCTTCCGACATGGGGTATCTGTCCTGTAAATCCTCTCTTCAATGAAAACTATTTCTTCCCTTATATTATTGATTTTATAAAGAATACCGGAATTGACGGCTTAATGATCGACGAATGTACCTTCCATGGAAGCAACTTTTGCAACTGTGATTTTTGCAGAAAGGATTTTACAGAATCGACAGGCCTGATCCTGCCCGATGACGAAACTTCATCCATTCTTCAGAACAGGAACTCCGGACTATGGAAAGCCTGGATCGAATGGCGTAAAAACACTATTGCGAAATGGAGAATAGACCTGAGTAAGGTATCAAGGGAACTGAATCCTGATTTCTGTAATATCCAGTATTACTCCGAAGGCGGTTTCATGACGGATTATGCATCATACGGACAGGGCGGTGACCTTGCCCTCAGCGCCCGTTCAATGGATTTCCTCGGTACCGAGATAATGAGCCGTGATGTCTGGGATGACTACAGATATAATTTCTCAAGCAGGCATATGTATAACAGTCTCCGCGAAACTTATGGTTCTCCGGTATTCGGACTTGTTTACCCTGCCGGAAAAGTAAGCTCGGCCTTAATAGGATGGGCCATGAACACTATGCTTGCACAGGTTACCTGGTCGCTGGGAGGGGAAAACGAATTTAAGATCATGGATAATTATACGGGATGGAAGGAAAACATGAACAATCTTTCAGCAATCCCGGCTGTTGATGCTGCACTGATCTTTTCACGCAAAACAAGGGACTGGTCGTTAAAAAATAAGGACTCATATTCTGAAGAGCTTATGGGGACAAGTCAGTTCCTTTCATCAAATCAGATTCAGCATACTTTTATTCTTGATGATGCCCTGTTAAATCAGGATCTTTCGCGTTTCCCTGTACTTCTCGCTCCCGGACTGGAATGCATTTCGGATGAACAGGCCGGGAAGCTCAGAAACTATGTCGGAAGAGGCGGAACTCTCTTTCTTACAGGTGAAGCATGCCGGTTCAGCTCTTATGGAGAACCAAGAAGGACCTGGATTTTCGAAGATTTGATCCCGGAGAAACAAATGAAAAATACCTCCGATACATCACTCGCAGAATCATTCTATGGCAAAGGAAGAATAATATATTCCCCCGGAAGATATGGCCTGAATGAGTTTTGCGGTTCTTTCACCCTTGGAGATAATTACAGGTTTAATCCTGATCAGGAAATAACAGCTCTGAATGAAAAAATTTTCAGCCGGATATTTAAGTCAGGTCT
>CAYPHL010000250.1:0-3009 GCA_964410385.1 uncultured Rikenellaceae bacterium | reverse complement strand
TACTGATATTATTTGCAAGTGTCACCGTTGTTTCAAATGTATGTCTGGTGCAATGTGTGGACAGGTTTTTATCCTCTACTCTACTCATAAAGAATCACTATATTGAGATATTCTTTACGAACGTGAATTGTAATTAAGGGTAATAAAATGTTTCACCTATGTTTCACCTATAAAAAAATAAGGGAGTTAATATTTCTCTAACTCCCTTATATTCACTTGTGGGCGATGAGGGAGTCGAACCCCCGACCCTATGCTTGTAAGGCATATGCTCTGAACCAACTGAGCTAATCGCCCGAAATATTATTAAAGAACCCCCGACCCTCCCGACTGGTAAGTCGGGATGCTCTGAACCTCCCGATAGTTATCGGGATGAGCTAATCGCCCGAAAAAGTGACTGCAAATATATCATATTTTTCTTTCTCCAAAAAATTATTTTAAACAACACACACGGATTATACTTTTCTAAAAAAATCTGCATATGCCGGCTACATATTAACAAATCATTTCAATTTGTTGAAAACAGTCTGAGAATCTGATGTAATAAGTGAATAAAAAATTCTTACATTCGCTTTGATTAATGAGAAGTCAGTCCTGTAATTCTGCCGCTTGTCCAATGAGATTGCCTGCAGTATATTTTTATTTATTTGATATATTGGGTGTTACATCTGATAAAACTGAACCTGATCAATATGAGACGTATAATTGTTATTTCGTTTCTTAAAACAATTTTTAGTAACCTGGCCGATATTTTTTCACACCGGATCATATCAGTAAGTGAAGCAATAATACTTCGGCTGACGAAGAAACCATACCTGATGTTCAGATATCTTCCAGTGATTATGGTTTTTTTTCTGCCCGGACTGTCAGGTATGGAAAATACTGTTTACGGACAGGGATGTAACCCTGCTCTGACCGGGTGTCCCGGAGACATTGTGGTAAACGTTCAGCCAAATACCTGCGGTAATAATGTAACATGGCTGCCTCCATCAATGATCACCCCCTGTCCCGGCAATACGGTAACCAGCAATTTTGCTCCGGGAGACTTTTTTAATTCAGGAACTACTCAGGTTGTATATTATTCATGGTCAGGAACAGAAAAGAAAGATTCCTGCAAATTCAATGTGATTGTTGTCGATAACCAGAAGCCTGTAGTTGTAACAAAAAATGCCGACCTGTATATAAGCCAGTCAGGGACCGCAATACTTAATTCATCAGATATAAATAACGGTTCATCTGATAACTGTTCTCTTACACTTATTCCCGGAAGAACTATCTTTACTTGTTCTGATGTCGGACTCACAATACCTGTTGTACTTACAGGCACAGACCCTTCAGGTAATTCTTCCACAGCAACCGCACAGGTAACAGTTCATGATACTACACGTCCGGTTATAAACACCAGAGAATTTTCACTTTTGCTGGACAACAATGGAACAGGGTCTCTCAGCGCTACGGATATTGACAACGGAACATATGATAACTGCGGTCCGGTAACTTTATCAGTTACACCCACAAGCTTTTCATGCCCGGATCAGGGGAGTAAGAAGGTAACATTCACAGCAGCGGATTCTCATGGGAATATTGCTGTGAAGGATGTATGGATATCCGTCAATACATCTCTGAAAATAAACAGCGTTTCGCTCAGCAACTGTGATGCTGCAGGAACATACGCCCTCTTTAATTCCAATGTCTCGGGGGGTAATGGAAGTTATTTTTATTTCTGGGATTGCCTTGACGATGCGGTAAATCCTTTTGTGCAGGAGATCCCTGTATACCCTTTTGTAACTTTCGTTAATACAAGCACCAAGATCACTCCTTTCTTCAATAATAATATTCCTGATGGAAATTATACTATAAGGCTCGTTATAACGGACGGTAATGGCTGCAGTGATACTGCGGAGATGATCATAGTAAAGACAGGACCTGTTTACAGCAATATTACAAGAAGAAGTTCAACAGCATGTGAAGGTTCTACAGTCACTTATGCGGTGAATCCTGATCCTGTAGCTACTTTTGACTGGCAGGTGACAAATGGCACTATTCTGTCGTCTCCTCCATATACAAATTCGGTAAATGTTCAGTGGAACATGGGGGTCACTTCCGGAGTGGTGACTGCAACTCTCAGCAAGACAAATCTCATGGGGCAGCCCTGTTCATCAACAGTGATTGATTCGGTTAAAATTGATCTCCTGCCGCCACCGGTGTTTAATAATCCGGTTCTGAACGCCTGTCTGGGATCTGAAGAAACATATACTCTTACGGTACCCTATCAGGCATATGAATGGATAGTTACAGGTGGTCTTGTAACCGGGGGAGGTTCAGGGAATAATTTTGTAAAAGTAAGATGGAGTCCTGTACCTGCGGGAAAAGTGACTGTGGTCGTCAGCACTTTTACAGGTTGTTCAGCTTCGGCTTATATTGATGTTAATATAAATAATCTTGCCGGAAGTATTTTATCGGTTACCGATATTACTTGCAACGGAGCAGCAAACGGAATGGTTTCTGCCGCTGCTACAACCGGGACAGGTGTTGGTCCCTATGAATATTCTCTTGACGGAGGACCATACCAGGCATCAGGAAATTTTGTAAATATCGCTCCGGGGCCTCATTTTGTGAGGATAAGAGATGCTGTTTTATGTACAATTGATTTAGGTTTCATTGTCACTCAGCCATTGGTTCTGGTGGCTTCTGTGAACAAGGTCGATGTAACCTGTTTCGGAGGATTTACCGGGGTGATCACCGCAGCCGGATCGGGAGGCACTTCACCTTATGAATACAGCCTTAACGGCAGCGCTTTTCAGCCCTCGGGCACTTTTTCCGGTCTTCCTGCCGGTCTGCATACTCTGATAGTAAGGGATGCAAACAACTGTCCTTTTACTCAGAAGATCAGTATCCTGCAACCTGATGCGATTTCGGGATCAGCAGTAATTACGACGCCTGTAAAATGCTTTGGAGGAACAGCTACAGTGACGATAACGGGATCGGGAGGGACACCGCCGTTGTCATACA
>CAYPHL010000249.1:0-3043 GCA_964410385.1 uncultured Rikenellaceae bacterium | reverse complement strand
ATCAGTAGGAGATCACCACATCCCAATGTCCCGGCTGATTTATCGTAAAATCAAAAACAACCTCCGACCGGGCGGTACGAAACATATTCCATGCAGAAAATGTGACTTTTACATCAAGCGGGAAGGCCGGATTTTGAATACCGGTATGATGGCCTGTTTTGTATTGTGTCCCGCTGCTGTAAGCGATCATGAAATTTTCAACTCCTGAATTCTCAATTCCACCCCTGATAAGCTTTACTATTACTTCATTGGCCGCGCTGTTACTTTTTTGAAAGGAAGAACGTGTCACATACATGCTTCTGTTGATCTTATATGGCGCTATGAGCTCCTTCCCCAGATAACTGTCCCCTTTCCATATCCCTTCAACTATCGAGTCGCCGCTTACAAGCGTCCCTTTTCCGTCCTTCAACCCATACTTCCACTCTCCTGTGTAATAATCGCCGTTTGCCCAGGTATAGGTACCTGTACCATGCGGCAGTCCTTTCCTGAACTGGCCTGTATAACGATCAATTCCTTCAGCAGTCCCCTTACCATGGGCTAATCCTTTCCTACACTTTCCTGAATAGCTTCCGGAAATGCTTTCCATTTTAATCGTACAACCGGTTCCCTGGGGATAAATCACCATTCCGGCAAAAAACAGGACCACAGACAGGATGAGTTTCGGAATATTTTTATCATTATTCATTATTCCCGTCAATTACATCTGTACAATTTCATGTTTTTTAACAAAGTCCTGGTCAAAATTTACTCCCATTCCCGGACCTGCAGGCGCTTTAATCTTTCCATCAATAACTAAGAGCGGAGAAGTCGGACACTCATAAATAACATTTGTATCAAGGCCCTTGAATTCATGATGTTCCCCGGCGTTTGGAGCTGCGCTTACAAGTATTGTGTTATAAAGAAAGCCAAGGCCTCCTCCCGACATATGAGGAATGAACTCCTTCCCGAAAGCATTAGCCATCAAGGCTACTTTCATTGATCTTATCATTCCCCCGAAATAATAATTGTCGGGCTGAACAATATCAAGTCCGTCGTTGGCTATCAGCCACCTGAAATTCACAAAGCTCTGGTCCTGTTCCCCGTTTGCCACTGGTAAAGTAAGAGCATCCGCAACGGCTTTGATATCTTCAAAATGATCAAACATTACCGGTTCTTCAAAATATCTGTACTTATATTCCTCCAGCAGTCTGCCCACTTTTATTGCATCATGAACATCATAGTATCCGTTTGAATCAGCATAAAGGGCCATATTGTCTCCATAAAATTCACGGAGCATTGGAATCAGCTTTTCAGTTTTTCCCGGTACTCCTGCATAGTGAATATCCTTAGTACCGGAATACTGATATCCAATCTTTACCTTGAGTGCATGAGTGTCATATTCTGCTACAGCTTTTTTAATCAGTTCAAAATGTTCTTCAAGCGGTTTTTCACGGAATTCAGTGGCAGTATAAACTCCGACCTCCGGGTTATGGACCTCACCGATTAATTCTGCTGTCGGTTTCCCGGATATCCTCCCCAGCATATCAAGAATGGCAAATTCAATTGTGGCAAGAGGTAAGCCCAGTGTTATGCCGTTATACCTGAAATTGAAATTATAAATAAATACCCTTTCGAGTATGAGGTCGAGTTCCCTTGCATCCTGACCGGTAAAGAAGGGTTGCAGATTCCTGATAAAGACCGGGAAGAGTATTGACATTGTACTGTGCCCCACCGACATACCTTCAGCTCCGTCCTTTGAACGGACCCTGCACAGCCAGCTCCTGTCATAATGAAGCAGTTCGAGAGTATCGATTATAACCGGTTCTTTAAAAAGATCCTTCTTCAGTACAGATTGTTTGATTATTCCATCAAGCTTTTCATACCTCGACCTTATCTCATCTGCTGACAGACCTGGTCCTGATTCTTTTTTGCATGAAATTATTGATGGTGCTGTTGCTCCAACAGTTGCAGCTGCTGCAACTGAAATGAAGTGACGGCGGTTTGTTTTCATTTTTGACTGTTTAATTTGTATACAGTTACCCCTATAAATACTTATGCCTGAATATACTCATCCACCTGTTCAAAGCTGGCCATTGCAACTGCGGCTGAGCTTATATAAGGATGACCTGTGACCCATCTGACAGCTTCTCTGAATCCAGGTCCGGCATCAGGTGAGGGAGAATATTTGCCACCCGAACAGGTTTTCATGGCAATAATACCTATTCCTTTATTTCCGGCTTCGGTAAGGGCTGTGATGAGCCTGGTCTGATCCCACTCCGAATATTTACCCGTTACAGAATGGACAAAGGAACCTTTATGGTTGAACGGGACCATAATGACATCATAGAATCCTTCCCTGTTATTCCTTTCATGAAGGTGAATGAGATCATTGTGAGTCGAAAATCCATGTGCCCTGATCACTCCGGAACTCTTCATATCATCAAAGAACTTCATAACCTCCTGGTGGAACAGGAGGTTTTGATCCCACGCATCATGATATAACAGGATATCAATATAATTGGTATTAAGAGCTTTAAGGCTTTCCTCAGTCCGCAAATTAAGAATATTCCTGATCTCCTCAGCGCCTCTTCTGCCCTTACCTTCTGAAGGAACATCATTTTTATCGAGTCTGATTTTCGACTGGATAACTACATCATTTCTGATACCTGAAATGGCTTTCCCGACAAGTCTTTCATTATTGCCGTTATTATAAGCACGACCCGTGTCGATGAAATTGATGCCCTTACCGAGGGCATATTTTATAAGTGACTCTTCATTTGTTCTTGATGCGCCAAAACCAACCGCACTTACAAGTATGCCTGTTCTTCCGACAGGTCCTTTGGTCAGCAGATCATTTTTATGATCCTGATTGATAAGTGGTTGTAGTTTTATTCCTGCCAGACCTGCAACGGTGACAGAAATGAACTTCTTTCGGCTGATGTTTTTCTTCATGTTTTTTGACCTTTATCACTAAGCATCCTTTTTATGGAGGCTTTAAAAATAGTAAATTCATTCATAGATCAATGCAATATCATTAAAAGCTGCTTCACCTCCTTAAATCCCC
>CAYPHL010000248.1:0-3092 GCA_964410385.1 uncultured Rikenellaceae bacterium | reverse complement strand
CCCCTCTCCTCATCGCCCCCTCTCCTCATCCCACCCTCACCCCATCCCCTCTTCGCCCCCTCTTTCTTTCTCCGGGATTAAAATGGTTCGATAATCATAAAAAGCATCTAAAGTAAATACATGGATATCAATTTAATAATGAATCTGGCATATAGTTTGTATTAATAATAACGAAGAGCAGATCTTCATAAAACTTAACAAAATGAAAAACTTAATTCTTAAATCGATCCTCGCAGTCCTGATAGCTTCAGCGACCACAGTCAGGGCACAGGACTACCCGAGGGAATACCTGGGACTCCCGGGTGACAATCTTAACCTTTACGCGGTAATGGATCTGTTCAGGAATTCGGAAACCCTTGAAGGTTTCGAAAGAAATCTCAACAATCCGGCTTCACGGATCAATAATCTCGATCTTAATGGTGATAATCTGGTTGATTACATCACCGTCTCCGATTATATCGACCGGAAAGTTCATACGATTGTGTTACGTGCCGCACTTGGCAGAAACGAATATCAGGATGTCGCAGTCTTCACGGTCCAGAAGCTGCGCAAAAGGAAAGTGATGATACAGCTCATAGGCGACGAAGCCCTTTATGGACCAAATTATATTATTGAACCCTTAATTGCAAGGAGACCGAAACAGAATTTCTACTCAACACCCATATATGCAGATAATTATACAGTAATAAACAACTACTACACGGACATTTACGAATGGCCTGTAATAGTCTACATCTATCGCCCTCACTACCACGGATGGCATTCCGCCTGGTACTGGGGTTACTACCCGGAATGGTGGTCACCATGGAGCCCATATTACTGGGACTTCTACTACGGTTATCACTCCTGCTGGCATCCTCACTACTACAACTGGTACCATCACTGGGACCACCCAAGGTATCACGGTTATTACGATCACTACTACCACGGTATACGGCAACAGTCACCTCAGGTGCATCAGTGGGTTGCTGAGGGAAGGTACAGGGACACCTACGGGCGGCCTGAGCAAAGGAGTGAAGGTGCAGAGCTCTATAACAGAACCCGCGCTGAAAGAGGCGACCCAAGCCGCAGGCCATCGGTTGCAACTGAAGCAAGGCGTCCCGCAGAACAGGATGCTGTCCGGAATACTGAATCGAGGAGAAGACCTGTAGCAACCCCGGAAGTGAGGGAAACCGACAGGAGGGCAACAGAAACCAGGGCTGCTGAAGAAAGGTCAGCACAGGCCAGGGAAACTGAAAGAAGGGAAACCGAGAGGAGAGAAGCAGTTGAAAGAACTGCCAGGGAGCAGGAAACCCGGACCAGGGAAACTGATAGAAGGGAATCCGAGAGGAGAGAAGCAGTTGAAAGAGCTGCCAGGGAGCAGGAAACCCGGACCAGGGAAGCTGATAGAATGGAAACCCAAAGAAGAGAAGTTGCTGAAAGAGCTGCAGCGGAAAGAGAAAACCAGGTCAGAGAAGCTCAGAGAATGGAGTCTGAGAGGAGGATAGCTGCCGAAAGAGATGCAGAAATAAGGGAGATTCAGGCCAGGGAGGCTCAGAGAAGAGAATCCGAAAGGAGAGAAGCTGTTGAAAGAGCAGCCGAAGAAAGAGCTAACCAGGCCAGGGAAGCATCAGCCAGGGAAGCTTCAGCCAGAGCAGCTGAAGAGAGAGCAGCACAAGCCAGGGAAGCCTCAGTCAGAGCAGCAGAGGAAAGGGCAGAACGGGCAAGGGAGGCGTCAGCCAGAGCAGCTGAGGAGAGAGCAGCACAAGCCAGAGAAGCATCAGCCAGAGCAGCTGAGGAAAGAGCTAACCAGGCCAGGGAATCCGCAGCAAGAGCTGCCGAAACAAGGAGAAGCGAGGTTAGAACCTCCGCCGAAGAAAGACAGCCAAGACCTGAAAGAAGGTAAACTGTAACATAAAATCAATCAAACCCGCAGGAACAACCTGCGGGTTTTCTTTTACCTGAAAATTGTAATTTCAATAATGGTCATGTACATTTGACAGACAATTTTTTTACCACCGGCAATAGAATAAAAAGATGGATAAGAAAAAAATAAGGTTGCTGATATCAATTATGCCCTCGTGGGCACTTGCATTCGGGACTACAATAATTTCATACCTTGTGCTGATGCTCATTGCCCGCATCCTCGGGGAATTCAAATCAGTAAGCAGTACAACGGTCAATTTAACATCCTTTATTATTTATGGAATTATAACAGGGGCAGCATGTTTTTTCATATCAAAGCGATATCCGGAAAGCTGGTGGCATGTGCCGGTAATCTGTAATATTATAGGTATAACATCAGCCTTCGGCGAACCTGGTTTCTTTACAGGCAACCTGTGGAAATTATTTAGTATAGGATGGATACTTTCTGTCGTCGGAACAATTACCGGTATTCTGGCCGGAAGAAAAAGAAATTCATAAATATGATTAATATGTTGTATT
This sequence comes from uncultured Rikenellaceae bacterium, assembly GCA_964410385.1. Taxonomy (GTDB): domain Bacteria; phylum Bacteroidota; class Bacteroidia; order Bacteroidales; family VadinHA17; genus LD21. The sequence goes on along the minus strand of CAYPHL010000248.1, from coordinate 668 downwards.
AACATGTTTTTATCAGTGATAACCTTTACACTGAATAGCCGGAAGATAAGACCAGTGTAATGCAATCTGAAGACGCAATAAAAGATATTTTAAGACAGATTAATAAATAACGTAGTATTATGGAAAATAATGAATACGAAAAGGGGAAAAAGTTTTCTTACGTCAACACCATTTCTTATGCAGAAAAAGCTGTTGTAAGCAAACATGTACTAAAAAAAGAGACAGGAAATATCAGTCTCATGTCATTTGATAAAGGAGAAGGATTGACCGAACACACATCACCATTTGATGCAGTTGTACAGATAGTTGATGGCAAAGCTGACATCATTATCAACGGTATTTCCAATATACTTGAAGCAGGGGAAACCATAATTATGCCGGCAAATCAGCCTCATGCTCTTAAGGCGGTTGAAAAGTTCAAGATGGTACTTACAATGATAAGAAGCAGATAAGATCCCTTCAGAAAAAACGTATTAAAATACGTTTTTTAATACGTTTTTTAATCGCTCTGATCTAAATAATAAACCAGCAAACAGATCAGAAACTTCACCGGTAATATTATTAGAAGTTCGCTATATCTGTCCGGAAGGATTCTTCGCTTCACTTCGTTACGCTCAGAATGACAGTTTTTTATAATGACGGGGGGAGGGAAGCCGGGGCGTTCTGCT
>CAYPHL010000247.1:0-3139 GCA_964410385.1 uncultured Rikenellaceae bacterium | reverse complement strand
AGGTTCGTTCGGTAATACAGAAATCATTTATGCCGTCATTGTTGAAATCGGCTACCACAGCAGAAGTTTGTTGTTGTCCACTGTTAGGTACTTCAATTGCGCCGATGGAACTTGATATATGTTCCCATTTCACCTGTGCCGAAAGAGATATTTGCATCAGGGATCCGGTAAAAAGAAACAAAAGAGTTCCCCGTATCCTGCTCATGATTTGTGAAGTTTTTTAATATCGAATCAAGTGATGAAGTTAACCATAATTTATTTCTTTTCAGACTGTAAGGCGCAGGGGTGCCCAGATACATAAATGAGCCTGTTTCTACAATGTGGTCGCCGCTACGCGGCTGGTTATGACCAGACCATTATATTGATATAACCAAGAAATTATCGCTTCGCGGCTTGTTTTCCGATCGTTTTCTTTCAATGATCCGATTGATTAAATTTATAAGGACAATTAATAATCTGGCCGCATTGCGGCCCTCTATTTGTAGCAAATGATATGTTTGCAATAATTTTAGCCGCATAGTGGCGACCTGATCCATTAATCAAATCATATTTCTGGTTTTTATATATCAGGTGTTCACGCTGCTCAAATACCTCAATTATCCCTGACACAACGAACATAAAAACCAGCATGCTTGTAGTAGTTCCAAAAGGCAAAATTGGTCTGACTGAAGTACATGGTCCTGCTCCAGGCGTAAGTCGCCGAGTACTCCGTAGAACTCCACCAAACACAGCTCTCTCCAATGTCGTTGAAATATCCCCATCTGTCACGGTAGCCACCCGGAAGACCGGCAAAACCGGTAGCATTTCTTTTGGCTGGATAATCGGTGTTGCCAACTGCTCCTGTAAATGTTGATGGTTTCCAAAGTTTAGTTGATGCCAGGGCTTTTGCGTATTTATTACCAGTGGTCGTACCATCATAATTATAACCGTTGGCAAGGAGGTAGTTTTCAAGTGTTGTCCATTCTGCATCCGTTGGCACATGCCAGCCGGCAGGGCATAAATTACGACTGTCCGTTACTGCATACCAGGTATATAGTCTGCCATAAGTGGCAACATTGCTATCATTTCCCTCAAAAGCCCATTGGTATGCCGGTGCGCTTTCGCCGGATACATTCATGTCATAAGGGATTGTCGTGCCAATTGAAACACCATTCCGGTACTTCGTGGTTCTCAGATTTCTGGCCATCCAATACTGGTTGTTAATTTGAACCACCGGATAATAGTTATTATCCCCGTCTTTGCATTCTATGAAAACAAAGTTGATTAATTTGTCAGCTGTAGGTATATGAGTCATAATAGTGCTGTTATTACCTGAGAGTGCCGTAAATTCCAAACTCTCTCCTTCATTATATGCCATTTCAACATAAGCCCTGACTCCCTTTGATCCAATTAAAGATTTTTTCTCAGTAAAAGCTTGAATATTGTTGCTTATCAATGTAATGTTTGCTGTTCCGTTGGATTTTCCATTCGAAAGAAATTTCTCAGAGAATCGGTAACCATTACCCTGAACAGTAATTATATACAATCCATTTTTTATGCCGGAAAGGTTGAATGTCTGTGTGCTATTATCCAGATAACCCTTATATTGAGTAAATACTTTTCCGGTCATACCACAAACTGAAATAGTTGCATCCCCGGCTAAAGGAGGAAGAATCTCCAATGTTGAATTATCTGTCATCGGATTTGGATGAACCTTTATTACTGATGATTTCATATTACTAACTTCACGAATACCTGTTCCTGCCGAAAGGAGTAAAACATCACCCGCTGGTACGTCGACAATAAGGCCACTTGTCAGGTTCTGAACTTTTACAGTCGATAATCCGGTTCCGGAAAAACTGATAGAGTAAGGTTGTGCATTAGCTTGGAGCATATAAAATACAGGTAATAAAAACAATAATTTTCTCATAATTATTTGGTTTATTGGTTAGTAAGTGTTGTTCAGAGTTTTTGGTAATCAAATGGTAATAAATATATGAAACCTTCATGAGACAAACACACAAAAGATTGTGAAAATAATTTTCTAACATGAAGTTTTCATTTGAACCACTTAATTAACAACAGATTAAATATATTATTCTCGAATGAAATCATTCCTAATATAAACCATGTCTATGTTTTTCATTTGTACAGCCGAAAGATTTCCGGCTATTGAATGCTGAAAGCCCGGCAATATGGTGAGGTTTTATACTCCTTAATTATCTCGTTATTGTAACCCGGCCTTCGAGTCCTGTTGGTATCTTTTCAAATCCCGCTGTCCATTGTATAGCCGTTGGATTATTTCTTAATGTTCTCACATAATTGCTCAATACAGAAACGTATTTTATTTCAAGCCGGTTGTTGCCATTTATGATAAGAGAGTCAATCCGGAAGACAGGTTTGCCATACCAGCTGATTCCGGCCTGTCTGCCATTCAGATATACCTCAGTAACACCTTTATTAACCTTTTCCAATTCAAGCCACTTTCCGACCCCATCCGAATTAAAGGTTGTGATATATTTTACTGTTCCGGCAAAACTGTTCAGCTCAGGATCATCTGAGGTGCCAAATTCTTTCAGCCCTTCAAAGGTTCTCTCAAATACTTGTCCGTTAATATGCATGAATTCAGCCTTCCACGGACCAATTATTTCTAATGATAAAGATTCTTCCGGCCTGCCGGCAGGTTCAGGTTTATCCCCTTTCAATCCGGGATCAAATACCAGGAGTATTGATTGTAATGGTTGAATTTCAATTGACAAATCATTCCTGTTCTTTTCATAAGAAAAGATCTTTCTGCTACCGTCTTCCGGGTTCCATATCCAGGGCGTCTTGTTTCCTGTTGGAAATTCAGCATTGATTTTTATTGTTTCAGAGCGGTTTGAGTTGACAAAAAACCAGATATCCCTCTTACCATCTGTATGTCTTATCTGGAAAAGGTCTTTGCAGGGTTTATTAATCTCAAGGTCTTTATCAATTTTTAGTTTCCCAAGGATCCCCTCTGTCCATGAAAGAAGTTCTTCCTGATTTTCCGGTTCATCAACTCTGAAAACCCTGTCAGGGTATTTATCAGGAAGATCATCAAAGATATTTTTTACGGTAATATCATTTGCCTCAGCATTTCTGAAACAAAGGGATCTGCCGGGGACAGAACCGATGATTA
>CAYPHL010000246.1:0-3169 GCA_964410385.1 uncultured Rikenellaceae bacterium | reverse complement strand
GTAAAGACGCCCGATTTGGGCGTCTCATCAAAGAGCGGGAGACGGGACTCGAACCCGCGACCCTAACCTTGGCAAGGTTATGCTCTACCAACTGAGCTACTCCCGCAGATTCACGCGCAAAAATAAGAATTTTTTATAAGAGAAAAAGTTTCAGTCTGTTTTTTCTTATTATTTTTGATCTCCAAATTAAATTTTATCTCACCTTAAATCAGTTATAATCCGATGAAAAAATTACTGTTCTTAATTCTTCTGACCGGCATGCTTTTCAATTCATGTTCAAAAAAACCAACGGGGCCTGAAGTTGTGGTCCCTGTAGAGAAATACTCTCTTAATAACGGACTGACTGTTATTCTCCATGAAGACAAATCGGATCCCATTGCTGCAATAGCAATTCTTTATCATGTGGGATCAAGTCGTGAAGTGCCAGGCAAAACCGGCTTCGCCCATCTTTTTGAACATATGATGTTCCAGAAATCTGAAAATGTGGGTGAAGACCAGCTGTTCAGGCTCATACAGGGAGCCGGCGGTGAACTTAACGGAGGGACCTCTCAGGATATGACCATGTACTACGAAGTCGTTCCGAAAAATGCTGTTGAAATGGCTCTGTGGCTCGAATCGGACAGGATGGGATATCTGGAGAATACCGTTACCCAGGTTGCTTTTGTCAATCAGCAGAATGTGGTCCAGAACGAAAAACGTCAGGGTGTGGATAACCAGCCATATGGTTTCAATGAATATCTGATCCTGAAAAACCTGTATCCTGAAGGACATCCTTACAGCTGGGATGTAATCGGGGAAATGGAAGACCTTACAAATGCGACCGTGGCAGACGTAAAAGCTTTTCACAAAAAATTCTACTCCCCGAATAATGCAACTCTCGTTATTGCAGGCGATATAAATAAGGATGAAATTAAAGCCCTTGTGGAAAAATATTTCGGTGAGATCCCTCAGGGAGAGACAATTACAAAGCGCGGAGCAATGCCTGCAAGCCTCAGTAAAACTATTAAATTATACCACGAAGATAATTTCGCCCGTGCCCCGAGGCTCACGATGGTATTCCCGACTGTTGAACAATTCTCTGACGATTCCTATGCTCTTGACTATCTCGGCGATCTTTTGTCGAACGGAAAGAAGACACCATTGTATAAAGTACTGGTAAAGGATAAAAAGCTGACCTCATCAGTTATGGCCAGGAACGGCTCCCAGGAGCTTGCAGGAAGCTTCACTATCTCGGTAACTGCAAATCCCGGAGTAAATCTCACGGATGTGGAAAAAGCTGTCTTCGAAGCATTTGAAATGTTTGAGAAAGAAGGTTTTTCAGAAGATGATCTTACAAGCATCAAAGCAAGAAATGAAACGGGCTTTTACAATTCCTTCAGCAGCGTTTTGAGTAAATCATTTACTCTGGCTCAATATGAAACATTTAAAGATGATCCTGAATATTTCATGGAGGATTTTAACAGAACCCAGGCAGTCACATCAGATGACATCAAAGCAGTATATGAAAAATATTTAAAAGGACGTAACTATGTCCAGACAAGCTTTGTCCCCAAAGGAGAACTGAACCTTATTGCTGAAGGTTCTGTCGATGCAGGCATTATTGAGGAAGATGTAACTAAGGCTGCCGAAGTAAAAGCAGAACCAGTGGCTGAGGAGCCTATCATCAAAACCCCTACGAAATTTGACCGGTCAGTTCAGCCTCCCGTCGGACCTGATCCTGAAGTCACAATACCTCCTGTATGGCAGGGTTCCCTCAGTAACGGTATGAAGTTATATGGCATTTTATACAAAGAACTGCCGATAGTAACCTACAGTATTATTATGGAAGGCGGTCATATTCTGGATGATATCAGCAAACCCGGTGTCGCCAGCCTGACAGCAACCCTCATGAATGAAGGAACAGCAAACAAAACACCTGAAGAACTTGAAGATGCCATCAGGCTTCTGGGAGCAAACATATCATTTTACGGATCGAATGAAAATATTACAATGAGAGTAAGCACTCTTGCCCGCAATTTTGAAAAAACACTTGCCCTGGCTGAAGAAATGCTTTTTGAACCCCGCTGGGACGAAGAACAGTTCAATCTGGCCAAAAGCCGTACCGTTAATAATCTGAAACGGAACAAGGCAAATCCCAACTATCTGGCTTCAAACACACTTAATAAACTGATCTTCGGAGATGATAATATCCTTGCGATTGAAACTACAGGAACTGAAGCTTCAGTAAACTCGATAACTATTGATGATCTGAAAAATTACTATGAAAAGAATTTTTCACCTTCAAGGGCACGTTTTATCGTAGTGGGAAATATTGATCAGGCAAGAGTGGAGGCCGGTCTTGCATCAATTAGCTCAAAATGGCAGCCCAAAGATGTCATGATACCGGAAATTAACGTTCCCGAAGCACCTGCAAAATCACAGATATATTTTGTTGATATACCTGATGCAAAACAATCTGTAATAAATATAGGTTGCCCGGCAATACCAAGATCAGATCCGGATTATTACTCTGCTTTCGTAACGAATTATAAGCTTGGAGGTTCATTTAACGGTCTGTTCAATCTAATTCTCAGGGAAGAGAAAGGTTTTACCTATGGTGCAAGATCTTCCTTCAGCGGAGGAAAGAATTATGGAACTTTTACTGCTTCAGCTCCGGTTAGGACTAACTCCACACTTGAATCTGTCACAATTTTCAAAACTGAAATGGAGAAATACAGGCAGAATATCCCGCAGGAATATATTGACTTTACAAAATCAGCATTACTGAAAAGCAATGCCCGCAATTTTGAAACTGCCGGCAATCTGCTTAATATGTTGAGCAATATTGCCACCTATGATCTGCCACCAGATTATATAAAGCAGGAAGAATCATTTTTAAAAGGGCTTACGGCGGAGAAACAGCTCGAACTTGCAAAGAAGTTTATCGATCCGTCGAGGATGTATTATGTTGTTGTCGGTGATGCAAAGACACAGTTAAAGGAACTTGAGAAAGTGGGATTAGGGAAACCAATCCTCGTAAAAGATTAACATATTTTTTTAAATTTGCAGCGGGCAATAAATTGTACGGTTGCAAGCCCGCAATGGCCCGGATGGTGGAATGGTAGACACGCAGGACTTAAAATCCTGTGAGCAGTAATGCTTGTGCGGGTTCAAGTCCCGCTCCGGGTAC
>CAYPHL010000245.1:0-3180 GCA_964410385.1 uncultured Rikenellaceae bacterium | reverse complement strand
CTCTTTTTGTCCGGATTTTTATCCATTTTCTGCAATGCCCAGAAATATGATCTCTTATCGCCTGACGGTAAACTGAAAGCGGAAATCGAAATAAACCAGGGGATCTTTGCCGGTCTGAAAAAGGAAGGGTCTGATATAGCCAGGCTGGAAAATATTTCCATAGAAACAGACCTTATTGGTCAGCACAGTAACAGGTTTAAGGTACAGAAAACAGCCCGGAGATCGGTAAATGAAGTAATAAAACCTGAAATCAGGGAAAAAGCTTCAGAGCTTGTCAGCTCTTATAATGAACTTGAAATAAAATTCAGGGCAAACTATGCCATCACATTCAGATTATTCAATGAGGGACTGGCATACCGTTTATTAACGTCATTTAAAGATACTCTGGTTATAAACAGGGAGAATCTTGATATAATCCTGGGAGAAAATGATTCTGCAAGATTTCAGTCGTCAGAGAGTTTCAGTTCACCTTATGAGACGCCTTATGAGCATAAAAAGCTGAATGGAATTGAGCAGGGTAAGTTATGTAACCTTCCTTTTCTGGTTGAAAAGCAGGACGGGAAATTCTTAATGATCACTGAAGCCGATCTTTATAATTATCCCGGACTATGGCTGAAGGGTACGGGCCGGCAGCAGCTGAAGTCAGCCAATCCTCCATATCCGAAAGCATTTACCTCCGGAGGGAATGCCTATGGTCAGGGACAGGTGGCTGAAGCATATAACTTTATAGCGAAAGTTAGCGGGACCCGCACGTTCCCGTGGAGGATCTTTGCTGTGGCAGACAATGAGGCCGGACTGATCTCAAACAATTTGGTTTATCTGCTGGCATCGCAATGTGCGATAGCTGACCCTTCATGGATAAAACCCGGAGTAGTTATATTTGACTGGTGGGCAAAACATAATATTTACGGAGTCAATTTCAGATCGGGAATAAATACTGAAACCGCAAAATATTTTATCGATTTCTGCGCAGAACATGGATTCAGGTATTTCCTGTTTGATGACGGCTGGTGTCCGGGGGACAATATTCTTAAGCCTGTCCCGGGACTGAATATGGAAGAGGTAACAGCTTACGCTTCATCAAAAGGTGTGGATGTAATGTTATGGGTGATATGGCGAACGCTGGAAAAGCAATGGTCAGAGGCTTTCAGCCTTTTTGAGAAGTGGGGGATAAGAGGAATTAAAATGGATTTTATGAACCGCGATGATCAGATAATGGTCGAATTTTATGAAAAAGTTGCACGTACCGCCGCAGAAAAAAAGATGGTGGTTGATTTCCATGGTGCATACAAGCCATGCGGTTTACGCAGGAAATATCCGAATGTACTGACACGCGAAGGTCTGATCGAATTTGAATATAACGGCTGGACCGATCAGGCCAGTCCTGAACATCATAACCTGTTGCCCTACATCCGTATGTTTGCCGGCCCTATGGATTATATCCCTGCTTCTATGCGAAATTCAACAAAGAATAATTTCCGGGCATTGGGTGATTATCCGATGGAGCAGGGGACACGTGCTCATTCAATGGCTCTTTTTGTCATCCTCAACAGCCCGATGACGATGCTTCCCGACTCACCTTCCGATTATTACCGTGAGAAGGAGTGTACGGAGTTCCTGACAAAAATCCCTGTTGAATGGGATGAGACACGTTTGCTTGAAGGTAAAATAGGAAAGTTTACCGTTCTGGCCCGACGGGCAGGGAAAAACTGGTTTGCCGGCGCTGTCACCGACTGGGATAAACGTGACATTGATCTTAGAACAGACTTTCTGGCCCCTGGAAGATACAGGCTCGAAGCCATCGTTGATGGCATTAACTCAGATAAAAGGGCGGAGGATCACAGGAAAACTGCAATGGTCTTTAATGCCGGGGATATTTTAAAGATCAGTCTTGCTCCGGGAGGCGGATGGGTGGCAAGGATCTGGCCGGCTGAATAAACTATTTGTTCTTAAAATTATAACCGCGAAGGGACTGATTTATGTTTTATAAAGAGCACCTTCGCACAAAACAAAAGACAGAAATGAATAAAATAATCTATCCTTTATTATTGATCTTCATGTGTTTGTCGTGTACTTCTTCAAAAAAGAAGGCTGATAAACTGCTTGCTGAACAGATCAGGAGCAATGAATATTTTTCATACACCAGGGAAAAAGCTCTGGAAATTATGAAAACCGGCTTCAATGCCGGAGATGGTTACCGTGAAGTGTGGATAAGAGATTACAACACTTTCATTGAGCTTGCGGCTGAAGTTCATCCATCTTCAGAACTCAGGGAAAACCTGATGGTATTTTTCCGGATGCAGGGAGAGGACGGAAATATTATTGACGGATTTACCCCGATAGACACAGTCGGTAAAGTTGCATATGATTTTTATTATACCGATCTGGAACCACGTTATGCCGGGCATAAAAATTCAGTGGAGACAGACCAGGAATCTTCACTTGTCCAGGCAGTATATAAGTATATTGAGCTGACTTCAGATAAGTCAATATTGTCAGAGATAGTGGCCGGAAAAAGTGTGGCTGAAAGACTTGAATGGGCTATGCAATATCTGATCGGCTACAGGTTCAATAAGGAATATGGATTAATTATAGGAGCAACAACTGCCGACTGGGGAGATGTTCAGCCTGAACACGGATGGGGTGTGGACTGGGATGAAAACACTCATCCGGCAATTGACATTTATGACAATGCAATGTTCATTATTGCACTTGACAATCTGATTACTATGGTCCCGGATGCTAGGGAAAAATGGTTACCAGTCAGAGAGATGGTTTCAGAAAATGTAAGAAAATATCTGTGGGATGAAAAGAATCAAAAGTTCATTCCACATATCTACCTTGAGAAGGGATCTCCTTTTCCGGCAGATTTTGATGAAAATGAGATTTATTATTTCGGGGGAACCGCGATAGCCATAGAAGCCGGACTTCTTTCGGTTGAAGAGATCAAAGCTTCGATAGATGAAATGGTTAAAAGGGTAAAGCTTGCCGGGGCTGCATCGATTGGTTTAACACTATACCCGCCATATCCTGAAGGTTATTTTGCAAATAAGATCATGAATCCTGAATACAGCTATCAGAACGGAGGTGACTGGACATGGTTTGGCGGGAGAATGATACAACAGCTGATCCGGTACGGGTTTGTACAGGAAGCATATGATCAGGTTCAGCCAATGGTAA
>CAYPHL010000244.1:0-3185 GCA_964410385.1 uncultured Rikenellaceae bacterium | reverse complement strand
ATGTACTTTCTTTGCTTCTCCAAAGAAAGTACCAAAGAAAGGAGACCACGGGCTATAAGTTTACCCGAAGCCTCCGCCCGCTACACGGGCTGGCCCTGCCGGGCCTCCCGCCACGGTTTCGGGTAAACTTCGCGCCGCCCGTGGACAGCCCTAGCACAGGGCCGGTGCAAAGGAGTCACTGAAGGGCTTAATTCAACCATTTTTATCCTGATAATGATAAACTTAAGCAGCTTTAAAATTTGGTATTCTTTTACTTGACTTGTATCAATATTCTTCCGAAATTTGGTATAAGAACCTCATTTTGAGTAAAAAAAGAAGAAAAATGGAAAAGCTTTTTATCATTTTGACAATGGTTATAACGGCCATTGCCACCTACTCGCAGGCACCTCAGAAGCTGAGTTACCAGGCAGTGATCAGGAACAACAGCGGACAGCTGGTCACAAACCATGCTGTCGGGATAAGGGCCACCATTCTGCAGGGATCACCCTCAGGAAGCGTAGTTTACCAGGAAACATTCAATTCACTCACCAATGGCAACGGACTTGTCAGCATTGAAATCGGAGGAGGTACTCTGGTTTCAGGGAACTTCTCCACTATCAACTGGGCTTCAGGTTCGTACTACCTGAGAACTGAGACAGATCCGACAGGAGGGACAAGCTATTCCATAACAGGTACCAGCCAGTTAATAAGTGTACCCTATGCTCTTCATGCTAAAAATGCTGCCAGTTATACCGAGACAGATCCTGTCTTTGGAGCAGCGCCGGCAAAAGCCATAACCAACGGGCTTATTACCAACTGGAATACCGCTTATGGCTGGGGTAATCATGCGGGACTTTACAGACCTGTCTCTTATGTACCGGCATGGAGTGAAATTACTTCTAAACCAACTACTGTTTCAGGTTATGGCATTGCCGATGCAGTTACTCTGGGCACCGTTCAGACAATTGTGGGATTTAAAACATTCGGCCCTGATATAGTTGTAAACGAATTGACTATTGGAAAAGGTAAGGGTTATATAGCTTCAAACACAGCGATTGGATTTAGAACTCTTAATTTTAATAACTCAGGGCACTATAATTCTGCTTTAGGCAGTGAATCGCTTTATAGTAATACAACCGGAGAGTGTAATACTGGATTGGGCTATACTGCTTTATATTCAAATACAACAGGTTTTAGAAATACCTCTGTTGGTTGCCTCGCCCTTCAAAAGTCACAAACCAGCTCAGGTAATACAGCATTAGGATATGGGGCTGGCACAAATTCTTTGGGTGATAATAATGTATTCTTAGGACATATGGCAGGCTGGTATGAACAGGGTTCCAATAAATTATATATTGATAATCAACAAAGAGCAAGCCAGGCTGATGCATTCCAAAAAGCTTTAATATATGGAGTTTTTAACGAAAGCCCCGTAAACCAGATTCTGACCATAAACGGTAAAGTAGGCATAGGAACCTCACTTCCTTCATCTCAGTTGCATTTAGTTGGATCTATGTTTGTCCAGAACGGAGGTATTAAAATTGGAAACTCCCAGGGAATGATAACCGAAAACTGGTGGGAATTCGGGACAGATACAAATAATGGTACCGGGATTGATTTTCACAGCAATTCCGAACCGACTGATTACAGTGCAAGGATATACCGGCTCGCCGGTAATAACAGTGAATTACAATTAGTTAACACAGGAGCTGGACCTCTGGTTTTCTATACTAACAATACATCTAAAATGACAATAACCAGTACTGGAAGGGTCGGAATCGGAATCCCTAGCCCGGCATATGGACTTGACGTTGCAGGAGAAATTACTTCCAGGTCGGGTACCGTAAGTAGTTTCAGATTACGGGGAACCAGTTACAGTACATTATTGAGAAATGACGGTTCAGATTTTTATATACTGCTGACAAATGCAGGAGACCCTGATGGCGCCTGGAATGCATTGAGACCTTTCGAATTTAACCTTGCAACCGGGAATACTTACCTTGCCGGTAAAACATTGACAGTACTTCATGGCGGAAATGTGGGAATAGGAACAACAACTCCGGGTACAAAACTTGCAATTAATGGATTGACGGGCAGCATTGCAGGCAGTCAATTGATTATAAATGGCGGAAATGTTTACTTCCTCGGTTCAACACGTGATATAAAAGATAACATCCAGCCTCTGGATGATGATTTCAATAAGATCCTTGATGCCAGTCCGGTCTCCTTCACTGACAAAGCCACAGGGATGCCTGGGATAGGATATATAGCAGAAGATTTTGAGGATGCAGGATTACAAAACCTGCTGGTTTATGAGAACGGAAAACTTGTTTCACTCAGGTATGACCTTGTAAGTCTTTATAACCTTGAAGTTATCAAAGAACTTAAGAAACATATTGAATCGATAGATAAGGAAAACGAAATCCTCAAATCCGAACTTGCTGATCTCCGGTCTGATCTTGATAATTTTAAAGGGAAATTTAAATCCCGTGAGCTAAAATCCTCACGAAAATGATCATACAAATCGCTTTTCAGTTTTGATGTCCGGATTATCATAAGTTATTGGATAAAAGTTAAATAACTACGTATTTAAAAACGTATTTAAAAACGTATTATAAGACGTATTTTCCTTGTTATGGTTATTGTCATAACCATGCATGGTTAGATATTTGGATTTTAAAGGATTTGTGATATTATTTAAAAAACATGCTGCCCCTAAGGGGCTAGGAATTAAAAGAATATGTCTGTGGCTACAAACAGGTCGCCCCTATGGGGCTAAGATTGAATTAAACGGATCTTTGTTAAAAACAGGTCGCCCCTACGGGGCCCGGAGTTCAAAAGTTGGATCTGATGTTACAAACATATCACATGTGGTTAAGAATTCTCAGGCTAAGCTTGCATCTTTTTTTATAATATCATATTCACTACAGGTAACATAAAGGGAATAATGCTTTTATCACGGACGGAAAGTAACACATATGGTCATTTTTACGAAAGAAGATAGCAATAAGGATTTTTGAATTTACTGTGATCATATATATCACGTTAAAGGCTTAAAGTATTCTTCAACGTAGTTTGAAATATAGGACTATCGTCCCCCTCTCACTCCGGGAGAGGGGGATTTCATGGGGTGAGGCCGGATTCAGAGGTCGGGGATTTAAGGAGGTGAAGCAGCTTTTAATGATATTGCATTGATCTATGAATGA
>CAYPHL010000243.1:1840-3227 GCA_964410385.1 uncultured Rikenellaceae bacterium | reverse complement strand
CTTGGAGATAAAATGTTCAACTACAGCCAGCATGGTACTGAAGGTTTGTTTCTCCGTTTTGACAAAGAGTTCATCAGTCCGATGATGGGCAACGAAATACTCTATCATCTCGGCCTTATAAATGCTTCGCAGGAGTATGCTTTTGAAAGTATGGAAGTTATGCCAAACATGGAGAAAAGTGTGAGGGCAATAAAAAGACTTGCCGAAACAAATCTGATCAATGGTCAATATAAAGTGTCTGAAAAATACCTGAAACTGCTGGAAAAAACGCTGTTCTACAGAAAGTGGGCACAGGAGACCAGGGAGTATCTTTACAATGAGGAGATGATAAACAATCATCCCGAATGGGGTGAAAAAAGAAGGTTCATGATGAAGGAAGATTATTTTTTCCATATGGAGGATATTGAAATCTTCCTTCAGAGGCTTCTAAGGGAGAATCCCGGAAACAGGAACGCGCTTGAGTATCTTGCTGCCACGTATCTGCTCAAAAGGGAAATGGATGCTTTTGCCGGGCTTTTGCCTTTAATGGAAAAGATGAATTACAATGAATTACCTGTCTCTTTCCAGGAAGCCTTCCTTCTTTACAGAATGGTTACAAACAGAGATCCCCTTACCGGCAGTTCATTCAGGATCAGTCAGAATATAAGGTCGGCAATGGATGCTTATGCAAAAGTCTATCTCAACAATAAGGATGCAAGGAATCTTCTGAGCCGGTTCTACTCAGGAACATACTGGTACTATTTCCATTTTGCTGAATAAGAACCTGCATCTTTGAAGCCGGAAATAGCAAAAAATCCTATTTATCTTTTCCGGTAATCCGTGTTATTATTATCACTCCGTTGGATCCCCTTGCTCCATACACTGTGGCATCGGGACCTTTTAAAACCTCTATCGATCTTACATTCTGGGGTGAAATATCTTCTATTGTGTTCACTATAACCCCGTCTACAACAAAGAGCGGTTCAGAACTGACATTCAATGAAGATGATCCCATCACTTTAATGCTCTTTCCCGAGACCTCTACACCGGGAAACCTTCCGCGTATCATATCATAAATACTCTGAAAGGTAGCATTGGTTGCGCTCTTCTCATCATATTCAATACGATCGGGATTGATTTCCTTCTTTCCGGAAGGTTCTCCCTGCCGGTTACCCGGTCTGATCCCGGATACTGCAGGCTTATCTGCCTGCTGACCGGAAGCGTTCTTAAGGACAAAATCGATCCTGGTCCGGCCGTTAATCTGTTCCTCAGCTGCTCCGCCAGGGAGAGTGAAGACCAATATTTCCCTGGCATCCGGCTTCACTCTGATCCTGTAATTACCCTGATCGTCCGTCACTACATCTGTTTTGACCTTGTCAATAAAGATCACCGCATCCCGGACAGGATT
>CAYPHL010000243.1:0-1740 GCA_964410385.1 uncultured Rikenellaceae bacterium | reverse complement strand
CCGCAAAACGGGAGTAAATAAAATTCTTATTCGAGGATATTCCTCATGTATTCAATACATTTGGCGACTTCCTTTGCTGCATCCGATCCATCCGGGATCTGGTATTCGAGCTCGATATCGACCTGGATTGGCCATTTTTCCTTTTTAAGCAACAGCAGAATATCAGCAATTGGTGTTTCGCCCTGACCGAAAGGCATATTTGCACCTGCCGGCGTGCTGTTGGGTCCGGTTTTATCCTTGATATGTATACTGCGCATCCTTTCGTGATATTTTATTATCACATCATTCGGATGCAGACCTGTTGCGCCATAATAATGTCCGGCATCAAGATTGAGGTAATTGGCGGGTGATGCGGCAAAAATGGGATCAAATGAGAATCCCGGTTCGGCCGGCTGACCGTGGGTATGGTACATTGCCAGACTGCCATGTTTTTCTGCAAACTTACCGAGGCGATTGATGGCCATTTCGCTGTACTCATCCGTAATACCTATTGAACCCAGAGCCTTAGCTGCATTGTATGCATAATCTATCTCTTCATCGGACCATGATGAAGGAGTTAATTTAGCGATAAACACATCTATTCCGGCATTGTTGAATTTCTTACGCATTTCCTCATATTTTGACATCGGGAGTGAGAGTCTCCACTGACGCTGGGCTTCCCTGGCTGCATCCATTTGTTTTGCGAATTCAGCCTTCTGCTCGTCAGTCATTTCCTGTCCTCTCGGTCTTTGCGGCATGGCCGGAATTCCAAGATCCTCCTCAGCTACCAGTCTCAGCTCGATAGAATTGATACCTGCAAGCAGCAGATAGCCGATTACATCATCCACTTTATGCGGCATTGTGCGGTAGCTGTAAGTGGTACAACCCAGCTGTACACCTCCGACTTTTGAATTCGGCTTTTTCTGACCCGAGCCTGATCCGCATGAATTAATTACAGGTATTACAGTAAAAGCTGCTGCGGCTGTTGCTGCAGTACCTAAAAATCTACGTCTTGAGATAGAATTGTTCTTCATAGAAGCTGGTTTATTGGGATTTAGTTAAAATTTATAATCGTATAAAGTTACCCATTTCAGGTACAAATCAAAAAATTAAGGATGAATTTATTAATTATTAACGGATGAAACGGCACTACAAAATCCTTTGTGAACCTTTGCGTTCCCCTTCTGATAGCAATTGGAAGCTATCGGGATCTTAATGTACTCTGTGGTTGTAGATTAATGGTTTTAAACCACAAAGGGCACAAAGGAACACAAAGGTATCACAAAGGGATACAAGGAATTAATACTATGTATTGAAAAATAATTAATAATCACTCAATACTTCCGGAAAATCTTTCCTGAAGTCTCGTCACAGAGACGGATATCCCGGATTTTGCGGGAAATCAGCATCTATATTCAGATCAATCTGGTTTTGAGGAATTGGCCACAGAATATGATGTGGCTGGATATTCAATCCCGGATTTTTCGGATTATTATTATACAGTTTTACCCTGTCATAGAGTTTTCCCATCCGTCTCAAAGTAAAATGCCTCCACTCTTCTCCATATAGCTCCCTGGCCCGTTCGTCAAGTATATAATCAAGATTAACGTTTGCGGCATCGACAGGTGTTGCATTTGCCCTGTTTCTGATCAGGTTGATATCTGCTGCAGCCAGGTCGGGTTTGTTCAGTCCCACATATGCCTCAGCCCTGAGAAGAATTGTTTCCGCCAGTCTGATAGCATAGCGGTCCTTATGATCGTT
>CAYPHL010000242.1:0-3336 GCA_964410385.1 uncultured Rikenellaceae bacterium | reverse complement strand
ATGCGCAAATGGGCCCATCCTGTATGGATGCCTGAGGACAGGGAAGCAATGGAACCACTTTTTGAAGCACATGTGCAGGAACTGGCAGAAAGATACAGAGATCGGTTACAACGCTGGGATGTTGTTAATGAACCAATTGACCAGGCAAACAGGGGATTAATGCCCGATGATTATACATTTAAAACCTTCTGCTGGGCTATGAAGTATTTTCCTGAGGAGGTCAAATTAAATCTTAACGATTGTGACATGCATTCCCCGATAACTCTTTTCACCCGATATGTTGAGATTATCCGTAATCTCACTGACCGGGGAGTGAGAATTGACAATACAGGAGTACAGATGCATATTTTTAATCCGGATGAATCACGCAGGATAGCTGATGGGGCAGATGCCCTTACTCCACAGAAATTATTTGAAATACTCGATTGTCTTAAAGATGCTGAAAGGCCAATTCATATCAGCGAGGTCACAGTAAGTGCACCTGATAATACCGAAAAGGGTTCAAAGATACAGGCGGAGATCACCAGGAACCTGTACCGGCTTTGGTTCAGCTATCCAGAGGTAATGGGAATAACCTGGTGGAACGTTGTAGACGGTGGCGCTGCCCCCGGTGAACCATCTTATTCAGGAATTTATGATAAGGAAATGAAACCCAAACCTGTTTATCATATTCTAAATGATCTTATAAATAATCAATGGAAAACAAACCTGACAGTTGCAGCAAATAAGAACGGGACTATCAGTTTTCGTGGTTTTAAAGGCAATTACCTGATTTCCTGGAAGGAGAAAGGAAAGGCAAAGACGATAGAATACAGTCTTAAGTAGTAATTGTTATGTGAAATCAATTCTGATTAACCATAATACTGCAATTATTTTGTTGGGACAACCAAATCATTCATAAGTCTGACGCCGTCAACAACATCAAATGCTTTTATCGGATGAGGATTATTTGCAGGCTGGCCAGTGTCTACAATGTAAAGAAGTTTCTCAGCGGTGGAGAAACATAGCACGTTTGGCCTCAGGAAATCCTCTGCCACCTGTCCAGAGCCTTTCAATTGCAACATTTGATTGCCTGTATTTATCGAAGCACTTGTCGAGACTTAAAGCAGGGATCAGGATAGCGTTTCTGAACTGAATTAGAAGCAGCTTTGAAAGCAGGGAATCGGGATTGTGCAAAAAAGATACCTGCTGAAGTCATTGAAGAAGTTTTTAAGAAATTTCGCCGGTTTATCATCATGTTCAGGTTTATTACCCTTGAAAATAACTGATTCGGGAATGAATTTCAAATGATTCATTATCAAAGTCAATATTGTTGGGAAAGCCGGTATCACCTTTCACATGGTGACGGATAGGGTTGACCACCAGCTGCTGTTATGGCACGTTTGGGGAAAATAGATTCTTAAGATATTGTAATATGATACCCGTTACCGGGATTTACCCGAAAATTTTTTAGCGGTGAACTCTAAAATAAATTTGACTTTGGTTTATGAATGATGTATCTTTAATGATATCAAAGATTTATGATTTTAACCGTTATCTGAAATTTTGCACTTAATATGATCAAACAAGACAACCTGCAGCGGATTCTTTATACCGGAGCCGGTTTGATTATTTCGTCGGCCATATTGTTTCCGGTAGCTACTGTTCTTTATCTGATTCTTGATAAAAGCGGCAGCGCGACACCTGAAAGCGGAATAGCAGGAACTGTAATATTTGTTATACTGCATCTTTTGATTTTGTATGCTTTCAGAGAGGCTATAATTGTCAATAAAAGAGATGGTCATCTGAGCAATATAGTATACATTGCTGCCATGGCAGGGCTATTACTGCTTGGGTTGATAATATTACTGATGGCAGTCGAATTTCTGGAAGGCCACAGTTTTTATCTGACAACTATCCTGTTATTTATTTGCGCAGGATGCGATTTCATTTCATCCATCCTGGCTCTGGCAGCACTTTTATTACAACCGAAGAAATAAAAACCATGTAAAAGTTGATTATACCTGCCTTGCTTAGGCCTCTGGAGTAAAAATTACATTAAGGTTTTGATACAAAATATCCTGTTCAAACAATAACAAAACTTAATTCATATGAAAAAGCCAGATATGAAGGATGAGAGTATTGAAAACATAAAGCAGAGACCTTTCGATAACGAGGAGGAGCCTAAATTGAAAAGATCAAAATTGTTCAGATGGCTGAGAACCATTATCAATTTTATAGTGGACATTTTCACATAGTGTTAACACCGGATATTTCTTTTTCAAAGATCCTGTACTTCCTCAGAGGCTTTGCATTTAATTTAAGTATAGCATTATTCATCGGAGCATTATCTTCAAGAACATAGTTTATTTCCAACCAGATATCAGGTGTGTATAGTGACTCATAAAGAGCACGATACAAAAGACTATCAATACCTTTCCCATGATACTCCGGAATAATTCCCAGGGCAAAGAGACGGTAAGTATGCAGTTTTGGTATTCCAAAGAGAAGCTTTACCCATCCGAACGGTAATAAATGTCCTTTCAAATTCTTCAATAAGCGGTTTACATCAGGAATTGTTATGGCAAATCCAACAGGTTTCCCGTGCAGATCCTCAGCAAAAATAACCCCCTTCGGCTGAAGTATTTGCTTCAGATCACGTGCAATGGCTTCTGCTTCCTCCCTGGTAACAGAGGTATAACCCCAGTTCTCGGCAAGACTTCGGTTCGAAAGTTCAATCACTATCTGAACATCCTTGTCATAATTCTTCATATCAAGCTGACGGACATGTATCCCATATCGTTTAACTACATCATCTGTAAGATTCAATATACGGTCAGGAATAATGTAACCATCCCTGGCAGAAATATAATAGACCAGCAGATCCTTTACCTTTTTCAGGTTGAATGATGTAATTTGGTCAATATAATAAGGTGGATTATAAGGTGCCATTACAACTGGTGAGGGTTTAAAACCTTCAACAACCAATCCCCATTCCTGTGATACGAAGCTCCAGGGTCCTCTCATTTTTGTCATTCCTTTGTTTCTTAGCCATGTTGCAGCAGTCTCAAGTAGTATATTGGAGGCTTTGATATCTGAAATACATTCATAATAACCGAATAATCCAATCGGTTCTTTCCATGTTTCCAGAGCCAGCCGGTCAATGAAGGCGGCTATACGTCCAATTACTTTCTCATTTTCCTCAAGAAGGAACAGTACATATTCGCAGTGCTTAAGAGTTGGATTACGCTTCTCATCAAACTGACTGAATTGTTCATCTAAAAGTGGAGGTACCCATGTCAGATCATTTTTATATAAGCTGTAAGGAAACCTGATGAATCTTTTCAGATCAGATTT
>CAYPHL010000241.1:0-3417 GCA_964410385.1 uncultured Rikenellaceae bacterium | reverse complement strand
TTATAACCGGTACGGTCACTGATGCTGCGACAGGTGAAGCGCTGATCGGGGTTTCAGTGGTGGTGAAAGGCACCACGCTCGGAGCCCTCACCGATATTAACGGTAAATTTAACATTCCTGTGGCCGGCAGGGATCAAGTAACGATATCCCTGTCATTCATCGGATATGCCACACAGGAGATACCCGCAACACCCGGAGTTCCGGTTACAGTTGCCCTTTCTCTTGAGGTGACAGAAATACAGGAAGTTGTTGTGGTGGGATATGGAACTCAGAAAAAAGAGAGTGTCGTTGGTGCCATCACACAGGTTAACTCCCAGACACTTATGCAGGCAGGTGAAACTTCAATCACCAATGCTATTACAGGGAAGCTCTCGGGCGTTCTGACAATTCAGCTTGATGCCGAGCCCGGGGCAGAAAATGCAGACCTGTATGTACGCGGACTTTCAAGTTGGAACGGCAGTAAACCATTGGTTCTGGTTGACGGCGTTGAACGTGATTTTGCATCATTAAATCCCACTGAAATCAATACGATTTCAGTTCTTAAGGATGCCTCGGCTACGGCAGTGTTTGGAGCCAAGGGTGCAAACGGTGTTATTGTTGTTACAACAAAACGCGGTCAGCTGGGAAAACCCCACATGAGTTTCACTGGTTCATACGGTTTGCAGACAGCTACCAGAAAACCTGATCATGTTGACGCATATACAACTATGCAGATGTATAACGTGGCATTGATGAACAAACAGGATTTCACCGGGCTGAAATCAGCATACCAGCTTTCACAATGGAAAAATCCATCCACACCACTAAAGGCGCTTGAGTACCCCGATGTCAACTGGTTTGATATGTGCACTGAGGATTTTGCCCCTGTCAGTAACGAGAACCTGAATATTTCAGGGGGAACCGAATTTGCAAAGTACTTTCTTTCATTCGGGCACCAGTACACAGGCGATTTCTTCGTTGGTACAAAAGAGGGCTTTTATGACAAGAGGTATTACAATCATAAATTCAATTACAGGATAAACCTCGACTTCAACATAACTAAATCGACTATACTGACAATGAATGTCGGAGGTATCCTGAACCTGAGAAACCTTGGCGGCGGTTCATGGAGGGACCTTTATTCGACAGGAGGCATCTCGGCTCCGGCATACTATCCTGCCTGGGTTCTTGAAATGGTTAAAGACACTGATTATCCGGATGCTACTGGTGACAGGTTCGCATATCCGGTCGGCGAATATACAGGTAATCCGTACCGGTCATTGAAATCGGGAACCATGAACAAAGACCTGAGCTCCACCCTGTTTACCGACCTCATTCTCAAACAGGATCTTAATTTCATTACAGAAGGGCTATCGGTCGGGGGTAAGGTATCTCTGAGCAGCTACTTTGTTAACAGGCAGCAGACCGGATCGATCACTTACCCGATGTATATTCTGTACTTTAACAGGGTTGGAGATGATCCTTCCGATGTAACCGGACAGAATCCCTGGTTCAGGCAGGAACCTGCCGAAGGAACCACTACTTATAAACTAGCTCCATTTGATCTGAATACCAGTGGATTACAGGGTGGATATTACAGTGACCTCTATTATGAACTTTCACTAAATTATGGAAGATCGTTCGGAAATCACAATATAAGTGCTCTGGGCCTGTTCAACAGGCAGGAGAAGAACTACCAGACTGATTTCCCATACTATAATGAGGGTCTGGTCGGAAGGCTCACCTATGATTATGACCGCAAATATCTCTTTGAATTTAACATCGGGTACACGGGTTCCGAAAGATTTGCCCCGGCAAACAGGTTTGGTACCTTCCCGTCGGTTGCAGTCGGATACCTGATTTCCGAGGAACAGTTCTTCAAAAATGCAGTTCCGTGGATCAACAGGCTTAAATTAAGGTATTCTGACGGATATGTCGGAAGTGATTATGCAAAGAGCCGCTGGCTTTATACAAGTTCGTATTTTACCGATAATGGAGGTTATATCCGTGAGGATATGATGGCGAATACGATGGCACAGTGGGAGAGGGCTCACAAGAGAGACCTCGGATTTGAAATGAGCATATTCAGTAATCTTATTACTCTTACTGTTGACCTTTTCGATGAGTACCGCGATAAGATGCTGCTGACTCCCAAGAGTACCACAATGCTCATTGGCCAGAGTTTCAAGGAGATAAACCTTGGAGAGGTTAAAAAACATGGACTGGAGGCAGAGCTCGAATTCAGGAAAAATCCCACACCCAACTTCCAGTACTGGCTGAGAGGTGTTTTCGGATGGAATGAGAACAGGGTTGTTTTCAAGGATGATCCGGAGGCTTTTCCCGATCATATGAAACTTGCCGGCAAACCTCTGACAGAAATGCTTAACGTTGAGTACAGCCTGGAAGGACTTGAAATAAACGGAGTTGAGCTCACAAACGGCGGATATTACACAAGTGTTGATGACATTCATAATAATGTATCACCCATTGATTATACAAAGACCTATGTGGGCGATTACCTGTACCTTGATTATAATGCCGACGGAACAGTCAATACGCTGGACAAGCATGCTATTCCCGGACTGACATATCCTCCGATCACATATTCTTTCTCAGGAGGATTTACATGGAAGAATTTTGATTTTAATTTCCTTTTCTCAGGGAACCAGGGAAAATATGTCCAGTACAACCAGGCATTTGAAGTTGAATTTATAAAAGGTGACCTGCGTGTTCACAAATCAGCTCTTGACTACTGGACACCAACAAACCGGGATGCAACGCATGCGACAATGCACTATAGCGGATCCTCAAGCCAGGATAATCTTGTCTGGGGAGGTGGTGAAGCCGACAGGGGATACCAGACAATTATTAAGGACAGGTTTTTCAGGAATGCTTCTTATCTGAGGTTAAAGGATGTGTACATAGGGTATACTATCAGGTCAGCTGCCCTGAACAGGGCTCTGGGCATCGGGAACCTCGTCGTTTATGCAACCGGCAACAACCTGCTTACATTTACACCTCTGATCGAGGGCGACCCTGAAGCAACAAACTTCTATCAGGGATATTATCCCCAGATGACAACCATCAGGGGTGGAATTAAAGTTGATTTCTAATATTCAGGAAAGTAATCATGAAAAAACATTATATACTGCTGTTAATTGTGGGCATGAGCATGCTTGTGGCCACTTCATGCGGTTTTCTTGAAGACTACCTCGACAAGGCTCCCGAGTCGGGTCTTACCGAGGATATAGTTTTCACAAAATATGCAAACTTCAAGCTCTTTTTTGATGCCGTTTATAATGGCAGAAAATATTATAACAACGGTTGGCGTGATACATGGAATTACGCCTGTTGCACTCCGCTTTATATGGACTGCTGGGATCAGAAGTACTGCATTAACTCAACAACGGATGCATGCGACCAGGGCCGCTACATGGA
>CAYPHL010000240.1:0-3435 GCA_964410385.1 uncultured Rikenellaceae bacterium | reverse complement strand
GGGAAGGGAATGCTGTTTCCCTGACTTACACTCTTGAGTATAGTTATGGTTCAGGACTTGTAGCAAAAAAACTCGGATTCATCTTCAATAATGAAATGGGAGATTTTAATCCTGTTCCCGGAATAACCACAAATTCAGGTCAGATCGGATCAAAACCTAATCTGATCGAACCCGGTAAAAGAATGTTGTCAAGCATGACCCCGTCAATTGTGGCAAAGAACGGGAAACCTTACCTTATCATAGGCAGTCCTGGCGGAAGAACTATCATTAACACAGTATTTCAGACTATTTTGTGTGTGGTTGAATTTAATATGAACGTAAAAAGGGCTATTGAAGCAATGAAGATCCATCATCAATGGCTCCCTGACCAGATTACCTATGAGGAAAATCTGTTATCTCCTGATACCAGGAAGGCACTTGAAAAGATGGGGCATGAACTTACCGGCACATCAAATCTAGGTTCTCTTATGGGCATACTTAACGATTATAAAAATAATATTTATGTGGGCGCATATGATTCAAGTGCCGGAGAAGGTGGCGCAGCAGGATATTAGCGAATTAGCCTTATCGATTTAATCAAACCGGCTTCCCTGCTATTCACATCAACAAGCTTCAGAGTGATATTTTCCGGACCGCTGTTAAGTCTGATCTGCCCGATATCCATCCATGTCCAGGTTCGTTCAACAGATTCAGTGCGTTTAACATAATCACGATCAGGGAGTATCTCCGAATCAAATGCCTTATCAATCGTAAAATATATTTTCCCTGAGTTTGTTCCGAGCATTAATTTGCTGCCGGTATCACCCGGAGGACATCCATATTGCAGCTCTGCCCTGTAGTTTCCTGATGTATTGATATTAAGGGTCCAGAAAATTGAATCACCCTCCTGAATCCAGTTTTCAGTATGCGACTGGTTAGGATGAATACTGGAGTAACTGATCTTACCTGATAATAATGCATCCTGAACAGGTAATGTAAAGCTCTTCTCTCCTTCAAAACCGGCTTCTATTGTTGTAACAGGTTTATAGTTTGAGACAAGTTCTTCATTCAGACGAACCAGTCTGGTAAGCAGATCAGCGGTAATTTCAGGTTCTTTCCCTGAAATATCTGATTTTTGCTCA
Source organism: uncultured Rikenellaceae bacterium (assembly GCA_964410385.1). Classification (GTDB taxonomy): domain Bacteria; phylum Bacteroidota; class Bacteroidia; order Bacteroidales; family VadinHA17; genus LD21. The sequence goes on along the minus strand of CAYPHL010000240.1, from coordinate 2,314 downwards.
GGATCATTTTTCAAATCATACAGCAGAGTATCTTTTCTTGTAAGTACAAGTCTGAACCGGTCATTCCTTACTGAGCTGTTACAATTCTCAAGTACCTGATTCCCCTGCCTTGAGAAAATAAATCTGTCATATGGTTTCTTCCTTCCATTAATGATCCCGGACAGATCGATACCGTCAAGCGGATTGACCGGATCATATTTTATTTTGCACAGGCTGAGTAAGGTTGGCATTATATCTATATCCTGAGCCAGCTGTTCAGTTGTTCCGGGCTTGATATTTTCCGGCCATTTAAAATAAAACGGGACTCTCACTCCTCCCTCATCAACTGACCCTTTGCGTCCTTTCATTCCTCCGTTGTAACGGTCGGTATTGGGTCCGTTATCAGAAAAGAAAATGACAATTGTGTTCTCCGCAATATCAAATTCTTCAATTTTTTTAATTATCCTGCCTATATTCTCATCCATATTTTCCACCATACCGTAAACGGATGATAAAGTTGAATCCAGACCTGACGTGATATATTTCGAAAAATATTTCTCAGGAACCTGGAATGGTGAATGAGGTACATTATAAGATACATAACACAGGAACGGACTCTCTTTGTTCCTCTCAATAAAACCAAGAGCCTGGTCCGTAAAATAGTCGGTAGTGTAGCCTTCAGATTTTATTTCATCGTCGTTTTTCATGAAATAAGCATCATAGTAATATCCTAGGTGTCCCACGGGGAATCCGATATATTCGTCGAAACCCTGACGGTTTGGATGTTGAAGGTAGTATCTTCCATTATGCCATTTACCGAAGCAGCCTGTTGAATATCCGTTTTCCTTAAGTACTTCAGCAAAGGTCAACTCATCAGTTCGCATGTTTTCATATCCTCGTGTAACCGATGAAACCCCTGTCCGGAGAAAGTATCTGCCCGTGAGCATTTCAGCTCTTGTAGGAGCACTTAAGGGGCACACGTAAAATCTGTCGAAGCTCAGACTTTCACTTTTCATCCGGTTCAGAACCGGTGTTTCAATGTTTGGATTACCATTTGCATTGATATCGCCCCATCCCATATCATCGGCAAGGATAATCACTATGTTGGGCCTATCCGGAACAGCCTGCATATTGCACGATGATAATGCTGCTGCAATTCCAGGTAAACATGCAGGAAAAAGATACTTGATGTCAATCATATTTTAACTTTTACTATTCACTGTCTTTGTCTATGCTTTATGTAATACTTCGTGTAACATAGTGGTTTAAAGTTATTTATATTTAACCACAAAGGATCACAAAGGGTTTCACTAAGGAACACAAAGGATAACTATTAAATTAAGCTTAATTTAACAGATTATCTTATAAGTTAACTTTCCTAAGGTTTATATTCAGGGTTTGGGAGAGGCATATTTGCATTTACATTTTTCCTCCAACCAGTCAGCAATTTATATAAATCTGCTGTTTTCTGTTTCATTTTTTGAGACAGGTCTGCCGATTCGGAAATATCGTCCTTCAGATCATATAATTCCAGTTTACCTGTTTCATAGTTTTCAACAAGTTTATAGTCTCCGACTCTCACGGCACCTGCCGGTCTTCCAAGCTGATTTGAAAAGTGAGGATAATGCCAGAATAATGGTCTCTCTCCCCCTGCTTTGCTTTTACCTGTAAGTATTGGCAATATGCTTATCCCATCAACATTTCCCGGAAGCTTATTTATCCCTGCAATACTGCAGAGTGTCGGCAGATAATCAATTGAGCTGAAATACTCATCTGATACCGAACCAGGTAGTATTTTTCCATGCCAGCTCATTATTGCCGGAACCCTTATTCCACCTTCATAAACATGTCCCTTCCATTTCCTGAGAGGCAGAATTGAAGTTGGTGTAGGACCAAGTTCATCAAGTCCCAGGCCACCATTATCCGATGTAAAAATTATAAGAGTATTTTCAAGCACTCCTTCCTGTTTTAGTGCTTCGATAATTTTTCCCACACCATCATCGATACTTTCAACCATTGCAGAATAATAAGGATTGAATTTTTCATCTGCCTCTCCGTATTTCCGGAAGTATTTCATAAGCTTGTCGGGACGTGGCACTATTACAACATGAGGTGCGGAATATGCCAGGTAAAGAAAAAACGGCTTTTCTTTACATCGTTCAATAAATTCAACACCATAGTCAGTCAGCTTATCCGTAAGGTATTCTTTTCCTTTATCAATAAATTCATCCTTATATGAATCAATAAAAATGGAATAGTTGTAATAATCGAGACCATTTTTCCCGATCATTCTTGTATAATCGAATCCCTGGTTCCATGGGGCAATTGAATCATG
>CAYPHL010000239.1:0-3550 GCA_964410385.1 uncultured Rikenellaceae bacterium | reverse complement strand
TCGGTACTGAAAGATGCTGCTTCTGCATCAATCTATGGTGCCAGAGGAGCTTTCGGAGTTGTAATGATAACCACAAAAAATCCCGAGAAGGGCAGAACAAGTGTTACATATACAACTAATGTGTCAAGCAAAAGACCCATAGCTATGCCGGATTTCGTTACAGACGGGTATACATGGGTATCGATGTTCGTGGCAGCATTCCTTAACGGTGACGGCTCTTTTCCGCAGAACATAAACAAAACCCAGAAAGTATCCCAGGCATACCTGGATGCATTCAGGGCAAAAGTGGAATCAGGTCAGCCTTATGATGAAGTGGAGATAAATCCGGTCAACGGTGAATATGTTTATTATGGAAGCACCGACTGGTATGATCTTTTATATAAGAAGAATACACTTGCCACCGAGAATAATCTTGCCATAACAGGAAGCGGCGAAAGGACATCATATCTTGTGTCCGGAAGATATATGGCTCAGAACGGCCTCTTCCGCTACAATACCGACGATTATGACATGAAAAACATCAGGGCAAAAGGTTCTATTCAGGTATTTCCCTGGATGGAGATAACCAATAATGCCGATTATTCCGAGATGGCATATCATGTTCCGATGAATGTGGGTGAAGGCAGCGGGATTTGGAGAAATATTGCTGATGAAGGACACCCTAGCTCTGTAATGTTTAACCCTGACGGTACATTGTCAATGTCATCGGTTTATACAGTCGGTGATTACTGGTATGGCAAAAACGGGATCGATACCAAAAGACGTGTATTTAAAAATACAGCAGGAATAGTTACCACATTCTTTGATGATAAATTCAGGATCAAGGGTGATTTTACATTTCAGAATACTGACAATAATCAGTTCAGGAAGAGAGTACAGGTCCCATACAGTAATAAACCCGGATCAATAGCATATGTAGGAACAACCACAAATGATCTGACTTATGATAACCGGTCGACCCAGTATCTGGCTACCAACATTTTTGCCGAATATGAAAATACAATTAAGGAAGCCCATTATCTTAAATTCCTGATAGGTTACAACTATGAACAGTCGACATATAACAGATTATCAGTTCAGAGGAATGGTATAATCTATGACGATGCAAACGATATTAATCTTACTCTCGGACAGTCAATTACAACAGCCGGTGGTTATGAAAAATGGGTCATCCTGGGCGGATTCTCCCGTCTGAATTATGCATTCAGGGACAGGTACCTTGTTGAGGTTAACGCCCGTTATGACGGTTCTTCAAAATTCCCCGAAGATCAGCGTTTTGCACTCTTTCCGTCAATCTCGGCAGGATGGAGGATCTCGAAGGAACCGTTCTTTAACGTAAATCCGAAGCTTCTGAACGATCTTAAGCTGCGTGCATCATACGGATCTCTTGGTAACGGGAACATCGGTTCATATATTTATCTTGAGCCCTTCTCAATTTCCCAGTCAAGCATGATCCTTAACGGTGTCAGACCACAGTATACGAGCCGCCCGAGTGTTATTCCGGACGGTCTTACCTGGGAAACATCAACCACTCTTGACTTCGGGCTTGATTTTGCAATGCTGTCCGACCGCCTGAGATTTGTGGGTGATTATTATATCCGGAATACAACCGATATGTTTACAATCGGTCTGACCCTTCCTGCAGTATTCGGTGCTACTTCACCAAAGGGTAACTATGCTGACCTCGAAACTAAAGGATGGGAGTTCTCATTGTCGTGGAAAGATATGATCAAGGCAGGAGCAAAACCTGTCAATTACGGAATCCGGTTCACTCTTGCCGACAGCAAGGCTGTTATCACAAAATACAATAATCCTGACAAACTTCTTTCAGATTACTATGAAGGAATGGTTATTGGAGAAATTTGGGGTTATATAACTGAAGGTTTCTTTATCGATGAAACTGATATTGCAAATCATGCAAAACAGAATCCTGAGATGAGGGCTTCTCCTACAAATCTGTGGTATCCCGGGGATATTAAGCTTAAGAACCTCAACGATGACGGGTTCATAAACAGGGGACTTAACAGGGTATCGGATCCCGGTGACAGAAGGATCATTGGCAACGACAGGCCCCGTTATACTTACGGGATAAACCTCGACGCCGACTGGAATAATATTTTCTTCTCCACTTTCTTCCAGGGAGTAGGAAAGCAGGACTGGTATCCCAGCACGGAAGCTGAATTCTTCTGGGGGCAATATAACAGGCCTTATAATAATATCCCGACATTCCATCTCGGAAATATGTGGACACCTGACAACACCGATGCTTATTTCCCGAGGACAATGTCGCGTGCAGCTTCAAATGCCACTACAAGAACTCTTGGTGTGGCTCAGACAAAGTATCTTCAGAACATTGCCTATATAAGGATGAAGAACATTCAGCTGGGTTACAGTCTTCCGACCAGTCTGATCTCAAAGATCAGGGCAAGCGGACTTAAGGTATATGTCTCGGGTGAGAACCTCTGGTCATGGTCGCCACTATATAAGCTTGTAAGGCATCTGGATCCTGAAAACACTGAAGGATCTGACCGTATATTATCTGGAGGTACCTCAGGTGACGGTTATAACTATCCCATGATGAAGAGTCTGACCTTTGGACTTTCAGTTGTATTCTAATTTTAAAAACTACGATCATGAAAAAACAATATTTGTGGTTTATAATTATAAGTCTCTTTGTTGCCGGATGTGAACTTGAGCAATATCCGGAATCTACCACATCAAGAGCTGCAGTATTCAGCAGTGCACAGGGACTTGATCTTTATGCCAATTCATTCTATACCATGCTGCCTAACGGTAATGGTTCCACTACACTTGATGCCATGTCGGACTATCTGGCGGTAAAGGAGATACCCAGCTTCCTTCAGCCGGCATTCTCTGCAACAAACAGCTCAGGATGGGACTGGGGCGACCTTCGGAATATAAATTATTTCCTGAAATACAATGTCGACCCTAAAGTTCCCCTGGATGTCAGGAAGAATTATAACGGAATAGCTAAATTCTTCAGGGCATTATTCTATTTCGAGAAGGTTAAAAGATTCGGTGATGTACCCTGGATAAACAAACCACTCGACGTAGCCGATAGTGCTATCCTTTATGGTCCCCGCAACGCCAGGACACTGATAATGGATTCCGTTCTTGCAGATATCAATTATGCCTGTGCAAACATCAGTGCAACTGTGAATAATACCAGGAGTATGATCACGAAATACGTTGCTTACGGTCTGAAATCGAGGATTTGTCTTTTCGAAGGCACCTTCAGGAAATACCACACAGAGCTCAGTCTGACAGGGACTGCCGATTTCTGGCTTAACGAAGCTGCAACATCCGCCAAAGCTGTGATGGATGCCGGGATCTATTCAATTTATACATCAGGAGGAACGACCAAAGCCTACCGGACACTATTTACAAGTTCAGCACCGGTTTCCGCGGAAGTGATGCTTTCTGCAGTGATGGACCTAACCCTTAATGAACTTCACGATGCAAACTGGTGGTGGACCAGTGGTACGTATGGAAGCAAAGGAAGCTTTATCCGTAGCTTCATCAATACTTA
>CAYPHL010000238.1:0-3584 GCA_964410385.1 uncultured Rikenellaceae bacterium | reverse complement strand
AGGGCATATTTTCATCATCAGTTAGGGGTTGTTTGTCAAATATGCCACATAATCAGATACATACGTCGTTTTGATGCATTATCTTTACATCGGAATAAAATAAGTTAATGTCTAATTAAAACGATCATTATGAAAAAATCAAAACTCTTTTTTATTGTTATACTTATTGCAGCAACGGTTGTTTCCTGTGATAAGTCATCGAGAAACGATAACGGAATGGATCTGGTTAAGAAATCCAAAGAAGTTCCTGTATTGGTAAAAATGCCAAGTACACCAATATCTGATGGTGATCTTAATAATCCACAGGATGGAACGACTCCTTTTATTATCCCTGGTTCGAATAATGGTGGAAACAGAACATGTGCCGATGTTGCAGCAGCCTGGGACCTTATTCCCAATCCATTTTTGTGTGGTACAAAGGTCGATTATACCGGCGACGATTTCGCGAGCAAATTCCCGTCATGGTTACATGTAAGTGTTACCAATGGGAAATTCGTATCATTCAGAATGGATGATTGTGCAATGATAAATGGCAAGTATTACAGGGTAGGGGCTGTAATTGTTAAAGGTTCATCAGATGCTAATGTTTATTATTATCCTGACGGAACATTATCTGACAGCGGACTGGCTTCACCGGTTAATGCAAGCGGTGCTCCGGCTGGACTCAGTAACCTCACTTTCTGCTTTATCGAGTGTAAGAAAGAGTATCCGGACTTAGTAATTGCTTTTAAAAGTTATCTTAATGATGGAGTATGGGCATGTACCAGTGGAGGTCCCGGTGATATAGATTTTGTAGCATATTATAACTTTGTACCTGGTATTAAGAATAAAATATATTGGTACATGGATCAAACCATTCCTGTAGGAGACATTGAGGTTGGGAACTTTGATAATGATGACCTTCTGGAGGTAAGGGTTAATAATATTGACGAACCAGAAAAACTCTTCAAAAATGCTTTTCTCTTTGTCGGAACATTAGAAGATTATGAGAGTTCTTATTACACCGAGTTTCCATACAAAACAGGAATAATAAATCCGGTTTCAACCTTGATGTTTGATTTACCTTTTTAGTAACAGAATAAGCTTACCTGTCTAAGAAAATATTTAATTAACGGAGGTGTCTCACACAGGCACCTCCTTTTTTTTAATTGTATTCAGATGAAGCAATCATTCCTTTAATTGGCAGGGAAATAATTTAAATCAGGATGCAGAAAATACGTATTATAATACATCTTAAAATACGTTTTTTAATACGTGGTTTAATGAAGAGATATATTCATGGAATTCTGAGAAGAACGGAAATGTGTTGTAACTCACCGCTCATCTCTCAGCTTCAAGTTGGCAGTTAGCAGTCCTCCTTCGCCACCTCCTCCACCTGGGCTACGGAGGTCAAAGCCCTCCTCCGCCAGTGGGCGGATTCAGCTTGCAAAGCCTGTGCTCTGCGCCCTTAATATTTTAAATAATACGGTATAAATATTACAGAAATGAGACATGGCAATTATCATTCCAATGAATGTTACAGGATTACTGAAAGAGATAATTGCCAGGAAAAACCATAATATTATGTGGTTATAATCGAAAATTATTATAGTATTATGTGGTTATGATCGAAAATTATTATATTTGCAAGAAGATTTGATTATGGTTTTAAGACAACTTAAAGATACAATTCTTAATCATCTGTTTAGAAATAAAACAGTTATAATTTATGGAGCGCGGCAGGTGGGAAAAACCACTCTTGTTGATGATCTGATAAAACAACTGGATGCTCCGGTATTAATCATGAACGGAGATGATGCTGATATTCGCAACCTGTTTCTGGATGTGAATGCATCAAAACTAAAACCGGTTCTTGGCAATTATAAGATTGTTGTAATAGATGAGGCTCAGAGAATTATGAATGCCGGACTTGGCATCAAGATAATTCATGATAATTTTAAGGACATTCAACTGATAATAACCGGTTCATCCTCACTTGAACTTACTGAAAAGATAAAGGAACCTCTTACAGGAAGGAAATTTGAATTCTTTCTGTATCCTCTTTCCTTCAGGGAAATGGCAGATCATCACGGATTTCTTACCGAAAAGAGATTACTGGATCACAGGCTGATTTTTGGTTATTATCCTGATGTGGCCTTAAATATCGGCAATGAGAAGAGAATATTGAAAACACTTGCTTCTGATTTTCTTTACAAGGATATCCTGTCAATCGGAAAAATAAAGAAACCGGTATTGCTTGATAAAATTTTAAAGGCACTTGCCTTACAAATTGGTAATGAAGTGTCATATAATGAATTGGCGCAGTTACTTGATTCTGATAAGGGAACAATTGAAAAGTATATAGACCTTCTGGAAAAGGCTTATGTCATTTTCAGATTACCAGGATTAAACAGAAATCTCAGAAATGAAATAAAAAAAGGGCGGAAAATATATTTCTATGATAATGGTATCCGGAATGCTGTTCTGGGAAATTTTCTCCCTCCGGATTCCCGAAGCGATACCGGAGCCCTTTGGGAAAATTTCATGATAAGCGAGAGATTAAAGATAATCTCAAATAATGATGAAGTTCCGATGACATATTTCTGGAGGACAACACAGCAACAGGAAATAGATTACATCGAAGAAATTCAGAACAAGTTCTACGCTTATGAGTTTAAATGGCGGTCAGCAAAAAAACCATTACTTTCAAAAACATTTTCAAATGCTTACCTTGTTTCTGAATTTAAAGTAATAACCAAGGATAATTTTTATGACTTTTTAAATTTAGGAATTTGATATCCTGCTCATTGCTCACTACTCCTTACTCATAACTCACTACTTATTAGCAAGTTGGCAGTCCTCCTTCGCCAGACCTGTCGCATTGGCTACGGATCCTAAATGTCATAAAAGGCTACGGAGGACGAAGTTGGCAGTTGGCAAAGGATTCATAACTCACGACTCATTACTCACCACTCACCGCTCATTACTCACCACTTTCTTAATCTTCTTCCCCGTTGGACTAATTGTAAGCTCTTCTTTCAACTCATAAACCTGAGGTACTTTTACCAGCTCCAGACGTTTTGTGCAGTAGTCAATCAGGAAATCCCTCGTCACAGGAACCTGTGGATCTTTCCTTATGACAACAGTTGCTTTTAATTTTTCACCTTCAATTTCATCCTCAATACCTTCAACCGTGCAGTCAATTACGTCCTGTATTGAAAGGATAACAGCTTCTATTTCTTTCGGACTGATCCGCTTACCCCGAACCTTAATAATCTCTTTCGAGCGGGCTGTGAGATAAATATACCCTTCCTCGTCGACCGTACCAAGATCACCGGTATGAAGCCATCCGTTCCTGATTGTATTTTTTGTGCCTTCATCATCGGCAAAATACCCCATCATGATATTATCACCCCGGGCAATCACTTCACCGGTTTCCCCGGGCTTAATTGCTTCTCCTGCTTCATTTACTACTTTCAGTTCCACACCGGGTATTCCTTTACCCATCGATCCTTTTTTCGATTCATATAATTCAGGCGGAAGCCAGGAAAGCCTTGCTGTGGCTTCTGTCTGACCGTACATAACAATAAACCTGATCTCCGGAT
>CAYPHL010000237.1:0-3585 GCA_964410385.1 uncultured Rikenellaceae bacterium | reverse complement strand
CCTCAATCCGGCCTTCCGAAAGTATCAAGATATAATATTGCGGCCAGAGTCAGCCTGACAGTGAGCGCAGCGTTTTTAATATCCACTTTATCCGGAGTATCAGTTTCGAGGTGATAATTTGGATCAGCATAAGGCATTGAACCTATATTTAATATGGCCCAGGGGAATCCTGCTTTTATAAACGAACCGTCATCATCGCCGGGATGTTCACTCCGGTATTTTGATTGTTCCAGTTCCAGGCCGTGAAAGATATTCAACCTGTCCATAAGATCAGCAAGTTTTTCTCCTTCAGGAGTTGTGAATCGTGTGACATTGGTCAGATGTCCGGCCTGCTGTGGTGATTTTACCCCAATACCATCAAGATTGATGGCTGCAAGGACATTTTTCCCGGCTGATTTAATATTTTCTGCTGCCGTGATGCTGGTCCATGGCGTGTGCTCTTCATTACAGAAGATGAAGCGTATTGTGTGATTTGGTTTGAACCTTCTTAAAAGATATGCCAGTTCAAGAGCTCCGCAGGTGCCAATAGCATTATCATTGGCTCCGGGAGATGCTATCCAGCTCTGTGAATCTTTATGTGCAATTACGACTATCAGATCGTCAGGATTCGTTTTACCGGGTCTTTCGGCAATGATATTGCATGCAGTGAACCAGGGAGCATCTTCCGGAGGAGTAGCGTATTGATGAGCCAGCGGTTTGGAAAAATCCCTTCCAAAGGCACGTACCTGGGTCGCGTCCTTTTCAGGTTTATAACCATAGCCTGTAAGCTGTTGAATGAGCCATAGATCAGCTTCTTCAAGGCTGGACAGATTATGTCCCGGAACGCTCCAGTTCAGTACACGCCGGGGCAGGTCCTGCGACAGGTAAAAAAGACCTTTCTGCATTCTGTCGGTATCAGTCTTCCGGGAAAGGGATTTAAATGAAGATGCATATTTTTTATTCTGCCTACTGTCGCTGGTCAGTAACGGCTGAGCTTCGGTTGTGACCGGAAAGATTTCCGGAATTATAATTAAAACGATAAGAAGTTTCGCAAAAGTTTTTATAAAATTTCGTCCGGGTGTTTTCATTTTGTGTCCTCTCTGTGAAATTTGTTTATCTAAAAATAAAAATAATCATCCACAAACTCAATATTCATTTAATTGAATTCTGCCATTATAGTATCGATCTGTTTCTGATTTTCAGGTGAACTGTTATAATCCCGGAATAATTTGTAAATTGAGCGTTAATTGATGTATACCTTTAGTACACAGATAAAGTGCAGGCATCAGCGGCGGCTACAACCCCAAAATATATGACAGCCATAAGAAAAAGATCGCAACGAGATAACAAAGTGGTTGTCTTCCCAATTTTGATATATTTTCTCATCTTTTCAGGGTGTAATCCAGGAGAAACTGCCCATAGCAAATTTGAGTCACACAAAATTGACTCATTAATAAAACTACAAAATGTTAATGATAGAACTGTATTAGTCAAATTTGGTTATGATGCAATAACCGCAATAAAAACCACCAAAGGAATTGTAATTGTCGATGCGGGAATATCAACATCATTAACGAACAGGTATAAAAGACTGATTGAAAAAGAGTTTAATCAAAAGAATTTTATCTATGTAATTAATACTCACGGCCACCATGACCATATCAGAGGCAATAGAATTTTCCCCCATGCCCAGATTATTGGACATAAAAGTTGGAAAAATGATGCGACTGAAATTGAAAATACAGATAGTACATTGATAAGAATTGGCAGAATTGTCAACGAATATGATCAGCAACTTCAACAATTACACACTGATACCCATGAATGGGAAGACAACTTTACTCAAAAAATCAGATATTCGAATGCATACCTGGATATAAGTAAGAATACTCCTTTTAAACATCCGGATATCGAATTCATTGACAGCTTGAACCTTAAGTGTGGAGATGTCACATTTGAAATGATATTCTTCGGCAGATTTCATTCAAACAGTGATATCTTAATTTACGCACCGGAAATCAGAACTCTCTTTGTTGGAGATTTGTTTTCAAAATATGGCAGACCAGGCATGAATAAATCTTTAATTCCAGATGCAAACAGATGGATGCATGCATTACAATGGATAACAAAAAGGACTAATAATATTGGTACAATAATCGATGGTCATGGCCAGATCTTATCAATCGATGACATTAAACTATTTACTGACAACCTCCAATCAAAATACTACGACAAAAAAAATAAATAGGGTTCCAGGCTATGAGTAACAAAGAGGATTACGAAGCGAGATATATTGGTCAGGTTTGGCTAGCTATTAATTACTATTCAGAGTTATTAGATAATATCACGGTATTAGTCGGTGACTTCAATAGTAACAAAATTTGGGATAATAAAGCCCGAGTAGGTGACCATTCAGACGTGGTAAATAAACTTGCTGATAATAATATTCATAGCGTATATCATCATTTTGGGATCGAACAGGGAAAAGAAAAACATCCAACTTTCTTTCTTCAGCGAAATCTTAACAAACCCTATCACATAGACTATTGTTTTGCATCATCAGACATCATTGACAAAGTGCAAAATGTAGAAATCGGGACTTTTAAAAATTGGAGGGCTTACAGTGACCATGTCCCATTGATTATTGACTTTGACCTTTATGCACCTTTAACAAAAAATAAATGAAACTCTAATAAATGATCTCTCGTTTTTGGCAAATATTAATATTCTGTCTTGTTATAGCTAATAACACCCAATGCAAGAGGACAGGTAGCAATACAATTAAAGATATTGATGGGAATATCTATCATACAGCCTTGATTGGTATACATTGGTGGATGACCGAGAATTTAAAAACAACAAGGTACAATGACGGCTCCGACTTACCATGTATCAACGACCAATATATCTGGTTAAGATTAAAATCTTCTGCTTACTGCTATTATCAAAATAAAGAAAATTATGCAGACACCTTCGGAATTATGTACAATTGGTATGCTGTAAATTCTGCAAAGCTTTGCCCTAATGGTTGGCGAGTACCCACAGATGAAGAATGGCAGTATTTGGAAGGTTTTGTTGACACAAAATACGGAATTGGAGATTCAGTTTGGCTAAAACCTGGACTAAGAGGTTATGATGCTGGTCAAAGACTAAAATCTGAAAATGGTTGGAGGCCCGGTATTGATGGTACCAACAATTATGGCTTCACTGCTCTTCCCGGAGGAGAAAGGTTAAGTCGTTTTTATGCAGGTGGGAGTAGTGGTTTCTGGTGGACCAGTACTGAAGCAAGCAATTCAAGTGCTTATTACAGAAGCCTTATATATTCCTTCAAATTGATTGCCAGAGATACGCATCCTAAAAGAATGGGATTTTCTGTAAGGTGCATTAAAGGTCCCCAAAAAAAATAAAGTGGACGATTTCTCCTTGACAAAAAATAAAAAATAACGAAACGCTAATATAGTAATAAAGGTAAGTTGTTTGTTACGGTTTAGCAAATCCAATCCCCAATTTTCCATATTATTCATAATCTTGAATATCAATTATATAACAAACACCAGACATTCGATTTAAGACCATTTACAGCCCCCTGGAGACACGATCTATTAT
>CAYPHL010000236.1:0-3620 GCA_964410385.1 uncultured Rikenellaceae bacterium | reverse complement strand
GGAAGAGACAAAACCAAACATAATATTTATCCTTGCCGATGATCTGGGATGGGCACAGACAGGTGTTTATGGTAGTAATTATTACAAGACACCGAATATAGATCGCCTTGCATCGGATGGGATCCGTTTCACAAATGCCTATGCCGCCTGCTCTGTATCTTCACCAACCAGGGCAAGTATCATGACCGGGAAATACCCCGCGAGATTACATCTGACTGATTTTATTGCCGGTAACCCCCGGAACGACTATCCGCTTTCACAGCCCGACTGGCAGAAATTTCTTCCGCTGGAGGAAGTAACTATGGCAGAGGTAATAAGGGAACAGGGTTACAATACTGCAATATTCGGTAAATGGCACCTCAGTGTGACTAAATTCGGACCTGAAAGCCTGCCATTCTACCCTGATAAACAGGGATTCAACCAGTATTTCGTCAGTGATAAACCGGACAGGAATGAAAATCCTGAAAAGGATGCTCATAAGTCAGATTCCATCGGGAACACATCTGTGAGATTCATAAAGGAGAATAAGGGCAATCCATTCTTCCTTTTTGTCAGTTTCAGCGCTATCCATAATCCTTTGATGGAAAGAGCAGATTCAATAGTTAAGTGGAAGAATGTGGCAGGAAGTGAAAAACCTGAGAATAATCCGGTCATCGCTGCAATGCTTGCGACAATGGACCGGAATATAGGCAAAATAATAAATGCTGTTGATGAAGCAGGGCTTTCAAAAAACACAATCATATTTTTCTTTTCAGATAACGGAGGATTGGAAACAGAAGCAAAACAGACGCCTCTAAGGCATGGGAAAGGCTGGTTATATGAAGGCGGGATACGGGAACCATTAATAATAAAATGGCCGGGGATTATTGGAAGTGGATCGGTTAGTCACGAAATTGTATCTTCAGTTGATTTTATGCCAACAGTATGTGAATTGCTGAATGTGGAAAACAAACCACAGGTTGACGGGATCAGTTTGCTGACCCATCTGAAGACCGGAGCCCCATTGACTGAGAGGAATATTTACTGGCATTTCCCTCATTATCATAATGGTCCGCCTTCCGCTGCTGTAAGAAGCGGTAAATGGAAACTTATTGAATGGTACGAGGAAAGTATACTGGAGGGAGGAAAGTCAGCTTATGAATTATATGACCTGGAAAATGATATTAGTGAATCGGTTAACCTTGCTGACAGTCTCAAAGATGTTACACTAAAGCTATCGGATGACTTAAAGAAATGGAGGGAAGAAGTTAAAGCACAGATGCCTGTACCGAATAAGAGAAAATAAAATTAGTTGTATACTTTAAATACTCCCGGTAATGCAAAAAACCTTTTTAACTGTAACACTCATTTTTAATTTTATAATCTTATCAGGCCAGATCACTTTCGAGAACGACCTGCTGGTGATGGAAAATGAAGTATCACGTCATTCTCTTAGTTTTAAAAAAGGAAAGATAATACCCGTATCAGTATTTTCGAAGGCGACAAATAGTGAGATCCTCGCATCAGATAAAGGAGCTACATGGTTCGAGTTTATTATCAATAACCAGAAAATAACTTCATCAGATCCTGTATGGAGAGTCAGACATCATGAAATAAGAAAACTGAATAACGGTGGAAGTGAAATAAAGATAATCGTCAGCGCGCCAGGCAGGATCCGTGGACTGGAGCTTGAAATTTGCAGACAGATCTTCCCTAATTCAACACTTATCCGTGAAAAGATAATGCTTAAAAACAGCAGCAGAAAGAAGCTGTCTTTGAATTTATTAAATGGTAATATTCATTTTATCTTTCCTCGTTATAATATAAGCAGCAGTTCACTGACAGATAGTCTGACCGAAACCCGGATTGCTACATTTGATAAGGAACTGATCAGTGATTACGATCCTGACCTTACATGGGATGACCGCACTACAAGCCTTAATCTCTCTCACTGTCATATGTTCCATCCGGAAATCCTGAGAAAGGTTATTACTCAGGGCACCGATTTCATGGTGAAAGGACCATTTGCAGTGTACAGTTCACCACATTTCTCATGGTTGATGACCTATGAACATGCATCGCAGGATAAAAATTACGGCAGTGAATTCGGGAATGCCGCTAAAAGGAGTATGGCTGCCCAGGGAATAGATCTTCAGCAGGGAGTTGAAGGTGCCTCCGGAATTGTTGAAGGGGAAGATGATTTCTGGTTCCTTGCTGTTGCAGGATCGAAAAAAGAGACTTATACAGATATGCATGTAGAGATCCTGCGCGGAGGTTACCTTGATGGAGAGCTTATAACCGCAGAAAAACCGTATGAATCGGTATGGTCCGCATCAGCTTTTTTTCATGATAAAAATGAAGAAAAGCAGATCATCCACAGGTATTTATGGGAGCAGATCACCGAAAATCCATCCTCACGGAAGAGTCATTTTTACTACAATACCTGGGGGATGCAGCGGGATAATAACAACAAGACAGGATTACGTGAGATCTTTACTGAAGAACGCATTCTTGAAGAGATAGGTTATGCTGCTGAGCTGAATGTTGACCTTTTTGTTCTGGACGACGGATGGGAAGAGATGATGGGAGTATGGAAACCGCATCCGGTGCGCCTGCCAAATGGACTGGCACCTCTGGTTTCAGAAATGAAGAAACATAATATTATTCCGGGGATCTGGCTTTCTCCGATGGGAATTGATTCAACGGCACTTAGATATAAAGAGCATCCCGGCTGGGTGCTGCGTGATTATCAGGGAAAACCGATCAGAGCACAGTGGGGACATCCGGCATTCGACTTTGTCAGTGATTTCTGCAACCTCTTTGTTGAAGATTGTAAAAAGCTGATTGATGATGGAATCAGGTTCTTCAAGTGGGATGCCATAAATACCTTTAACAGCACACTCCCTGATCTGCATCATGGAAGCACAGCATATTCAAGGGAAGAGATCCGCGACCGTTATGGATATATGCTTCCGTTTTATGTTACCCGGGCAATGAAAGAGCTCAGGGAATATAATCCGGATGTGGTGATTGAAATAGATCTTACAGAAAAGGAGCGTTGCATAATAGGATTGATGCCCCTTCAGGAAGGCAAGCTTTTCTGGATGAACAATGGAGCCTCTGCTTACAACGATTACAGTACCATACGGACAAAATCCATGAGAACTGTAATTAACGAATATGCAGGTATTATACCGACAGAATTGTTCACACAGGCTGTTTATCCTCACCAGATCAGACCTTATGATGCACAGCGGTATAATGTAAATACCACCCTTGTTGGCGGAAGGGGATTCTGGGGAAACCTGAAAATGATGACATCAGCTCAACGCAAAACAGCCGGTGGGTTGGTACTTAAAAGTAAGATGGTACTGCCATATATCATTGACCTGCCCTTAAAAACTGAAGGGAGAACCGGATCCTCACCTGAAATTTATCTGCACATTAATCAAGCCTCCTGTGCCGGACAGGTTATTGTTTTCAGCGGATCGGCGCTCAATTATCCTTATTCCCTTACTGCAAATACTGACAGCTGTCTTGCTGTACTGAACCATGCTTATACTGTCGAAAATGGCAGGATAAACTTTCCTTTTCAATTCACAAAGCCTGATGATACACGGGAAGCATTTATAATTCCAAAT
>CAYPHL010000235.1:2517-3650 GCA_964410385.1 uncultured Rikenellaceae bacterium | reverse complement strand
TCATCATATAAATGGAACGGATTTGGTATCCGCTGTATTAAAAATTAAGTCTTGCAGGAAATAGTTTGATATTGGCAGGAACCTTGTGTAAATTTGAGGGCATCAATTTAAAATCTGTACAATGCGGCTTATACAAAGTTCTGCCAGATCAATGTTACCCGGGATAATAATCCTGTTTTCATTCAGCTCATGCAGTAAAAAAGAGATCCCGATACTTACAACAGAACCTGTATCTTCAATAACGATAATGTCGGCGAAGAGCGGCGGTAATATAACCGACGACGGAGGCGCCGGCATTACAGAAAGAGGTGTTTGCTACAATACCTCAGGCAATCCGACAAAACAGAACCAGAGAACTTCCGACGGTAAAGGAACAGGAACATTTGTCAGCAATGCCATGTATCTGAATCCTGCAACATATTATTACCTGAGAGCTTATGCAACAAACAAAGCCGGAACAGGATACGGTGATGTAAAAGAATTCCGTACCCCTGAACTTACAAAGAGTACTGTTACAGATGCCGAGGGTAATATTTACGGCACTGTCGTTCTTGGCAACCAGACATGGATGACCGAAAACCTCAGGACGACAAGATATAATGATAATACACCCATCCCACTGGTTCGCAGCAATGATGTCTGGACCCGGCTTATAACTCCCGCCTATTGCTGGTATGATAATGATTCCCTGGCAAATAAAGCAGCTTATGGTGCTATTTACAACTGGTATGTGATCTCAACCGGTAAATTATGTCCCGAAGGATGGCGCGTGCCGATAAACAACGACTGGAACAACCTGTCGAATTATCTGGGAGGTGAATATCTGGCGGGCGATAAACTGAAGGAGGAAGGAGGAAGTCACTGGATCAATTTCAGTACTGCATCTACAAATGTAAGTGGTTTTACGGCCCGCCCCGGAGGTGGAAGGATCAACGGTAATTTTGTCTATAAAGGTTTTGCCGGAGCCTGGTGGACATCAACGGAGTATGACAAAGATAACGCCTGGTGCCGGGAACTTGATGATGATATAGTTGAATTACTGACTGGCGCCGTCGGAAAGAGCTTCGGATTCTCGGTGCGTTGTATAAAGAACTGACCGTTTCAACGTATTATAATACGTTTTTTAATACGTT
>CAYPHL010000235.1:0-2417 GCA_964410385.1 uncultured Rikenellaceae bacterium | reverse complement strand
TAATACGTTTTTTAATACGTTGATCATTGTATGCTGGCTTCAGTATTAATAACACTAATCATAAACAAATCAACAGATGGATAAACGTTCATTTCTCAAGAGCGCCGGACTGATAGGTCTGGGAAGCATGGTTGAACCCGGAACACTGTCGGGACTTATAGAATCCGTTTCGAAGATACCTTCTGCCGAACTGGCTGAAGATGAGGATTTCTGGAGACGTATAAGATCCGGATACCGTCTGAAACCTGACTATATAAATCTCGAGAACGGGTATTACTGCATCCTGCCCCAGCAGATCCTTGAAAGTCAGGTAAAACATCTGCGGGATATCAATTACCAGGGATCATACTATATGAGGACTGTCCAGTTTGAGAACAAGAAAAAAATGGCAGATAAGCTGGCTGAACTGGCCGGATGTCCCGGCGACGAAATGATAATCACACGCAATACAACCGAGTCGCTTGATATCATAATCGGAGGCTTTGACTGGAAACCGGGAGACGAAGCCGTAATGGCTGAACAGGATTATCCGTCAATGCTGAATATGTTCAAACAGGTGGCAGCCCGCTACGGTGTTGTAAATAAGATAGTATCTGTCCCGAATAACCCCTCATCGGATGAGGAAATTGTCAGTCTCTATGCAAATGCCATCACCGATAAAACCAGACTGCTGATGATCTGTCATATGATAAATATTACAGGACAGATACTCCCTGTAAGGAAGATATGTGATATGGCACATTCCAAAGGAGTGGAAGTGATGGTCGACGGGGCGCACGCATTCGGGCACTTCCGCTTCAGCATACCTGAACTGGATTGCGATTATTATGGAAGCAGTCTCCACAAATGGCTGAGTGTTCCCCTGGGATCAGGGTTACTGTGGGTCAGAAAGGAAAATATAAAAAAGATATGGCCACTTATCGCCTCAGGAGTTACAGATCCCGATAACATTCTCAGGCTTAACCAGATCGGTACCCATCCGGTCTATACTGATCTGACTGTCACTGAATCGATCGATTATTATAATATGCTCGGACCGGAACGAAAAGAAACGAGACTCAGGTATCTTCAGCATTACTGGTCGGACAAGGTGAGGGCTCTGCCTCACATCATCCTGAATACTCCATCCGATCCTGTCCGTTCATGCGCAATTGCAAATGTAGGTGTGAAGGGGATAAAACCCGGAGAGCTTGGGGATATCCTGCTGAAAAAATACAGGATCTATTGTGCCCCCATCGATGGTGCAGGAGTACATGGCTGCAGGATCACACCGAATGTTTACACAACTACCGCGGAACTCGATATTCTTGTAAAGGCGCTTAAGGAGCTTGGATGATCAGGCAGCCGGTTTTTTGCGGATAAATATCCTTTTGCCGAATTTCAGAAGCAGGTAAGTAATCACAACAATAATGACCGCTGCAAGTATAAGCGGGATCACAAGAGATAAAACTGATGTCCCTATTGCAGCTGCATTTTCACCTGTAGCCACCACCACATTCCCTGTCCCGGCAGTCAGCTTGGCCGATGCCAGACGTGTCAGAGCGGTACCTCCCTGTACGGCAGCAGCCGATCCACCGCCGAATATGAAACCTGTGATCCATTTAAGCAGGTCATTGTCAATCGGCAGAACCGATGTAAGCAGAAGAGTACCTCCTCCTACCGCAAGAGGAGTTGTGATAGTATCGAGCAGATTATCAACAAAAGGGATATAGTATGCAAGTATTTCAACAACTGTTGCAGTTGAGAAGGTTATCAGAGCCGGCCAGCCTGCAAGCCATTGAAATCCCTCGTTTACAGGGAATATCCCCGCCTTAGCGGCAATGCTTGCTGCCAGCATCGGTACAAAAACCCTGAATCCGCTGGCGGCACTCAGACCTATTCCAATCGCTACGGCCACGATTATTTCCTTATCCATAATATTATTTTTTAACGGAAAAACTAATTCCCATATTTCCCCTAAATTTATTATTTATCATCTGATTTTCAGAACTAATTTTTTATCTTTAACAACTCGAAGCCGAAATGATAACTTATTCTAAAATTCTAAACATATAAAGCATTATTATTATGGAAGACAACACAAAAAAAGTACCGGAAGAACCTGAAAAGGAAGGTTTGCTGGATAAAGCGAAGAAGCTTTATGAAAAAGCCGATGATTTTATTGACGACAAAGTTGAAGATCTGAAGAAAACAAAAGCATTTGAAAAGGTATCTGATGCGCTTGACAAAGCCGGAGATTTTGTTGAAGATAAAATTGATGAGATCAAATCGGGAGAAGCAAAGGAAAAGCTGAAGAATCTTGCAGACAAAACTGAAGACAAGGCAGAGGAAACGGTATCCAAAGCAAAAGAATTCGGTAAGAAAATTGCCGGGAAGGTAGCTGACAAGCTCGATGATTTTGCAGATGATATCAGGAA
>CAYPHL010000234.1:0-3733 GCA_964410385.1 uncultured Rikenellaceae bacterium | reverse complement strand
GGTTCGGGATATCAGGCAGCTGTGCTCGCAGAGATGGGAGCAAAGGTGTATACTATCGAACGTCACAGGGAATTGTACCGGAAAGCAAGGAGAAGCCTTGCTGAACTTGGTTATGAGGTTGAATTTTTTTTTGGAGATGGTTATGCCGGAAAACCTCAGTACGGACCCTATGATGGCATAATAATTACAGCTGCCACCAGGGAAATCCCTGATAATCTGCTCAGACAGCTTAAAACCGGAGGAAAACTGGTGGCTCCGGTAGGAGATGTTTCATCCCAGGTTATGACCCTTGTAAGGAGAAGCGGAGAAGACAGTTTTGAATACTCTGCCCACGGTAAATATGTCTTTGTACCGATGCTCAGAGGTATTGTGAAAGAAAAATAAAAGAAAATGCAGATATACAGACTTGTTTTTTCACCTATTGAGGTAAATACATATATACTTGCAGATGATGATAATAAGTGTGCAATAATTGATTGCGGATGCTATACATATGAGGAATTTGAACAATTTACCACTTTCATTGAAAAGAAAAATCTTGAACCGGTCCTGTTATTGAATACCCACTGTCATCTCGATCATATTTTTGGTAACAGTCGGTTCCGGGAAAAGTATGATCTGCGTTCATTATGTCATAAATCAGACGAGGTGAACAGGATAAATTCTGTGAAGCAGGCGCTGTTCTTCGGCCTTAAGATGGATACTCCCCCGGAACCGGAAGGTTTCCTGGAAGACGGGCAGATCATTCCTTTCGGGAAGGTGAAAATAAAAGCTTTTCATGTTCCGGGTCATTCCCCGGGAAGTCTTGCTTTTTACATCGAAGAAGAGGGTGTTGTTTTTACAGGCGATGCTTTGTTTGCAGGAACTATTGGAAGAACAGATCTTCCCGGCGGCGATTTTAATACTCTGATTGAAAGTATCCGGACTAAACTTTTTACCCTTCCTGCGGAAACAGTCGTGTATCCCGGGCACTACGGATCAACAACAATAGGTGATGAGAAAAGCACGAATCCGCATTTTAGGTAGAGTAGCGAACAACCTGCTCTTTGTAACGTTATCAACTTAAACGAAATAATTAAATAATCAGAAATATGGTTACGGATAAATTTGTAAACCGTCACAACGGCCCCCGTGGTCATGAAATTCAACAGATGCTTGAGGTTATCGGAGTCGGATCGGTCGATCAGCTGATTGACCGGGCTGTGCCATCAGGTATAAGACTCGAAAAACCACTTAAACTGCCTGAAGCCATGAGTGAATTTGAATATTTAAATCATCTAAGAGGTATCGGATCGAAGAATAAGCAGTTCAGATCATTCATAGGTCAGGGATATTACGGTGTTGCACTGCCTTCGGTAATAATCCGTAATGTTCTTGAGAATCCTTCATGGTATACATCCTATACACCCTACCAGGCAGAGATCTCTCAGGGCAGGTTGGAGGCTCTTCTGAATTTCCAGACTATGGTAATTGAGCTTACTGGTATGGAGATCGCAAATGCGTCGCTTCTCGATGAGGCAACAGCTGCAGCGGAAGCCATGATAATGATGTTTAACGCGAGATCGCGCGACGCCGTTAAAGCCGGAACTAAAAAGTTCTTCGTCGATGAGGATGTGTTTCTTCAGACTAAGGATGTTATACAAACGCGTTCAAAGCCTCTGGGAATTGAGCTGGTGACCGGAAAGTATGATGAACTTGTACCGGATGATTCATTTTTCGGGGCTTTTATACAGTATCCGGCTGCATCGGGTGCAGTGAGGGATTATACGGAATTTACCGAAAAGGTCCATGCTTCAGGTGCGCTGGTCGGTGTGGCTGCCGACCTGATGAGCCTCGCACTCCTGACGCCTCCCGGTGAATGGGGAGCGGATATCGTTGTCGGATCAAGTCAGCGAATGGGCCTGCCCGTAAGCTTTGGCGGTCCTCATGCAGGATTCTTTTCAACAAGAGATTCTCTGAAAAGGAGCATGCCCGGAAGAATAATCGGGGTATCGGTCGACTCCCAGGGCAACCCTGCACTGAGAATGGCCCTTCAGACAAGGGAGCAACATATCAAGAGAGAAAGAGCTACTTCAAACATTTGTACAGCTCAGGCCCTTCTTGCAACTATGTCGGGGATGTATGCCCAGTATCACGGCCCGGAGGGACTGAAAAATATTGCCTTGAAAATATTCAGATCAGCCTGTACTCTGAATGAAAACCTTGCTAAACTGGGTTATAAACAGAACAATGCCGTTTTCTTCGATACTCTGAAAATCGAATTACCGGCCGGTATCACCCAGCAGGATATAATGAATGCTGCCCTTGCCGGCGAAGTCAATTTCTATTATCACGATGACGGGACAGTAATGTTAAGCACTGATGAGATCACTTCGATAAAAGAGCTTAATACTGTAACCGGAATATTTGCGCGCGCTGCCGGAAAATCACCGGAAGTTATTTCAGAACTGTGCAAATGCAATATCACGGAAGAAAGATTCGTGAGGAGATCTCCTTTCCTGAAACCTGCAGCATTCAACAGGTATCATAGTGAAACAGACATGATGAGATATATCAAGATGCTGGAGCGGAAGGATTTTTCCCTGACACAGGGTATGATTTCTCTGGGCTCATGTACGATGAAGCTGAATCCTGCAACTTCGATGTTTGCAATGAGCTGGCCGGAATTTGCAAACATTCATCCTTTTGCCCCGGCAAACCAGGCACTTGGTTATCATCAGCTGATGGATGAGCTTGGTGAGGCATTAAAGGAAATCACCGGATTTTCAGCTGTGTCATTTCAGCCTAATTCAGGAGCGGCAGGAGAATATGCGGGCCTTCTGGTGATACGGGAATATCATTTGAGCAGGGGGCAAGGCCACAGGAAGGTCGTTCTGATCCCTTCATCTGCACACGGAACAAATCCTGCCTCTGCAGTTATGGCAGGTATGCAGGTGGTGGTTGTTGAATGTGACGATAAAGGGAATATTAATGTTGAGGACCTCAGGAAGAAAGCTGCTGAACATAAAGAGAACCTGGCCGGATTCATGATAACCTATCCCTCGACACACGGTGTTTTCGAAGCTTCAGTTATTGAAATGACAAATATTATTCATGAAGCCGGGGGACTTGTCTATATGGATGGTGCAAACATGAATGCCCAGGTGGGTCTGACAAGTCCGGGCCGCATAGGAGCGGATGTCTGCCACCTGAACCTCCACAAGACATTTTCAATTCCTCACGGGGGCGGCGGCCCGGGAATGGGACCAATACTTGTAAATGAAAAACTTTCGGAATTCCTGCCTTCACATCCTCTTGTAAAGACCGGTGGAAGTCATGGTATAACAGCTGTTGCAGCAGCACCTTTCGGAAGCGCCCATATACTCACAATATCTCATGCCTATATAATGATGATGGGAGAGGAAGGTCTTACCCTTGCGACAAAATATGCTATATTGAATGCTAACTATCTGTCGGCGGCACTTAAAAATGAATATAAAACACTCTATTCGGGAACCACAGGCTATGTTGCTCATGAATTCATACTCGATTGCCGGAATTTCAAAGCTGAAGCCGGTATAACGGAATCTGATATTGCCAAACGTCTGATGGACTACGGATTTCACGCTCCCACACTTTCATTTCCGGTTCATGGTACACTAATGATAGAACCCACGGAATCGGAGTCTTTACAGGAGCTGAACAGGTTCATAAATTCAATGAAGCTGATCAGGTCCGAGATTGAGGAAGTAAG
>CAYPHL010000233.1:1159-3795 GCA_964410385.1 uncultured Rikenellaceae bacterium | reverse complement strand
TAGATCAGGGCCATTAACAACGTATTAAAAAACGTATTAAAAAACGTATTAAGATACGTAGTTATGTTGTTATTTACAGCTAGAAACCGCATTATTGTCGGGTCTCAACTGGCGGGGAAATTATATCCGGGAGGCAGATTGGCAGGATAGCTTTTTAAGATGACGGTGATAATCAATTTTCCGTATAGAAATTTTACCTGGACTGCAGCATAAAATTTTTTTTGTTCTTACCGGAAAATTTACTAAATTTCATAACTAATTGAATATTAGTATATCGATTTAACAGGCTGATCATGAAAAACAAATTTCCCACTCTTACAACTTTAATTTGTATTTTATTTATCCTGCTGATCGGCTCACTGATAAATCTGCAGGCTCAGGACTACCTTATAAGCTATGCAGGTGCCGGAGCCAGTACAGATGTTGATTCAGTAATAATAGAGAATCTGATGCAGGGTTCTATTGTGAAAATGAAGGGAAGCGAGCAACTTCGCCTGTCTGTGGTAACCGGTATTGAGTCTATGAATGAGGATGAAACGGGCACTGTACGTTTCTATCCCAATCCGATGAAAGATCAGGCAAAAATGCAGTTCATCCTGCCTGAACGGGGAGAAACAACTATAACATTGTATGATATTTCCGGAAGGAAAATTTCACAAAGCAATGATTTCCTTGAAAGTGGCAGACATGTTTATGTTATCCGGGGTATTAAAGGGGGCATTTATTTTGGTAAAGTGACTTCCGGCCGGTACTCCTGCAGCGGCAGGTTAATAAGCTCAGGTTTGCCCGGAGGAACTCCTGAAATAGCTTATGAACATACACTTTCTATAAAGGGAAAGCCGGAAGGTATAAAGGGACCGGCAGTCGAAAAGATAATGCAATATTTCACCGGTGACAGATTAAAAATGAAAGGTATCTCAGGTATTTATAGTACCGTACTGACAATTGTACCGACCTCAGACAAGACAGTCACCTTCAACTTTCATGCCTGTACTGATGCAGATGGCAATAATTACCCGGTCGTCATTATAGGAACAGGCAAAGGGGCCAGTGGCGAACCTGATCCTGAGAACAAATCGGGTGATATAGTAGCAATGGGTTCGAACCTTATTGCAATGACATTTGATAACGGAACTGCTGTAAAGCATGCCGATAATCAGGATATTTGGGATAATTATAAGGCTTACTGCTACTATAACAATAATTCAGCCTATGCCGGAAATTATGGACTTTTGTACAACCAGCAGGCAGCACTTTATGGACGTCTGTGCCCGGTTGGCTGGACAATACCTTCTGAAATCGCATGGAATAATCTTATAAATGGACTTGGTGGTGAAGACTCTGCCGGCGGTCCCCTTAAAGAATCCGGGACTATTTTCTGGACAACCCAGAGCTCCGGTACAACAAATTCAACAGGATTTTCAGGCAGGGCCGGCGGAAGGCGGGGAGGAGGTCAGTTTTGGGATTTAGGAATGCGGGGTTATTGGTGGTGCAGCACGACTTATACCGGCTATATCTTTTATTTGGAAATTTCTAAAGATTCTGATGGCGCCCGCCTTTACAGGACTTATGGTGTTACCCCGGGTTTTTCTGTACGGTGCTTTATGAAGTGACAAGAAACTTATCATGCAAAATAATTAATCTTTTTCCAGTTCTGTATAAGCAAATGGACAAATGACCAGCCTGAATAAAAAAGATTTACTATCACAGTTTTGTATAACTCAATTATAAAAACAGAAGGTAATTATTTACGACTCACATTAATTAACAGGAGGAAATTATGAAGAATAAATTATGCATAATGTTATTAGTGACCTTGTCAATAACTTTTTCAGTTCAGTTGAATGGTCAGGATGATGAACCTCAACTTAAGGACACTCCCTGGTTCTCCGGGATGCCCAATTACACCATCTATGACGGGGAAGAAATTGAATTTGACAGTTACAATTTCTGGAATGGTAAGAATTGTACAACCGTTGAAGGCAGAAAATTCAGAAGGGTATATACCCTGAAAGAGGACGCCCAAAAAGCAAGTGTAATTCAAATTACTCGTAATTATACCAATGCCATTACAAGTATGGGTGGGACAATTATTTTTAATGGAGCTCCGCAGGATGCTGACTGTGCTGAATTCAACGGTCTAAATATAGTTGTCGGGAAAGCAGTAAAAGGCAGTGATGAATTATGGGTTGAAATTGCGACCCTTGGTGGAGATGATTATTATATGACTATTATCTTAAAAGAATTAATGAAGCAGGATGTAACTGCAAGCAGTATGTTTGAAGCTCTGAACCGTGACGGTCATATTGCTCTGTATATAAACTTTGACACCGGCAAATCGATAATCAGGGACGATTCCAAACCAATTATTGACCAGATAGTCCAGATGATGAAGTCAAATCCTGATCTTAAGATCGGTGTGGAAGGGCATACTGATAATGTAGGTACTCCGGTATCAAACAAAACCCTTTCTGAGGCAAGGGCAAAGTCGGTGGTCTCTGCAATCGTTGCCCAGGGTATTTCCGCTGACCGGCTCAGCCCTGTGGGATTCGGTCAGGATAAACCGGTTGCCGATAATAATACGGAAGAAGGCCGGGCTAAGAACAGGAGAGTTGAACTGGTAAAGAAATAGATGG
>CAYPHL010000233.1:0-1059 GCA_964410385.1 uncultured Rikenellaceae bacterium | reverse complement strand
ATTAAATCGGCAGTTGCAAAAGGAGTTGATTTAAATAAGCAACTTGAAGGAGCCGGGGTTTCAGTTTTTCCACTTTGCAGGGCAATTTCAGCAGCATTAGATGCAATACTGCCAGGCGAAGGAGGATTTATAGCATCACAAATACGGGACTATGGAGCTGCGGTCTTTTCTGGCCGGTCAGCTCCTGTCATAAGACAAGATTATATTGCGATAATCAGGTTCCTGTTACAAAAAGGTGCAAAAGCCACTGTTGACCCTGATTTTAGTTCAGAAAATATTCCATTGCTTCTTGCTGCACACAATCGTGATATTGAAATTGTTAAACTGCTTCTGGATTTTAAAGCGGATCCTAATTCACGTGATATGATGGGAAATACAGCTCTTCATGAACTGGGACTTGTTGTGGCTCTTCCACTTCCGTACAGAAATGCCCCGGAGATAGCAAGAACGCTTATATCAAAAGGTGCCAGGATCTCTAAAAATGACGATGGTGAAGGAGGTCCGAACGGCAAGACTCCAGTGACATTAACAAAATCGCAGCTTGATATAATCCAGTCATCAGAAGCTTCATACTGGAGAGATCTTCCTTTTTATAATGAGGTTGTCAGCAGCCTGAAAAGCCTGATTGAAATTTACAGTAAGATGTAGAAATTATCCGGATGATAAACATTACTCATAAAATACATTTCCTGTAGAATTTTCCGGAATCAGCATGGTTAATTAACTTCTTTATGCTGTCTGGCCAGATCAGTTAGAATTGTAGCGGACCTTATTTAATTCCTGAATTTTCAGAAAAAAAATCAGTCAGGAATCCGTTTTCCAGGTATATATTATACAGAAACCCCATAATTGAGATAGGGGGAATAAGTATTAACCAAACATATTTTATCATGAGAAAGTTATTTTTATCAGGGTTTATCTTTATAATGATATCCCTGGCAATATCGGCTCAGACCGGAGGACCGATAACAATTGAAAAGAAAGGTATGAGAAGGAGCTATATCCAGGATGGTAAAACTCTTGATCCGAAACAGCTTGGTACCATACTTGCTTCAGATC
>CAYPHL010000232.1:0-3805 GCA_964410385.1 uncultured Rikenellaceae bacterium | reverse complement strand
ATGTCAAAATCCAGATCTGTATTTGTCTGTCAGAATTGCGGTGCCGAATCGCCCAAATGGATTGGCAGGTGCCCTTCATGCAGGGAATGGAACACCTATCATGAGGAAATAATAGCCCCTGTGACTTCCCGTGAATTGAATCTCCCGGCGGGGCTCGAAAAACGTAATCCGAAGCTTCTTGATAATATTGAAGCTGACGAGAAAAAACGTCTGAACACGGGTATAAGCGAACTCGACAGGATCCTGGGCGGAGGTATGGTCAGCGGATCGCTTATTTTGCTGGGAGGTGAACCGGGAGTAGGAAAGTCTACCCTCGCCCTTCAGCTGGCCCTGGCACTGAAAGGTACAAAGGTGTTATATGTCTCAGGTGAAGAAAGTGAAGAACAGATAAGCCTCAGGGCCCGCCGACTGAAAAACTCAAATCCCTTGTGCTACATTCTGAGTGAGACTGTCCTTGAGAATATTTTCACCCAAAGTGAGAACCTCAAACCGGGACTAATAATTGCAGATTCGATACAGACGATGAGCACAGGAATGCTTGAATCTTCAGCCGGTTCGGTATCCCAGGTAAGGGAATGTGCTGCCCAGCTTCTAAAATATTCAAAGATAACCGGTACTCCTGTGGTGCTTATAGGCCATATAACAAAGGATGGAACACTTGCCGGGCCTAAGGTCCTCGAACATATTGTTGATGTTGTACTGTATTTTGAAGGTGATAATAATTATGTATACCGCATCCTGAGACCTGTAAAAAACAGGTTCGGATCCACATCGGAAATCGGGATCTTTGAGATGATCGAATCAGGTCTCAGGGAGGTGAACAATCCGTCCGAGATGTTCATTAATCAGCATGACGAACCACTGAGCGGCATTTCGATTGCAGCCACTGTCGACGGATTAAGGCCTTTTCTGATCGAGACCCAGGCACTGGTAAGCAGTGCTGTTTACGGAACACCTCAGCGAAGCTCCACGGGCTATGATATCCGCAGGCTGAACATGCTTCTTGCAGTTCTTGAAAAAAGGGCCGGTTTCAGACTTGCAGTGAAAGATGTATTCCTGAATATCGCCGGCGGGATAAAAGTGACCGATCCGGCTATCGACATGGCTGTAATGAGCGCTGTACTGTCATCAAACCTCGATATTCCGATCCCCAGGGAAACCTGTTTCGCCGGTGAGGCGGGTCTTTCCGGTGAGATAAGGCCGGTAGCACGGATTGAACAGCGAATACGTGAAGCTTCGAAGATGGGATTTAAAAGAATATACCTTTCTAAATATAACCGGAACATCTCGGTCAAAGATCCGGGTATTGAGGTTGTACAGGTGGGAAAGATCGAACAGCTGGTTCGATCGCTGTTCAGCTAATACCTTTCCCGCAACGGATTGTCCCGCCCCGTACTTGCCCGCTTGTATTTGTTGCAGTCAAGCTCCATATTGAAGCCGGTGGGCTTCTCAAATTCATCAGCTTCGAGAATTCCGAGCTCGGGATCATTGTATACTTTTTTCAGGAATAATGCAAAAACGGGCAATGCCATATTTGCACCCTGACCTTCACCAAGAGTTTCGAAATGAATTGCGCGGTCTTCCCATCCGCTCCACACACCACCTACAAGGTTCGGAGTCACTCCCATAAACCATCCGTCGGACTGCTCCTGTGTTGTTCCGGTTTTACCGCCGATCTGGTTCATAAGCATATATGGCTCCCTCCTCATCCTGATACCTGATCCCGACTGAACAACCCCCTGCAAAAGGTTTAACATGAGAAAAGCCGTCTCTTCATTAAGAACCTCTTCAATCTTGGGAGAAAATCGTGAGATAACGTTCCCGTTCTTATCTTCAACACGGGTTACATACATAGGACGGGTATATACACCCTTATTTGCAAAAGTGCCATAAGCCCCGACCATTTCCTCAAGCTTTATATCGGAAGTACCGAGGAAAATGGAATAGACGGGGTCAATAAAGCTTCTGACGCCCATTTTATGCATAAGGTCGACAACTGCAGCGGGTCTGAACTGTTCCATCAGCCAGGCCGAAATATAATTCTCCGATTGGGCAAGCCCCCATTTAAGAGTGACCATTTTGCCATGATAGGCTTTGTTGCCCGAGCTTCTCGGAGTCCAGGGAATTGTATCCCCCACATCAAAAGAACGCGGTATATTCTCAACCTCATAACAGGGAGAATAGCCGTTCTGCATTGCAATAGTATAAAGGAATGGTTTTATCGTACTTCCGATCTGCCTTCTCTGCTGTGTGCAGACATCATATTTGAAATACCTGAAATCGGGTCCGCCGACATAAGCTTTTACATGACCGTTATGAGGATCCTCAACCATGATCCCCGATCTTATGAAATACTTATAATATCTGATCGAATCCAGGGGGGTCATTATTGTATCCACCTCTCCCTTCCAGGAAAAGACCTTCATCTGAACTTTGGTGTTGAAGGCAAGCATTATTGAGTCCTCGGAAAATCCGCGGGCTTTCATTATATAATACCTGTTGCTCTGCCTCAGTGATCTCATTATCAGTTCGTCAATCATTTTCTTCGGCAGGTCGTTCGAATAAGGAGGATTCCTGAATCCCTTTGCACGCAAGTAAAAATCAGGTTGCACTTCTTTTGAAAGATGCTCGGCAAGAGCCTCTTCGGCATATTGCTGCATCCTCGAATTTATTGTGGTATATATCTTGAGCCCGTCCTTGTAAATATCATAATTGGAGCCATCAGGCTTCCTGTTTTTATTGCACCATCCGTAAAGGGGGTTGTTTTCCCATTCCCACATAGCATCTTCATATGATGCCTGCTGCTGGTAAAGGTTCCTGTCAGGCAGGCGCCTTGTCATTATATTCCTCAGATATTCCCTGAAATATGTCGCACTTCCTGTATTATGGTCCTCAACCTGAAAGTCAAGCTCAATTGGCAGCTTACTGACTGAATCTGCAACATGACGACTGAGATAGCCATATTTCGCCATCTGGGAGATAACAATATTCCTTCTCTGGAACATCCGGTCGTAATATCTCTTGGGATTAAAAGCTGCAGAATTCTTAAGCATACCTATCAGGACGGCCGCTTCCTGAATATTGAGAGAATCGGGGGTTGAATTGAAATATACCCTGGCAGCTGATCTGATCCCTATCGCATTATACAGGAAATCATACTTGTTCAGGTACATTGCAATTATCTCCTCCTTTGTATAGCTTTTCTCGAGCTTGACGGCAGTCTGCCATTCCTTGAATTTTGAAACTCCAAGACGTATTTTTCTGACAAGAGAAGAAACCCTGGCAGTATCGCGCGGATAAAGCTGTTTTGCAAGTTGCTGGGTTATCGTACTGCCTCCCCCGGTATTCTGACCGAGCAGGATAGTTCTGACAACGGCTCTTGCAAGGCCCCGGACATCAATTCCCGAATGACGGTAATACCTGATATCCTCAGTTGAAATAAGTGCGGCAACAAGATATGGTGAAAGATCCTTGTAATCAGTCCAGGTCCTGTTCTCAATGCTTATCTTACCAAGAAGCACCTCATCTTCCGAATAAACTTCTGCGGCGAGGTAATATTCGGGATTTTCAAGTTCAGCGAAAGATGGCATCGGACCAAGCTTCCCCTTCGATATGAGAATGAAGATTGAAATGATGATTACAAAGGGAAATGCGAATAATGCCCAGAACCAGATAAGATACTTTTTGTTTTCAGAACTGCCCTGCATGAGGCTCAAAATTTTGACTCAAAATTAGTAAATTCTTAAAGATTCTTAACGGTTTATTTTGAAGTTTGGTACCTAAATGATTTACTTTGTCGTGTTTT
>CAYPHL010000231.1:0-3889 GCA_964410385.1 uncultured Rikenellaceae bacterium | reverse complement strand
TCCTTGTGGGGCTTCCCGATGTGGCAGTGAAGGAGAGTCAGCAGAGGATAGAATCAGCTATCCGTTCCCCTGGATTTCACTGGCCCGGCAGCAGGTTGTGATAAATATGGCTCCGGCAGATATCCGCAAGGAGGGTTCTTCCTATGATCTTCCCCTTGCAATGGGTATCCTGGCTGCAGATGATAAGGTGAATGGTCAGGAACTCGAATCTTACATTCTTATAGGAGAACTTTCCCTTGACGGATCCTTGCAGCCGGTCAAGGGGTTGTTGCCCATAGCATTGAGAGCAAGGGAAAAGAGACATAAGGTGATTATTGTACCTGAAAGGAATTCACGTGAAGCTGCTGTGGTTGATGGTCTGGATTTTTATGGGATGAAAAACCTCGGGGATGTTGTAAGCTTCTTTAACGGATCGGGGAAATAAAACCCATTGTATGGTATAATCAGATTTGGTTATTCTATATTTACCTGAAATAGCTCAGACTTCACTTCATCAACCATTCCGGTGTACCGTTCGGATGATTTCATTGCATTTTTCAGATAAATGAATTGATGTGCTAATTGACGGATTGACAGAAAAAACGGTCTGTTTTTCTGATGAGCAGGGAAACACTTCATGATACCTGGTGGTGTTACTGAAAGAAGAATAATTCCAGTAAAAATTATTCCGGAAGAGTAAAATATTCATTATCTTTTCGGTACAAAACTATGTTAAATGAGAACACTTGTTACACTGACCATTTTATGCCTTTTTTGGCTTCACACGATGGCCCAGTCGCCTCAGAAATTGAGCTATCAGTGCGTTGTGCGCAATGCATCGGGAGATTTGGTAACCAGCCAGTCTGTCGGGATGAAGATCAGTATCCTGCAGGGTACCTCCTCCGGTGCTGTTGTATTTGCAGAAAAGTACACTCCCAACCCGGTAACCAATTCAAACGGTTTAGTGACGGTTGAAATCGGGAGCGGAACACCTTTGACCGGAACATTTGCCGGGATCAACTGGGGTGCCGGTCCCTATTTCCTGAAGACAGAAACGGATCCTTCGGGAGGCACTGCTTATACCATTTCTGGTACAAGCCAGTTGCTGAGTGTGCCGTATGCCTTACAGGCAAAAACCGTGGAAAATGTGGCTACAGATGCCACCTTATCCGGAAGCGGAACGACGGTTGCGCCCTTAAAAATTGCGCAGCAGGCGGCCACCTCAGGGCAGGTGTTGAAGTGGGATGGCACCACCTGGAAGCCGGCTGCCGATGCCACCGGCACAAATTTTACTTTGCCATACACCGGGGGTGCCACCACTGCCGGCTATATTTTCAGCCTTACCTGTGACGGTGGATTTGGATTGAAGTCTGTCGCCTGGGGACCTGGAATAACAGGCGAATCTACATCTCCCGGAGGAGTTGGTGTACTTGGTAAAAGTGTTACAGGGGTATATGGTAACTCAGAAGCTGTAACTGGAATAGGGGTGCGGGGATATGCGAACTCAGCTTCAGGAATTACTTATGGAGTAAAAGGAGAGAGCAGCTCTCCTAATGGCTTTGGCATTTATGGTATTAATTTTTCGACTTCCGGTTCAGCTATAGGTGTTTATGGTGATACGCAGTCCCCTACAGGTATTGGTGTCTATGGTTCTACTGCTTCATCCGGAAATGGTAAAGCTATTTATGGATTATCAAATTCTACCGGTTACTCCGGATATTTTTTAGGTGGACAGGTGTATATTGACACAAAACTTGGAATTGGTAAAGGGGCTGCTTACCCGCTTGATGTGGTTGGAACTGCAAACCTTCTGAATGGAATTTCGTCAGGAGTTGCATTGAGATGTAACGGCGATGAAGCCATATGGTACGATGGCACATATTACAGTTGGGGATACGCTGCCACATTCAACTATTTTAAACAACCAGTCGGAATAAATTGTTTCCCCGGTGATGGTCATTTGCTTGCTGTAAACGGGGTTGCTTCAAAACCCGGAGGAGGATCATGGGTAGCATTTTCCGACATCAGACTGAAAGATATCCGCGGAAATTACGAAAGGGGCCTTAGCGACATTATCCGGCTACAGCCGGTACGGTTTAACTATAAAAAAGATAACTCCCTGAACCTTCCTTCAGAAAGGGAATATGTCGGCTTTGTAGCGCAGGAGGTTCAGAAAGCCTTCCCTGAATCGGTGACCGAAAACAAAAACGGTTATCTGGAATTTGATATGAGTGGTGTGAACGTGGCTGTCATTAATGCACTCAAAGAACTCAAAGCCGAAAACGATGTCTTGAGTACTGAAAACCAGCAACTCAGGCAGAACTATAGCCAGTTAAACGACCGGCTTGAAAAACTGGAAAAACTTGTCGGAACAGGCGCCCGGAACTTCTGATCCATATAAGCCCGCTTCCGATGGGCTGACCTACCAGAGCGACCACGCCTGTGTGTTTTATTTTATCCCGTTGAAAACCTGCAAATTACCTCCGGTGTTCCGCATGGTGGCGATGTCACTGTAGTACAACTGCCTGAAATGGTCATTCGTATATCCACTCAGTCATAAAATAGCTTTAAAAATTATACAGTTTTCGGAAGAAATTTGTAAATTTAATAGATGGTAAATTAACAGTAGCACTATCTTATAATTCATCCCTCTTTATCTTATTTGCCAAATCCCCATTCTCCTCGGGTATAATATTAGCATACAATACAGTCTTTGACATATATGAATGGCCAAGTTGTAGCATTACATATCGTAAATTCGCGGTATTATGTAATAAAAAAGTTGCATAAGTGTGCCGGAACTTATGAATTAAATATCGGTGAGGCAGACCAGCTTCTTTAATAGCCACCTTAAAAGAATTCATCAAAGTAATGGGAGGGGATTGTTTACCTTCCCATCCTCAAAATAAAGGAGACTCTTTATCAATAGCCTGTTTTAGAGTTTTTGATTTATAATTTAGGAATTCCTTTATGTGCTTTGCCATATTCAGATCAATAAAGACTATCCTCTTTATATTTCCTTTACCTTTCAGAACTATGATATAAGGATCTTGTTCATTACAAACTATATCACCATTATTAATGCGGCCTTTTCACTTGCTCTTAATCCACTATAAAGAGCCGGATCAATTAACATATAACGAACTGGCCAGGTTTGACGCCCTTTCATTAGATCAAGTTAAGCGCGTTCCCGACAGATTTTCATTAATTGTTGACGTTCTTTCCTGTTCAGGAGATCTTCCGGGGGTTAAAATGTTATTCTTCAAATCAATTATTTTAAATACAGTTAAAAATAAACCTAAAGCTGTTCATTACTGAAGATACCCGGAAATCTATTTTGCCAGCAAGTATTTAAGCTTTTATCTTTTTCAAATTTTTCCCGTTTAAGGGATTTCATTTCCGCCTTTCGGTGGATCCTGAGTCTTTAACTTTTATTTTTCCCCTTCTTTTCTTCGAAAATCTGTGCAGGCTGTTGTCTTTTGTTTTTAATCTTTCTATATTTGATACTGTGTTTCCGAATGTGCTAATAAACTAATAATTATGTTGATAAGAACCTTTGCCAGTGCTGTTAACGGTATTGATGCAGTTACCGTTACAATAGAAGTAAATGTATCGCGTGGTATCAGGTTTTTCCTTGTGGGTCTTCCCGATGTGGCAGTGAAGGAGAGCCAGCAGAGGATAGAATCAGCTATCCGCTCCCTTGGATTTCACTGGCCCGGTAAGCAGGTTGTTATAAATATGGCGCCGGCAGATATCCGCAAGGAGGGCTCTTCCTATGATCTTCCCCTTGCAATGGGAATACTGGCAGCTGATGATAAAGTGAATGGTCGGGAACTTGAATCGTACATTCTTATTGGAGAACTTTCCCTTGACGGATCCTTGCAGCCGGTCAAAGGGGTGTTGCCCATAG
>CAYPHL010000230.1:0-4066 GCA_964410385.1 uncultured Rikenellaceae bacterium | reverse complement strand
TAAGTTCTTATTATTTTTCGTTACACAGAAAACCACAGAGTCCCGATAGCTCCCGATAGCTATCGGGACGGGATCACAGAAGATCCACAGAGAAGAGGTGAAGAGAACAATCCCCTCTTTGGAATGTTATCCGGATGTTAAAAGTTTAATTAATTTTGAAAAAAAACTATGGCAAAAATTACACTTAAAGGAAATCCGGTTAATACTTCCGGAAATCTTCCTGCAAAAGGAACCCTGGCCCCTGAATTTAATCTGGTCCGGTCAGATCTGAGTTCCCTTTCATTATCAGAACTGAAAGGGAAAAGACTTCTCTTAAATATATTTCCCAGTGTGGGCACATCAGTATGTGCTGCAGCATTGAGAAAATTCAACCAGGTAGCTGCCGGTCTGAATAATACATTGGTACTGGCAATTTCAAAGGATCTTCCGTTCGCACATAAGGATTTCTGCGCAGCTGAAGGCATCAATAACGTAATCCCCCTGTCAGGTTTCCGGGACAGTAAGTTTGGAAAAGCTTATGGGGTGGATATTCTTGACGGCATATTTGAAGGGCTGTATGCAAGAAGCATTGTCATTATAGACGAATCGGGAAAAGTTACATATACTGAACTTGTTCCTGAAATCGGTCAGGAGCCTGATTATGATGCAGCTCTTAACGCATTAAAATAGTACTGTTACAAAAGCATGAACTTCGCACAGATCCCCGGGCAAAAAGAGGTCATATCCAGGCTGATCCGATCGGTAAAGGAGGAAAGGGTCAGCCATGCCCAGATATTTACGGGACCTGAGGGATGCGGATCACTGGCAGTGGCGCTTGCCTATGCAAAATATATAAGCTGCGAGGACAGGTCTGAAGAAGATTCATGCGGGAAATGCAGATCGTGCGTGAAATATGAAAAAATGATCCACCCCGATCTTCATTTTGTTTTTCCGGTGATCAGAAAGGGTGGAAAAGATAATGAACCAGTAAGTGATTCATTTATTGAATCGTGGAGAGAATTCGCCGGGAGATCTCCGTACTTTACCCTCAACGGGTGGCTCAATTCAATAGAGGTCGGCAATGCACAGGGACTGATCTTTTCATCCGAAGCTGCTGAAATAATTAAAAAGCTGAACCTTAAGACCTTTGAATCGGATTTCAAGATAATGATAATCTGGCTGCCCGAAAAGATGCATCCTTCGGCAGCCAATAAGCTTCTTAAAATGATCGAGGAACCACCGGAAAAAACAATATTCCTGCTGGTTTCCGATGAGCCCGATAAGATCATCCCGACGATCATGTCAAGATGCCAGCTGATAAGATTACCGGGGTTTTCGAATGATGAAATCACAGGATATCTTACCGAAATCCTCAAAGCTGAGAGGCAGAAAGCTTCTGAAGTAGCCAGAGTTGCCAACGGCAACATAATCAAAGCTATAGAGCTTTATGAGAATGAAGATGCCTCCTCACGGAACCTCGACAGGTTCAAAAACCTGATGCGCTATGCCTGGAAAAGAGATATAATTTCAATTATCGGCTGGACTGAAGATATGTCTACCACAGGGAGAGAAGCACAAAAAAATTTCCTCACATATTCCCTGAGGATCCTTCGGGAAAATTTCATGATGACCCTGGGCCAGCAAAAAAACAACCTTGTTTTTCTTGCCGGAGAGGAAGCCTCCTTCTCAGGAAATTTCCATCCGTTTGTCAACGATGAGAATATATTTCTCCTGACGGATGAATTCAATCTTGCCTTTTCCCACATCGAAGCAAACGGCAATCCGAAGATCATTTTCCTCGATCTTGCACTGAAAGTTACCCGGTTCATCACCAGAACCGCAAAAGCATAATTGATAATGATCTATTTATTCACTACTTTTGCGGTTTGATTTCAGCAGAGGCGGAATTCTATGACAGATAATGATGATTTACAGGGTCAGACGGGTGAAGAAATCCATCTGCCTGATATAAAATATAAGCCCGGGTGTAATAAACTGGATTCTTTTAACTGGCTCAATCACCTTCCCGAATGTGTCAGCGAAAATGATATTATTGAAGTCAGATTCAAGAATACACGGAAAGGTTTTTACAGAAATGTGAACAACCTGCGTCTTGAAATCGGCGATATTGTTGCGGTCGAAGCTTCACCGGGACATGATATCGGAAGAGTATCAATGACCGGTCCTCTTGTGTATGAGCAGATGAAAGAACTTAAGGTTCTTCCCTGTTCCGATGACCTTAAAAAGGTATACCGCAAAGCAAAAGCCGTTGATATACAGAAGTGGGAAGAAGCAAAAAAGAATGAAATCCCGACAATGCTGCGTTCCAGACAGATAACCGAAGAGCTTAAGCTTAACATGAAAATCGGGGATGTGGAATACCAGGGCGATAAGACAAAGGCTATCTTCTATTATATTGCTGATGAAAGAGTTGATTTCAGACAGCTGATCAAGGTGCTGGCCGAGGAGTTCAAGGTAAGGATAGAAATGCGCCAGATCGGGGCACGCCAGGAAGCCGGAAGAATAGGAGGAATAGGATCATGCGGAAGAGAACTGTGCTGTTCAACCTATATAACTAATTTTGTGTCGGTTACAACAACTCATGCAAAATTCCAGGAACTGTCTCTTAATCCCCAGAAGCTTGCCGGACAATGTGGCAAGCTGAAATGCTGCCTCAATTTTGAATTTGATTGTTATGTGGATGCCCAGAAAGGCTTTCCCTCAAGGGATGTTGCACTTGAAGCGCTTGAAGGAACAGCTTATTTCCTGAAGATGGAAGTCCATAAAGGTATATACTGGTACACCACCGACCCTCATTCGACAGCCAATATGATCCCCGTACCTGTTGAAAGGGTGAGAGAGGTACAGGCGATGAACAGGAAGGGAATGAAACCCGACAGGATCCTCGGGCAGGGGAAGGAATGGGAATCAGCTGCTCCTTCCGAGGATCTGCTTCAGAACAACAGCCTTACAAGGTTCGATCCGGCCCAGCCGGGGAAAAATCAACGTCACCACTCCAACAAAAAGAGAAACAGGAGATTCAATGACAAAAGGAACAAATAACAACCGTAAGCTTCTGATCGGACTATTTATTTTGTTCCTGGCCGCCTGCGGCAGGAATATACTGTTTACCGATTCATCCGAAATGCCTGACAAAACATGGCAGATATCCAATATCCCCGAATTCAGTTATAATGTAAGTGATTCGGTCAGCAAAACCAATGTTTCTTTCACTATCCGCACCGGGTCCGATTACCCTTTCAGGAATATCTTCCTGTTTGTGACTGCCATATCTCCCGACGGAAAAAGTATTACCGATACCCTTGAATATGAACTTGCCGATGAAAAAGGCAACTGGCATGGAAAAGGTGCAGGCGATATACATGAACTGACCCTCCCGTACCGGTCCAATGTCTTCTTCCCCCTTAAAGGAACATATGTTTTCAGGATTCAGCATGGCATGAGGGCAGGCGATCTGAAAG
The DNA here is from genome assembly GCA_964410385.1 of uncultured Rikenellaceae bacterium. Taxonomy (GTDB): domain Bacteria; phylum Bacteroidota; class Bacteroidia; order Bacteroidales; family VadinHA17; genus LD21. The sequence goes on along the minus strand of CAYPHL010000230.1, from coordinate 605 downwards.
GGGTATATGATCTCGGATTAAGAATTGAAAAAATAAAGATCTGATCACCGGCCGTGGGAAAAAATAAGCTGGCCAGATGGGCTGAACTGAAGACTTTCAAAAATGTAGTACAGCCCGACCCTGAAATTAAGCCCGGGATGGATCATCCTGTTAAGGGGAACTGGAATAAGCAAATATTCAATAACGATAATCCGATCGTACTCGAACTAGGATGTGGCAAAGGAGAATACACTACAGGACTGTCGGAAAGATTCCCGGAGAAAAATTATATCGGAGTCGATATCAAGGGCGCCAGGATGTGGCGCGGAGCTAAAACAGCAAATGATAAGAACATCCCGAATGCTGCTTTCCTGAGAACAAGAATTGAATTTACCGGATCATTCTTCGCAAAGGATGAAGTTGATGAAATATGGCTTACCTTCCCTGACCCACAGCCCGGCAACAAGAATTCAAACAAAAAGCTTACCTGTCCCTGGTTTCTCAACCTTTACCGGAGCTTCCTGAAAGATAACGGAACTATCTGGCTGAAGACTGATAATGATGAGTTATATAATTATACAAGGTCGCTTGCTGAAAAAAATAATCTCCCCGTACTTATAGCAACT
>CAYPHL010000229.1:0-4231 GCA_964410385.1 uncultured Rikenellaceae bacterium | reverse complement strand
ATACACCGGCTGATGCTGAATTCCCGTTTGGTTTCTTCGATTTTTCGATCGATGGCCTCGATCCGGGTGAAGCTGTAAACGTTAACATGATCTTGCATAATGGAACATCAATTACAAAATATTATAAGTATGGAATTACACCCGACAATCTGACCCCTCACTGGTATGATTTTGCCTACGACGGACAGACCGGGGCCGAAATAAACGGGAATACAATCACACTTCATTTTGTTGACGGGCTTCGCGGTGATGAAGATATATCTGTTAACGGCTCGATCAAGGAACCCGGTGGTCCGGCAAAATCCGGTACTACAGGTCTATCAGAATTGACTGATAAAACCGGAATATCGGTTTATCCTAATCCTGCATCTGACAAAATCACACTGAAATTGAACAACATTCAGTCTGGAGGCCAATATCTTGTTAAAATACATTCAAATACCGGGGTTATTGTTCAGCATAAAATAATAGAGGCATGTGATTCCAATGAGGAATTTATTATCTCAACCTCAAGTCTTCCGTCCGGATTTTATCTGATAACATTGTCAGTTGGTAATATTAATTATAAAACCACTTTCATAAAATTGAAGTGACGAGAGGTTAGTGTTGAGAGGTCCCTTGTAAATACATAATCGAATAAAACAGACCGCTCCTAAGGAGCTCAGATTCATATAGTTGGCTGTCTGCTATAAACAGGTCGTCCCTACGGGACTCAATCCATTTCAGATCGTTGCAGTCTTATTTCGGCGATATATTAAAACAAAAAGGAACATTCGAACGGGATAGAGCCAAATAGCGGCGACTTGTTTGTAGTATAGGCATTAAAACGACCTCCTGAGCCCCGTAGCGGCGACTTGTTTGTAGCATACGAAACATTCTCACAGTCCTGAGCCGCATAGCGGCGACCTGTTTGTAGTAACAGCATTAATACGATCTCCTGAGCCGCGTAGCGGCGACCTGTTTGTAACTGCAGTGCAGCGTCATGTAATAACTATATCTCGATTTCTCTGGTAAAAAAAATCTTGCTATTTTTACCTTATTCCCCTAATGTAAAGAGGATTGATTTGATCATAAATAAAATCAGAGAAATAATGATCTACTTACTGGTATTGGTTGCATTTCTGGCACTTATTTCACTAATTCTTTACAATTCCCTTATCAGGAAGAAAAACGATGTTGAAAATGCATTCGCATCCATTGATGTAATGCTCAAAAAAAGGTATGACCTGATTCCAGCCCTCGTGGATGCGGTTAAAGGCTACATGAGTTATGAAAGAGACCTGCTATCGGAAATTACCGAACTCAGGGCTAAGGCAATATCAGAGAATCTTTCCAGTGAGGAGCGTGTTAAAACTGAGAATGCTATAAGGAAGGATCTGTCAGCTATTCTTGTGGCGGTTGAAAATTATCCCGACCTGAAAGCAAGTCAGAATTTCCTTAAGCTGCAGGGTGCCATAAATGAAACGGAAGAGCAGCTTGCTGCATCCAGAAGAGCTTATAATGCAGCTGTTACGGTGTTTAATAATGCAGTTGAACTATTCCCCTCAAATATTATGGCTTCGATGATGAAATACGGAAGGAGGACTCTCTTTGATATTCCGGAATCAGAAAAGATCAAACCGGATATAAATCCGTTGACAGCAAAAAACTGACCATCATTGAAACAGAATGAACAGATATAATAATTTCAGGGAATTTTACGAAACATCCCTTAAACCCGATCTCGAGATCATCGACCGGGAAAGGAAAAGGGTTAACAAACGGGCACTTACGATCATTACAGCTACAGTGGCAGCTGTAATCCTTGAGATTGTTCTTATCCCTTCCTCCGCTGAGATGCTGAAAGGATTTATCCCTATGATAACCGGTTTTGCTGGTCTGGTCACAACGGGGATTGTCAGTAAAAATTACCGTAAAGAGTATAAAAGCAAGATCATTGCCAGGATTACCAGTTTCCTGGATGAAGGACTGGTGTACACACCGGATTATATGGTCCCTGCTTCAGAGTTTATAAATAGTGGCATTTTTTCTCTATCAGTCGACAACTATGCAGGAGAGGATCATTTCAGGGGGAAGATCGGCAAGACAGATATCGAGTTTTCAGAAGTGACTGCAAAGCATCTCAATATTACCCATACAGAAAAGGGGACCAAAGAGGAATACACAACAATTTTCAGTGGAATATTCATCGTTGCGGATTTTAACAAGAACTTCCTTACTCATACTTTAGTACTTCCTGACACTGCCGAAAAGCTTTTTGGAAAATTCGGACAGACACTTCAATCTATTGGTGCAGGAAAGAAAAAACTTGTCAGGCTTGAAAATCCCGAGTTCGAAAAAGAGTTTTGTGTATATGCCGATGACCAGGTTGAAGCAAGGTATATTCTTACTCCTGCGCTTATGGAAAGGATCCTTGCATATAAGCGTAAATGGAAGTCAAAGATAAGTCTGTCATTCTGTGATTCTAAAGTTTACCTGGCTATAAATATGAATAAGAATCTATTCGAAACGAGGATTTTCAGACCCGTTGCTGATTACTCCTTTATGGAAGAGAATCTAAGGTTTCTTATTCTTCTTACAGAAATTGTTGAGGACCTGAACCTGAATACCAGGATTTGGACAAAAGAATAGAAAAGAAGGGTTCCGCACATGCAGAACCCTTCATTATAAAGTCAGCGACGATCCAATAACTTTACCCCGAGTGTCTTTCAGCTTAATGGAAATGACTCTGTCCATCGCCTGAAAAGTATATCATAGATACTGTAGTAAACTGCACCTTCCACAGTAAATTCAGAGTACAACAATTCGTTGTTTATTAAGGACTTCAATGAGCGAAGCACAGTGGAAGGGCTTCCAAGTTTATACCTGCTAATAAAATCCTTTGAGGTCGGAGCTGTCACAACTCCCTCGTGGGCAACCGCTTTCATCAGCTGCCATTGAGGATTTGTAAGCATACTCCTGTAATTGAAAAATATGTTCTCCTGTTCTTTCAGGAGTTTGTAGGCTTCTTCCTTCCATACTGTGTCAGTAATCTTTTTTTGTCCTGTGGCGAATACCCTGTTGCAGATAAGCTGCACGTAGTAGGTGTGTAAACATGACCACATCAACATATCTTCGATTATTTCTCCGGAAACAGACTTGCCATGTCTGTCGAACCACCCGGCTATAAAGTCCCGGTACTCGCTCTTGTCTAATTTTTCTATACCCAATACTGCAGAGCTCCGGTAAAATGGTCTTGATGGCAAACTAAACATTTCATTGATAATATGTTGCTGGCTTCCGGAAAAAACAAAACGGACATTTGTCATGTGCTGGATCACGGAACGCAGCCAGGCATCAATATTCTTTTCCGGATACCTGGTTATTTGTTGAAATTCGTCAATGGCAATAATAATATTGAAATCCTGATTCTCCAGGAATTGCATTATTGAACTTATATGCATTTCAGCATCAGCCTGCCGAAGTTCAAAAGACGCCTGGGGCAGATTAGTCAAAGGATCAAAGCTTATTACGGGACGCATTGATTTGACAAAGGTCCAGATTTTCCTTCCAAGGCTTTCTTTTTCCGGCACTGTATTCAGGATAGCCGTCGTCAACATGCTGAGAAATCCCTGGAGATTTTCTGTTGCGAGGATATCTACATAAATTCCTTTCCATCCTTCAGGAAGGTTATAAAAAAGATGTTTGATCAGTCCTGTTTTGCCTATTCTCCTGACAGATGTAAGGGTGACATTCTGTCCATTCTGAATGTGGTTCAATAAGCGGGTGGTTTCTTTTTTCCGGTCACAGAAATAATCAGGGCTGTGATAGCCCGATATCAGGAAAGGATTCTCCGGTTTTCTCATGTCATTAATTGAATATTATTTACATTTTGCAATTTACAAAATGTAAATTACAAAATGTATAAATATCTAAATAATATTATCACAAGGTTGCAGCAAACAGGTATCAGGAATGCAATATTTCTGATAAATTTCAGAATGGTTAGGAAGAATTAAGAAATTAACCACGGTGTTGCATGGAGTAAACAACAGAATAACACTGTTTCTGGAACTCCGTGAAACTCGTGTCAAACTCTGTAAAACTCGGTGGTTAAGTCTTTCCCCAATTATAAGTCCTTTCAAATTTTCCGGACTGAAGTTGAAAGGGGAATAAACAAAAAAGCCCCAGGGTTTACTGGGGCTTCTGTTTAAAGTCGGCGACTACCTACTCTCCCACTTTCGCAGTACCA
>CAYPHL010000228.1:0-4343 GCA_964410385.1 uncultured Rikenellaceae bacterium | reverse complement strand
CAGAAGCTCAGGGTCTTTTCGACAAAGGTTCATTCATGGATGCAATGAACAAGGTTAAAGCAGCAAAAGCCAAAGCTGATGCTCTTAACAGCGAGATCAAAGAAGCTTTAACTAAAGCAAGGATAAGATTCTAATTACTGAATCTGGAATCATTAACCGCAAAGAGCGCTAAGGAAGCGCAAAGTTCGCAAAGTCCCCTTTGCATGCTTTGCCAGGTATCCGGGCGATCTTTGCGGTTGATTTTTTTCTGCCAATTAAGTTGAATAATATCTGAAATGAATAAAAAAATCCGGAATACAGTTATCATTTCAGCATCTTCAATGATCGTTCTTACGGCTGGCTTCCTCATATTCTATCCCGTCCCTGCCCCGCCGGTAATTAAGTTACAGACGGCCCGCGATTCACTGTCGTTCGCTCAAAGGAACAATGCGGACAAATATTCCCCTTATCTTTTCAGGCAGGCAAAGGCAGGCTATGATTCTGCAATGGCCGTGTGGAAAAGGGAAAATGAACGGTTCATCTATTTCAGGAACTTTAACCAGGTTGAAGAATATGCCCGGATTGCAGCAGGAATGGCTGATGCGGCAACGGACAGTACCCTCAGGTTAATAGAGGATCTGAAGGAAAATCTTGCTCCGAGGATAGACTCCCTCAATTCCCTTCTGAAAAAGATCAATGACAGGTATGCCAATTATCCTTATACTCCCGAGATCCATGAACGGATCTCAAGGGGGAAAATGCTACTGAAGGATGCAGAAACAGCCTTTAACGGAAATTTATTACTTCAGGCCGAATCTTCTCTTTCCGAATCGGAAAATCTGTTACTTTCGTCCTGGGATTTTGCAGATCTTAACCTACGGGAGTATTTCACCGCTTACCCGACATGGAAGAAGTGGATCGACAGGACTATTGCAGCATCGCGGACTAACGGTGAATTTTCAATTATCATTGACAAGTTCTCAAGAAAGCTTCTTGTTTATAATAAGGGGAAGAAAATTAATGAGTTTCCGGCAGAATTAGGTAAGAACTGGGTTGGCAATAAAAGGGTGAAGGGAGACAAGGCAACACCCGAGGGGATGTATAAGATCATCCGGAAGCTTGATGGTGGAGATACAAAATATCACAGGGCGCTGCTGCTCAATTACCCAAATGATGAAGATGCAGCACGATTCAGGAGGGATCTTTCAAACGGCACCCTTCCGCCATCTTCAATGATCGGAGGAATGATCGAGATACATGGAAACGGCGGCAAGGGAGTCGACTGGACGGAAGGCTGCGTGGCTCTCAGGGATAGCGATATGAATATAGTTTACCGTTATGTTAAGGTCGGGACGCCCGTAACTATCGTTGGATCCATGCAGGATATTGATAAAGTACTTGAAAAATGAACCGCATGCTATGACTGATATAAATGAAAAGGATATAATACAGGATGCTGATACAGGGAGTACCGGTGAGATAAATATTTCATTAATAACCTCAAATGTGCGTTCATTTTTTAAAAGATTATCCGCATATCCGGGGATTAAAAACTTCTTCCGGAAATTCCTCCTCATAACATCCCTTTTTGCTTCAGTGATATTCGTTTTTGTATTTTTCATCTGGCTGGTACCTGCCCTTCAGGAGATACCATCGGGAGGAAAGACAGCTCTGACAAATAACCCGGAATTAAAGCAGGATGCAGGTTATAAAAGATTGACCTCCCAGATGAACAGGGATCTTCAGCGTCTTTCCAGGAAATATAATTCCTATACCTCGGGGCAGTCATACCTTGTAATAAACACTACTGACAATCTTTTTCATCTTTACAGGAACAAGAAGCAGGTAAGAGAGGGTTTCTGCAGTTCAGGAAGCTATAAGATGCTTCAGACTGTTGAAGGAAGATCCTGGATATTCAAAACACCAAAGGGGAAATTCACAATTCAGGATAAAAGGGTCAATCCGGTATGGACAAGGCCCGACTGGGCATTTGTTGAGGAGGGGTTACCGATACCGGCAAGGGACCACCCGACAAGATATGAATATGGTGTGCTTGGAGATTATGCACTCAGTCTGGGCGACGGCTATCTTATCCACGGAACCATATATAAAAGGTTCATTGGCATGCCTGTTACGCACGGATGCGTTAGGCTCGGGGATGAAGACCTGGAAGTTATCTACAGGACATTGAGTGTGGGATCAAAAGTATATATTTTTTGAACGGGTATTTTAAGGAGAAAGTATGGATACAGATGTTAACGTCCGGCCCTTTTACAGGAAGATACCCTTTATAATTATTTCCAGCCTGTTGGTGGCATTTATGATCTATTATGCTGTAATGTCGGTTATCGCACCGGCAAGAAAGCTTAAGGAGATCCGTGAGAAATATGGCTTCGTTCAGAATCAGAAGAACCCTGTTGATGAAAGAATATTCTCAGATTCAGCATTCCTCTCAGCGATGAAGGACAAAGCATATTTTCAGTCGAGGGTTGCGATGGCCGGGACTGATTCAATCTATATGACAATAAACCTGGCTGACAGTACAGTCAACCTTGAAATAAGCGGGGTGGTTGTTCACACAACAGATATAAAGAAGCAACGTATCAGCAGTATCCTTTTAAAAGATGAATATTCTGTTCTGAACATGCTCTCTTCTCCCCTTGTTATTGAAAGGGATTATTCCACAATAATGAAAGAGCCGCTGATGATAAAGATGGCCCCTAAAGATACTTCGGAATATCAGCCCGACATAATTCCCGACACGGCCGATTTTGAGCCCGTCAATTTCATTCTCGTGATGGATAACGGCATAAATATTTATGTTTATCAGGAAGAAAAGCTCAAGTTCGGGGATGGTTTCAGCAGGTTCGTTTTTGATCTTCGCGACAGGCTTAAGTATACTGCAGCTTCCCTGGCCAGAACTGCCTCTTTCCGTGTTCCGGATTATCGTCCATTTATTAAGATCAGGCTTGCCAGGGCCGATGCAAAGAGAATTTACCGTGCCCTCCCCTATCACGGGCAGGTCGGTGTGTACAGGTAAATTCTTTTTCTCACGCATGCCCTGCGTATCGAAAAAAAATGTAGGTTTGGATCATCTCATATTTAATTCAGACTTGCATGGCACGGTTCACAGGTATAATCGGGATCCTCATAATTCTGGCACTTGCATATTTATGGTCAAATAACAGGAAAGCGATCAATTACCGGATTGTTTTCACAGGACTTGGATTACAGCTTGCCCTGGCAATATTCATCCTCAAAGTCCCGATCGGCCAGGATATCTTTTACTGGCTGGGCAAGGCAATAAACAAGCTTCTCGATTTTTCCCAGGAAGGAGGACTCTTCGTCTTCGGTGACCTTACCAAAGTATCGCAGATACTTCCTCCGACGATTGTATCAGGTGGTGTTTTTCTGTTCATACTTATTCCGACAATCATATTCGTCTGTGTGCTTGTTGCAATGGCATATCATATCGGACTCATGCAAAGAGTTGTTGCCGTCCTGGCCAGGTTTGTTCACTGGGCCATGCGTGTAAGCGGATCCGAAGCTCTTTCGAATGTGGCAAGCGCCTTTGTCGGCCAGGTAGAGGCTCAGATAATGATAAGGCCATACCTGTCGGGAATGACAATGTCGGAGCTGCTTGCCTCGATGACGGGAAGTATGGCATGTATCGCCGGAGGAGTTATGGCCGTATATATCTCTATGGGAGTGCCCGCTTCATATCTTCTGGCTGCAAGTCTTATGGCTGCACCCGGAGCGCTTGTAATTTCTAAAATTGTATTTCCCGAGACACAGGTTTCCGAAACAAAAGGGAAAGTGACACTCGAAGTGAAAAAGGAACATGCAAACATTATGGATGCAATATCCCATGGAGCCTCCGACGGTATGAAAATCTCCATAAATGTCATCGCAATGCTTATCGGTGTGATAGCCCTTGTAGCACTTGTGGATGCACTTCTCGGATATTTCGGACTCTTCCTGAACTGGACCGGGGCATCACTCGATTTTATCGGGCTTGATGTAGAGAACCTTCGCCTGAAGGATGTCTTCGGATTATTCTTTTCACTTTTTGCAATTGTCATGGGCGTACCTGTCTCCGAATCATTCGATGTCGGTTCGCTTATGGGGACAAAAATGGTAATCAATGAATTTGTAGCTTATTCCGATCTGTCGCCGATGATAGCACAGGGCGCCCTGAGCGCCAAATCAGTTGTAATAGCTAGCTTCGCCCTTTGCGGTTTTGCCAACTTCAGCTCAATAGCAATCCAGATAGGCGGTATCGGAGCAATGGCACCGAATCGTAAAGCCGATCTTGCAAGACTCGGATTCAAGGCAATGATCTGCGGTACAATGGCTTCATATAT
>CAYPHL010000227.1:0-4402 GCA_964410385.1 uncultured Rikenellaceae bacterium | reverse complement strand
TAAATAGTGTTCTGTCCCTTGAAGACCCTTGAATTCCCAACCGTTTCAAGATGTCCGTCCCATGTGAGCCGGCCCCTCCACATACCAGTAACGGTTGCCGAAGCACGGTTGCCGGAGCTGACTACCATCGAAACATCATAGTGTCCGATATTCGAAATTATACTGAAACGAACTCTGTGAGATAGACGTTTGGCATCCCTGAATACTTCCCAGTTACCTATAGTGCCTTCAGCAGTAACACCCCCGACTCCATTATAACCCTTTGCGAAATTCGATCCGGTCTGAATAACACCTGTCGGACCGTTAATTCTTATGAAGTTGATCATCGAGGGAACGGGCATCATATCACCGTACTGGTTTTTAAGGTAATCGGCCACAAGGACAAAGCTTCTTGCATTGAGAAGAGAATCAAGAACATAAAAGTTTGCAGCCTGCTGAGCCTTTCTTACCTCCTTTCGTTCATGACGGTCAAGCTTTACATTCTGAGAGTACGTGTTCTGAAATGTAAAGAATAGTCCGCTTATCAGAAAGAGGCTTACTATGTTTGATTTTATCGTTTTCATTTTTACCTCCGTTTTATATTTATTTATAATAATTCCAAATTACGTGCCATTTTACAGATCCGTAACAGGAAGTAAATGCTTTTAACAAATAATTAAGAAGTTCTTGATGATTCAGTGGGAAAGATCAGGATTTTAAGTTCCAGGATGTTCAGCACCTTTTTATTACAATGTAGCTACTGCTTTTTTTGCTTCTTCGAGGTGTATGAATGCCTGGTGATCATACTGAGCTTTAGTTCTTCTCAAATCCCATGATCTCTGAAGTATATCCAGTGCCTCCCTGTACCTTCCCTTTTTATAGAGACCCCAGCCCTTGCAGTCGAGCCAGATCCATTCATACTGACCCTTGCTTAGTTCCAGAGTTTTATCGGCCAGTTCAAGACCCTCATCAATATTTCTGTCCTGTTCTATAAGGAAATTTGCAAGATAATAAGTCCACCAGGGAGATTCGTTATCAAGACTGACTGATTTACGGAAAGCTTTCTCGGCTTCATCAGGCATTTTTGCCTGGGTATAGGCCCATCCCATATTACGTTCAAGCGCCGATTCGGACCAGGCATTCTGGTGGTAGATTGTTCTGTATTGCCTAATAAGTTCATTAGCTCTTGTTGTGTCTCTTAAGGTCAGGTAAAGAATGGCTTTTCTCCAGATCAGTCCGGTTTCGTTGGGGAAGTCTTCATCGGCCTTTTTATATAACTTTTCCTCCTTCTTATACTGGCCGGTCTGATGATAGGAATATCCCAGCTCAATATAATTGTAGATCCACCATGGCTTCATTTTTATATCGTGGAAAATTTCCAGTGCTTTCTCATAATAGGGAATTGCTTTGTCAAACTGGAGAAGGTTCTCGTAATTAAGTCCTATATCAAACCAGGTACCCGGATACTTGTCATCAATTTCAAGGTATTGTTCAAGAAAGGATGTCTCTTCTGCAGGTGTGGCATGAAAGGAGGCATGATTTGCGTTGGTCAGGATTTTCAGAAGCACCGGCATCTGGTCAATTTTTTCGTATGCCCGGTCACTCCATTTTCTTGCCTCCTCATAATCTCCATCATTAATGAAAGCTACTGACATCATTAATTTCATATGATGGTAATTTGAATCGATGGCAAGCGCCCTGGAGAACATTTCCCGGGCCAGTTTGTAATCCCGTTTGCTCCTGGCCGATTCCCCCCTGAGATAGTAACTATACGCTTCCGGCGATCTGGTAAGCGGAACATATCTTTTATACTTCGGCTGATCACCGACCATTTTGGTTAAGGTCAGGAAATCCATCACCAACGAAGAAAGAGAATCAACAGCGAAAAGCATATTATCTGAGGTTCCGTCAACCTGGAAAGACTTAAATACCTCATCTGTTTTTGAGTCGATAAGCTGGGCATTTATCCTGGTAACGTTCCCTGCCTGATTTATGCTGCCTGAAATAAACGCATCCACCTCCAGTTTCTTAGAAATGATTTTAGCTATTGATGGTATTACGGATGCATAATTTTCAGGTGATTCGTTCTGAAGGAGCCGGTTTACAGTTTCCTTATGCCTTACTTTAATGTCGGGAGAATTTGAAAGGGTTGTTATCAGGTTATCCTGGATTCCTCCCTGCCATATATTCCAGGTGGAGTCATTTGTAAGATTCTGGAAGGGCATTATTGCAACTGATAATCGTTCTCCTGCGGGCTTGTAAAGTTTACCGCTATCCTTTTTAAATATGAGGGGATAAATAAATACTGATATCAGCACTAATACAGACAGTAAAATCAACCCCGACAATACTTTTTGTCTCTTTGAACCTGCGGGCTGATGAATTTTCTTTATTTCTGCTTCCGGCCGTGGTTCCGGGCCCAAAGGTTTTTCCAGGACCGTTCCGGGTATTGTAGAAGCGATATTTTCCTTCCACTTCAGGTACCATTTGATAATTATATTCAGATTGGACAGTACCGGTTTCACCTGTTCAGGCTCAAAATCTTTCGGATGGGCGCCATAATTTGACAGGTCGTTCAGGCCGTGCATCGAAGTTATTATGTGTGCAGGTACTTTTTCCTCCTTAAGCAGCTTGTCGATGATCCCTTTAAGGGGCTCGGTCTTGCGGGGCCGTTTAAGTTCACATTCACACAGATCTGTTATCATGACCTCAAGACATCTTCTTGAATATAACAGGATCATGTTTTCATCATCAGCACCTATAAGCCTCTCCAATTCCCTCTCCAGATCGGGCAGCCTACCTTCCAGAGATTCAAACAACTTCCGGATTTCTTTAATTTCAGCTGACCAGATTTCCATTTCTTAATAGTTTTAAGTAACGATTAGGGTAAATTCATTGCCGGAATCAGGTTTTGATAATCTTCATTTATGCCGGAATCAGGTTTTTAAAGCTCAGGATTCCTTATTTCATTACCAAAGTTAAGTTATCCTGATGGCATTGTCAAATTTTAGTATTACCGATCATAATATTTTTATTGCAGGACTATTTTTCTGGTTTCTATAGTATTTCCATAAGGATCGATAATATTTATAAAATAGAGTCCTTTACCGGTCCATCCGTTTAAATCAATGTATGATAGCTTTTGGGTTATCGGGGTTTGAAACACCTGTTGGCCGGATGTATTCACAATTTTCAAATGAAAGCCATTCATTTTGGAATAATCCCCATAGTCAATATAAATATAAGTGTTTGCCGGATTTGGATAAACTTTTATCGTATTTTCATTATCTGGAGAGGGAATTCCAGTGACATTAATGTTAATTTTGAGAGTGTCCGTAACAGAGATATAGGTTGTTATCGTGTCATAAATTGTCCTTGAACCCAGTTGTTCTCCTGCAATACCCATATATATACCATCTTTTACAAATATTTCCTTTGTCACACCGGTATTCCTGTTTACCCTGAAGAATTTTGTCGTGGTCGCTCCGAATGCCAGTCCATATAGTGTATTGTTATTGAAATCAAGATCGGCTGGTGCCGAACCCAGATTATGAAGACTAAATGAATTTGGTTTGGCTTTTCCAGTTATGGTATCAATCTGATGTAACTTCCTGACGCAGCATTCATCCAATGCCCATAAATTGTCATTATCATCAAATTCAATTCCAAGAATAGAAGCAACACCTGTACTATTGGGTAGAGGAGTGGCATTGCAGTTAATTAGATTATCTATTGAATATACTGTCCCCGGTGGAATACTGGAAACTTCATAATGGATAAAGGGCCGGTTTTTGGAATTAAACGATAGGCCAAGATATGCACCCCCGGTCTGGTCAAGCCCTGTTACATATTTTGTTGCCTGTGCCTTACCGGATTCCCTGTTGATAAGGTATAATTTGTCACCATATAAAAACCACAGATTTCCATTTTTATCAAAATCCATGGAATGATAATTAAGGGTTGTTGCCGGCAGATATGTCGGACCAATCATCATTAGATTACCAAGAGTATCAACGAAATATAAATCTTTAGTTGAAGTCCTGATAGTATAAAATCCAAATCTGGTTTCAGTCTGGGCTGTGGTTGTTAAAAATGAAAACATCAAAAGGCTTATGGTCGAAGACAGAAATCTGCTATTCAATTTTTAATATATATTACTTTCTGGCATTTATTCTTAATTTATTTTTAGGTGCTTCTAAAAGATAATTTGAATGGGAACGAGTGGGATTAATATAGAGCTATGATGAGTTAATATAGGATATCATAGACAATAGTTTAGATTAAGTAATGCTTCCACGTCTTCTAAAAAATCACATTACAGTATTCCAAAATTATATAGAATAATAAGTTGATATTGACCCACTTATTAACATTATTTCAATCCTTATGAACATTGGGATGGCCTGTGAACAATATCTGGAGA
>CAYPHL010000226.1:0-4457 GCA_964410385.1 uncultured Rikenellaceae bacterium | reverse complement strand
ATAAAAAATATCAGGAAGTTTCAATCAAGTTTATCATTTCCTTGTAATGATAAACATTAAGTCCAGGGGCAGCTCTCTTTGAAGCAGCTATCATTGACCTGGCTACATTTTCTGCCTTTACAGGTTTGTATTTTGAAGGAAAAAGAAATGAGACCGGAGCTGAAATTGCTTTTGTAACTTCTTCCGCAAGGCGGAATTCTTTCCTTTTACCCAACAGCATCGAAGGACGGAAAATGGAAACAGATGCAATGTTCATTTCCCGGATCTTATCTTCCACTTCACCTTTTAGTTTTAAATAAAAATTTTTGCTTTTACTGTCAGCTCCCACTGAAGAGACAAGCGAAAAAACAGGACATCCCGTTTCCTCACAAAACTGTGCGGCATTAACCGGGATTTCATAATCAACTTTATAATAAGCCGTGCGATCACCCTTAACTTTTTTCTGAGTTGTCCCAACGGCACAAAAGATTGCATCACTTCCGGCTATGGCTTTCTTAAATGATTCCTTATCGGAAAAATCAATTACTTCAGTCTGTACTAAAGGATTATTGAATTCAACAGGCCGTCGTACGATAACGCGGATAACTTTGTAGCTCATATCATCAAGAAGCAATTCCAGCAGTTTGCTCCCTATTAGTCCGGTCGATCCTAAAATTGTGGCTGTTTTTTCTTTCATAAAAGTTTTGTTTATTGTTATCAATTTTATATTCTTCTGTCTAATTCCTTATCAATCCACATTTTCTGAATAATTTCAATCAATTCTGATGACAATTCGTTTAACTTTTGAATCTGCCACTCTCTTTCTTTCCCGATGTCCTTACCTGCAAGCTTCACTGCCTTAAGTGCATAGAATGCTCCTCCGGGAGAATGATCTGCCATATGAGCCGTTGCAACAGTCTGTCCGACGGAACGGGCAACAGCTTTATATACAGGATCCTCAATCTCTCTTGCAACTGCATGTGCACCAAGTGAAGCTTTTATTGCAATACCAGCCGGTACCGCATCATTCTCCCACTGTCTGGCAATATCCAAAGCGTATAATAATCTTTTGTCGATGTCATTCCTGATAAGATACAGAACATGTTCAGAGCATTCCCTTGCCCATCTGATAAGCTTACGATGATTTTCCTTTTTAAGCGGCCCCCCCCGGTGTTCCGCAATAAACTGGTATCGTTTTGAGTGTTTTGCTGCTTTTATCAGATCTCTGGCTGCCATTTAAAGTGTGTTCTTTATCTTAACTATTTTGTCCTCCCGTGCAAAGGAATAAGTCCTGCTCTTCAAATTGCACAGCTCATAAAGTTGCAGAGCTTTTTGAAGATTCTCTTTAGAACCTGCGGATCCATCACTAAAACCTGCCTGAGCAATACAATCAGCTAAAAGTTCAATATTTTCAATGCTGAATTCTTTAAAGCTTATTAAATACTCATTTGACTCTTCAGCGTCCAGAGATAAGAACTTGTTAAGATCAAAATTTGTAGCCTCTGACAACATTCCCTTCAGGTCTTCAATTTGTTTTTCGGGAGATATGGCGAAATTCTCTTTACCTCCAAATAGTTTTTGCCGGAAAGAACTTATAATAATTCCGATCTTTTCTATCTCCCTGAGTAAATAGTCCTTCTGCTCCATTACATTTCTTATTTAAACTTCATAATCATGAGTACGGTGAGAGCAAAGTAAGCATCTGTGTTCAAACAAGGATTAAATTACCATATTTTCGGGATAAGGCGCCATTTCGTCATTTGCATATAATCAGCATATCCGGGAAGCTCCTTCTTCAAAGTATCGTCCTCAAGAAAAGTCCTTATTAACAGCAGAATAATTCCAGCTGCTACAGGAATTATACTCCAGACCGAACCGGTCAGTAACGGAAGTGCAGTCATTGAAATGAGCATTCCAGCATATCCGGGATGTCTTACAATTTTATAGACACCTGTATTACAGACCATATGCTCCCGTTCCTTTTGAATCCGAACTACGGTGGAAAAGAATTTATTCTCTTTTTTTGCTGTGAGAAAGATTACCTGACCAGCTATTGTCAGGATTATTCCTGAAACGTATAAGCTCCAGTGAAAATCCGGCGACCACTGATAACGCCCGGAGTCCAGCCCGGAAATTACAAGATATATCAGATAGGAAAAAGCGGATAAACCCAAAATCAATTTGTCCCATGATTTTGCTCCTTCTCCAATCCCTGATCGTTCTTTAATAAGTTCCGGGTCGTTTCTCACAGACCAAAAAGTCATGATCGCCGTAATAATGTTAGTCACGGCAAAAATCCAGCCCTGGTAGTAACCAATTCTTCCTGCAACAATAAATAATACTGCAGAAAAGAAAATTGATGTGATTAAGGCTCTTATCAGAAATTTTGTTTTCATATTGTGGCTATTATTCAATTTCTATGTCATATTTGTCAAGTAAACCAGAAACAGCATGCCGGGAGAATTTCGCTTTCTTAATACGATTTAATTCGGGATCAATTGAATAATTAAACGATGTTCTGAAATCGGCATTTTCAAGATTTGTGTTAAGGAAAATTGCTCTTTGCAGATCGCAATTATCGAAGAGCGAATTACTCAGATCAGTATCTGTAAAATCGACCTCTGCTATTTTTGAATTTTTGAATTTTGTGTTTTTGAGCTTAAGCTTACAGAAAGATGAAAGTTCAAGGGTGCAGCCATCAAATTCGAAAGAGATAATTAAATTATCACAATCTTCGAAATGTAATCCCAGCAACTTGCAGTTTATAAATCTGACATCCCGGAAGGATGTCTTATGCAGTCTGGCAAGACCAAAATTGCATGAATTAAATTCACATTCGAGAAACTTTATATCTGACAGATCTGCACCGGAAAAGTCACAATCTGTAAACCTGCAGTTATCAAATGCACCTGGTTCAGGCTTCTTAAGATGACTGAAAATCTGTCCATCGAAAAAACTATCATTCATTGAGAAGTCGTCATTATTATTTTTTAAATATCCTGAGCTACTCCGGCTCAACAGTCAAATCTTATGTTACGGATACGAATTTATAAATCATTCAAGATTGATTTCTCCTGCTAGAAATAAGCGGGCTTTACCCCCGATTCTGCATCTGTCGCCCCTGAATTCACATACTAACTGTCCTCCCCTCTCCGACAGTTGATTTGCAATCATCCTGTCCTTAAATAACTTTTTTGACCAGAAAGGAATTAAAGACGTATGAGCAGACCCTGTAACAGGGTCTTCATTTACTCCCAGCTGAGGAGCAAAGAACCGGGAAACAAAATCCACACGATCTCCCCTTGATGAAACAATCAATCCTCTTGAATCTAGTTCAGATATTCGTTTCAGATCGGGGACAAGAGCTTTCAATGATCCTTCATTATCAATCAGAGCCAGGTAGTCTGTCTTCCCTTTATATAACTCAAGCGGTCTGATCCCGATACATTTTTCTATCACATTTATCTGCCCGCCTGGTGATATTTCAAGTTTATCGGTCGGAAAATCAAGAAAAAGCATATCGTTTTCCTTTTCAACAGATAATAATCCGCTGACGCGTGAATGAAATCTGATTACAGCACCAGGATAACCGAGTAAATTGAATATTACAAATGCCGATGCTAATGTTGCATGTCCGCATAAATCGACTTCTGCTTCAGGAGTGAACCACCTTATTTCAAAGTCCTTGCCTGCTGGCACTACAAATGAAGTTTCTGCCAGGTTATTTTCAAATGCAATTGATTGCATCACGTCTTCATTTAAACGGCTATCTGTTATACAGACTGCCGCAGGATTCCCGGAAAACAGCCTGTCAGTAAATGCATCAACCTGGTAAATCTTTATTATCATAATAACAAATCGGTTTTTAATCGTTAAAATTAAAGTAATTTATTAATTAATCCTGGCGCCGGCTGCCATTGACTATTCAGCAATTATCCAGAATCAGCTTTACAGCATCATAACTGATAGCATCGAACATAATCTCTACATTTTTTGTATAGCCGGAATTGTGGCTCATCATAGCATCTTTTACAATAAAGGCCTTATAATCATGGTTCTGTGCCCCGGTTTTGGTTGCCAGTACACAACCTACCGCACTTAGACCACATAGGAATAAGGTATTACACCCTTCTTCCTTAAGGATAAGATCAAGATCGGTCTTGTTGAAACTATCAGAATATGTTTTGATTATCTGAATGTCGTCCGGTTTGATTTTAATTTTTTCAGGATATTCGAATTCTTCAGTATCGGGTACCGCTCCTTTATCTTTATTGCTGTGGTAAATCCGTATTACAGGGAATCCGTTCTGTCTGAAAAGATCTATTAAAAGATTAATAAAGAAGAAAGCCA
Source organism: uncultured Rikenellaceae bacterium (assembly GCA_964410385.1). Lineage (GTDB taxonomy): Bacteria > Bacteroidota > Bacteroidia > Bacteroidales > VadinHA17 > LD21. The sequence goes on along the minus strand of CAYPHL010000226.1, from coordinate 128 downwards.
GTTCTTTTTCTTCCGGTGGGACAATTGAGAGATACCTGTTCTGGACATCAATTATAAGCAAAGCCGGCTTTATTTTAATTTTATTCTCAGTTCTGTGTGACATAGGTGATAATTTTTAAAACTAAAAT
>CAYPHL010000225.1:3074-4590 GCA_964410385.1 uncultured Rikenellaceae bacterium | reverse complement strand
AGTTCTATAACCAGCTGAATTATCTTTTCATTTTCCGATTCGGGGATCTTTCCTTTATATATTGCACGGCAAACCCTGTTTTTATCCACTATAACCACACTATAGCTGTCCTCAGGCAAACCCCATGATTTCTGGAGAGTTGCTTCATAATCAAATAGTATGGTGGTATCATATTTCTTGGCTTTGTTGCCGGCAATGATCCTGACCAGTCCCTTAGGTTTCCATGTCGATTTGGTATCCACAATTCCAAATCCCTTGAAATAATCTTTATTTATTCGTTTATCGATATCCGATGCTTTATCAATTGCATCATTGAAAGAATCATTGAGGTCCGATTCATCAGGATCGACATAATTGATCTGTAATACTTTGCCCGGCCATGAGTTCATAGTGAACTCTTGTCCGGAGGCATCAGTAAATGTCCATTCGGGCGCTTTCATACCGACTTCGAGCTTGCCGGTCTGGCCTGTGGCATATAGTAATGACACAGCAGCAAAAATCAGGATCAGGATTGGTTTCTTCATTTTTTGTTTCATTTAATTAAGGAAAGATATGAATTTTTTTATCAATTGAGACTTCATGGCGTTTTCAGTTCAAAAACACTGCTTTTAAAGCTTTTCATGTTCGCGGTTGTAGTTTCCGGAGTAATTTCACAACCGGCAGAGACTATGCAACGACCACGGGAATCAATGAAATCTGAAATAACAGATTCATGAATTGTCTTTCTGTTCCCGTCCAGAATCACTGTTACCGGATCACTTTTTCCTGAAAAGACCTGGTTGTGGCCCAGTAAAGGAGTAAATAGTTCTACCGACGGAACCATATGATCAATATCTATGATATCAACGCCGGTACTTATCATCCCTTCAAGTATTGATTCGGTATTTCCGCAAATATGAAGCTTTGCCACTGCATTTTGAGAGTGGATATAATCTACCAGTTTCTTTTGCCTTTCAATTGCAAACCTGTAGTAAAGGTCAGGTCCTATCTGTGAACAGAAAGAATCACCTATTCCTATACAGTGTGCACCTGCTTTGATCTGAAGCTGAATGAAATACATTGCGCTGTCAACAATTATATCCATTGCTTTGTCGACAAGGTCAGGCTCCGTCAGGAAATCAACCGAAGCATTTGATGCCTTTCGCAGGTCGACATATTCTGCAACCGGCCCTTCCACCCAGCCGACTATGAAAAATTTATCGCCGGTCTTTTTTCTGAAGATCTCAATTTCTTTCAGCCTGTTTAGACACCTGCTGTTATTCAGCGGATCATAATTCTTCATGACTGAAGCGGCTGCAGCATCCGGGAAATGCCCCCCTGTATCCACTGGCAGAGAATCTTCAGGGTATTCGACCTGAATACCAAATGCCGAAGCTTCAGCCCAGGGATCAGACATTACCGTAACCCAGTCAATACCAAAATCTTCAGCACATTTGATCATCGCTGTACATTTGACTTCCGGTACAGTACAGAAATCGCGGTACTTAACACCGGCATACCTTGCTGCCCACCTCAT
>CAYPHL010000225.1:0-2974 GCA_964410385.1 uncultured Rikenellaceae bacterium | reverse complement strand
AACCAGTAACCAGTAACCAGCAACATCTTAGTAATCATTCAGAAAGTCGTTCAGCGGTTTCATTACTCTGCATGCCTCAAGTACCATCCCGACCCATTCTTTGTTCGTTACTTCTTCATCGGTGAATAGTTTAGAGACAAGGAAACTCTTAAGCTTAAGGTATTCAATATAAGGATGATCTTTTGGAAAGCCTTTGGGAGCAGACTTAAGTTTTTCTCCTTCTATTTCACCAAATATACTTCTTAATTCCTTGTTATTTAAGATTTTAACTAATTTTTCTCCCTGGTCGTCAATTTTTTCCCTGATAGCATTCAGCCATGGGGCAGGGGGGATATATGCACCTCCGGCAACCATACTGTTACCTCCAGGTTCAACATGAATATAATATCCGGCAAGCCTGTTGCCGTTATTTTTGCCACCTCTTACAATAAATGCACCTAAATGACTCTTATATAATGTTTTATCCGGAGAAAACCTTATGTCGCGGTTGATCCGGTATGTACAGCTTTTTACTTCAAGACCTTTCAGAATCGGATCAAAAACTGAAATATTATTAATTATAAGCTGTACATAGGATTCAAAATTATCTCTGGCATCTTCATATCTTTTTCTGTTCTTCTGGAACCATTCCCTGTAATTATTCTGCTTCAGATCTGCCAGGAATTCGAGCGTTGATTTATTTATGACATTCATTTGTTTATATTTAGAAGTTATTATTGTTTTAAGAGAAATAAAATTACTAAAAGAAGTTTAAAGCAGTATTGATATGCAGTACTATATTTGTATCAGGAAAAGAAAAAGTCAGTTTAACTTCAATTGTTATATTACTTTGTGAATCCTTTAGGTAAACCTGAGAATTAAATAATTAAAGATTTATGCTGAGATATTTTAAGTTTCTTATTCTTGGAGGGTTGTTTCTCGCCTGTTCTGATAAAGACCGCCAAGACTGTTATGAATGTGTTATTACATGGACCATTTCAACTGATGTCTATGTTGACGGATATCCTTCAACCACAACGACAACACATAATTTGTGTAATGTTTCACGCGATCAGGTTGAGCTTTTCGAGCAGACAAACAAAGGTTCGGAGACAACAAAAGTTGATAATGTTACATATACAAGCAACCACTTTACAAAATGTACGTATAAGTAGGGAAATTTTTTGTTTTGAATATCAGATAAATTAATGAAATACATTTTCTAACCAAAATTAGCTATAAACATGAGTGTACAATTTTCTATCAGTCCGGCCGGTGAGAAGTTTCCTCTTCCCAGGCCAGAAGATTATAGTGCTGAGTTTGATCGACTTAAGAAGCTGACAGATAAAGAACGGGCCAAAGGGCGTGAGATAGTTGTTGTGATGGGAGTAGGGTTCGTTGGAGCTGTCATGGCAGCAATTGTTGCTGATACTGCAGACAAGAAAACGGGCAAACCGTCGAAATTTGTTATTGGTATGCAACGGCCAAGCGGAAGGAGTTATTGGAAGATACCCTTGCTTAACAGGGGCGTTTCGCCTGTCAAAGCTGAAGATCCTGAAGTCGATCCGATGATCGCCAGGTGTGTTAAGGAAAAGAAGACACTCATAGCCACATATACATATGATGTTCTGAAACTTGCCGATGTCGTTGTTGTGGATGTCCAGTGCGATTATCTGAAAAATGAACTTGGTAATGTAAGGAACGGCCAGACAGATATGGCAGCGCTTGAGTCCTCACTTCATGAAATAGCCGAACGGATACCTGCTGAAGCTCTTGTACTTATCGAGACTACTGTTGCTCCGGGTACTACTGAACAGGTTGCTTATCCGATCATGAAAAAAGTCTTCAGGAAGCGCGGTATAAAGAGTGATCCCTTGCTTGCTCACAGTTATGAAAGAGTTATGCCCGGACGTAATTACGTGGCAAGTATAAGGGATTTCTGGAGGGTTTGCAGCGGAACAAACGAAAAAGCAAGGAAAAGAGTTGAGAAATTCCTCACAGAAGTGCTTAATACTGAGAAATATCCTCTTACAGTTATGGACAGGCCGATAGAATCGGAAACGGCCAAGATAGTTGAGAACAGTTACAGGGCTACAATACTGGCATTTCTGGATGAATGGAGCCTGTATGCCGAACGTAACGGCGTTGACCTGATGAAGGTAATTAAAGCCATTAAGATGAGACCTACGCATAGTAATATGATCTTCCCGGGACCGGGTATCGGGGGTTATTGTCTTCCGAAAGATGGTGGACTGGGTGTCTGGGCTTATAAGCATATACTTGGTTTTGAGGATGATATTTTCAAGATCACACCGATGGCCATAGATATTAACGATACCCGTGGGCTGCATGTAGGTCAGCTTACCCGTGATGCACTGCGTAATATGGGACAGCCTATAGCAGGTGCCGAAATACTTGTACTTGGCGCTGCTTACCGTGAGGATGTAGGTGATACACGTTACAGCGGATCAGAGATCGTTATAAGGAAACTCACAGAAATGGGTGCCGAGATTAGAGTCCATGATCCTTACGTAGAACACTGGTGGGAGTTTGAACAGCAGGATACTTTCCCCGGAGTCGGCCAGAGTAAAGCCCGGTTCTTCCGTAACCAGGATAAACTAAAGGAGATAAGGATCGAGCAGAATATGAATAAAGCGTTAAAAGATGCTGATGCGGTTATACTTGCAGTGCCTCATAAAGCATATCTAGATCTTGATCCTGCCAAACTTGTCAAAACGATCGGTAAACCTGCCGCAATAATTGACTGCTTCGGTATTTTATCGGATGAAAAGATAAAACGTTATTTCCAGCTTGGTTGTGAGGTCAAGGGTCTTGGCCGCGGACATATTCAGAGGATCAAGGATGAAATACGTAAAGGATAGTTTGCTGCATATTTTTTTTGTTTTCAGAAGTGAGCCGGAAGGCTCATTTCTGTTTTATAATATCAGCCGGACCTGTCCGCAAATTATTTCATATAGTTTCCTATAATTAATAT
>CAYPHL010000224.1:0-4608 GCA_964410385.1 uncultured Rikenellaceae bacterium | reverse complement strand
CCGGAAAGAACAGGGGGTCGACGACATATGAATCGGTGGTAAAAGCAATTGTTCCGGCCCCGGAGTCGCATACAGCCGAATCAGTAAGAGGATCGGGCATCCCAAAGTTCTTCTGAAACACTTCAACGATAAGATGATGCGTCAGCAGTCCTCCGCTGCCCTGGTTCAGTGTGATCAGTTCATCCATTTCTTCTGTACCGGTACCACGTATTGCATGTTCCCTCATGTGAAACCATGCAGGCTCCTACAGGATTTTCGGGCATGCATTCTGTTGCAAACAAAGGGCACGAAAAGGGTATTTCCCTTCCTCTCAGTATTTCACCGCAAATGCATCTTCCATCATCTTCATCCACCTGAACGGAAACCTGGAAAGCATAACCGGCATCATATTCTTCATACTCTTTTCTGAGCCTGAGTCCGCTGTCCTTAATATTTCCGAATCCCCTCCAATATGATTCGCATGGCTCAAAGACATCTGCCATAGTTCTCTGTGCCAGATGATTTCCTTCTTCTGTCACAGCCCTGGTGTACTGGATCTCCACACTTGGAGCCATATTGTTCTTCTGCCTTACAAGCATTAGTATCGACTGCATCAGATCGACGGGTTCGAATCCGGCAACCACGCATCCCAGCCTGTATTTCAGCGGGATAAAGCTGAAGATGCCTGATCCGGTAACTGCAGCCACATGACCCGGGCAGATAAAGCCATCAATATTGACACCATCGCCGATAACGGCCTCCATCGCAGGAGGCATCACCTTGTGCGCGTTGAGGATGAAGAAATTGGAAATTTTCTCCTTCGCAGCCTGCTTTATGGCAACTGCTGTTCCAGGAGCCGTAGTCTCAAAGCCAATAGCCAGAAAGACAACTTTCTTACCGGGATTCCTTCGGGCCGTTTCAAGAGCTTCGAGAGAGGAGAGAACAATCCGGATATCTTTTCCCTGCGATCTAAGCTTTTCCAGCGAGGAAACAGTTCCCGGCACCCTGATAAGGTCGCCGAAAGTCGTTATGATGACGTCATCTTCCCCTGAAATAGCAATGGCTCTGTCAATATAGCTCCTGCCTGTAACACATACAGGGCAGCCGGGTCCTGAAACAAGATTGATGCTTTCAGGGAGAAGCGCCCTGATCCCAAACCTGTGAATAGCATTTGTATGTCCTCCGCAAACCTCCATGAATGTATACCCACCCTTGACAGAAGATGTAATGAGATCACCCAGCCTTGATACAAGTGCCTTGTCACGGTATTCGTCGATATACTTCATCGGTCCGGATTGAGGTAATCGTTCATCTCATCAATAATCCTGATTGTTTCCATCGCCTGCTCCTCGCTGATCTTCTGGATCGCAAAACCTGCGTGAAGCAGAATATAATCGCCCGGCCTGGCATCCTGTATCATCTGGATGCCGGCTACAAAAACCGAACCTCCGGCAGAGACTTCAGCCGTGTCTCCGCTTATTGATAATATAAGCGCTGGTATGCTCAGACACATTGTTTAAATCTTTTTGATGCAATTACCACTTGCCCCAGGGATATGCCACCATCATTGGGGGGCACCTTGTTATTAGTGTAAACAATAAAGCTCTTTTCACGCAAAAGATTACAGGCTTTTTCAAGAAGATACTTGTTCTGAAAACAACCACCTGAAAGTACAACTTTTTTTACAGATGTCTCAAGGCTCATCTTCTCAGCCACATCAAGAATGGCCCTTGCAAGGGTATTGTGAAATTTTACGGGGACCAATGAAGAATTCCCGGTTTTTATGTCGTCAAGTATTGATATGAACATTTCCCTGAAAACGACCGGGCTGCCTGCAGTATATGGATAATGTTCGCCGGTATTTTCAAGGATGGCAGATTCAAGTCTTAGAGGAGCCTCAGAATCAAATGTTTCAGTTGTGCATAATCCAAGCAGGGCTGAAACTGCATCAAACAACCTTCCTGCGCCTGAGGATAGCGGGGAATTGATATTCTTTTCCAGCATACCTGCAAGAAGCTCAATCTTTTCTCTTCCGGCCTGCTTAAATACAGGCAATGACATGAAATCGAAAGTGCTTCCGAAATATTTATAAAGGTATGAGAACGCAGTTCTCCAGGGTTCCCTTACAGCGGTATCACCTCCGGGTAAGGCTACCGGATCGAGATATGAATAACGGGTGAAATCACTGAGACCGGCAACAAAGAATTCTCCTCCCCATATGGTCCCGTCGGTACCGTAACCAGTGCCATCGAAGCTGATCCCTATGACAGGTTCATCAAGACTGTTTTCTGCCATGCACGATGCTATATGGGCATGATGATGCTGAATCCTGAACAGCGGGATCCCCAGTTTGTTGCTCATTTCAGACGCCAGCCTTGTTGACAGGTAGTCGGGGTGAAGGTCGCAGGCAATTGCCTCCGGAGTGAAACGGAACAGATGAGAGAACCTGTCAAGGGCTTCTTTCATAAATTCATACGTAGCAAGATTTCGGACATCACCTATATATTGGCTGGGAATCGCCATGTTTCCCCTTCCAAGGCAGAAAGTGTTCTTCTGTTCTGCCCCCAGGGCAAGAATGTCAGCGGTATCCGCATACAGGTGGACAGGGCGTGGCACATAACCCCTCGATCTTCGTATCAGAGCGGGTTTGTGGTCAATTATCCTCACCACTGAATCGTCGCAGCGGTTGACTATCCTCCTGTTATAGCTGATTAATGCATCCGCAATCCGTCCAAGCTCTTTCGACGCAGTATCATCGTCAGTGATTATCGGTTCATCAGATATATTCCCGCTTGTCAGCACAATTGCCGGTGTTTCAAGCAGCCTGAACAGCTGATAGTGGACAGGCATATACGGAAGCATTGCTCCTGTTGTGTTTAATCCGCTGCTGACTGATGGCGCCAGCTGTTTCCTTTGACTCAGGATCATTACCGGTCTTCGCCACGAGGTCAGTTCCTCTGATTCTTCGGGATCGAGCAGGCAATATTCCCTCAGACAGTCAACATCACGGAACATTACCGCAAAAGGTCTCGCTTCCCTTTGTTTCTTCTTTCTCAGAACCCTGACAGCTTCCTCATTCAGGGCATCACAAAGCAGGTGATATCCTCCGGTACCCTTTATTGCTACGGTCTTTCCGGAATGTACCAGTGCTGCCGTTTCACGAAGGATTGATTTCAGGTCACTCAGGACTTTAACACCGTCATTGTACGTGTACCGTGGTCCGCATGAATCACATGCCACAGGCTGGGCATGAAAGCGCCTGTCGGTGATCTCATTGTATTCACTCTGACAGGCCGGACACATTCTGAAAGGCTTCATAGAGGTCCGTGGCCGGTCGTACGGGAGTGATTCGATTATAGAAAAACGGGGACCGCAATTGGTGCAGTTGATGAAAGGATATTCCATCCTGCGAGGATCATTATTCATTTCGTTCTGGCAATCGGGGCAGACTGCTATATCAGGACTAACCTCGGTGATCTGGTCGTCAATATTTATGCTCCGTGTAATACTGAACGAATCAAAGTCCACCATTGGTGCGGGATTAATCTCAATGGTCCGGATATCTGCAGCAGGAGGTGCATTTGCACGAAGGTCATTGCTGAAATCTTCGACTGTGGAGGGATCCCCTCGGACGATCACCGCAACGCCGTCGGTACGGTTATTAACTTCACCCTTAAGTCCGTACTTAATGGCTGTTCTGTACACGAAAGGGCGAAAACCTACGCCCTGAACAAGCCCCCTGATCAATATTTCGTACCCCTGTATAATTGTTCCAGGTTTTTTGCACTGTCAGATTTCATCTGATTATGGACATAATAAATGACGCTCTCAAGCTCATCGCACAGGTTCACATTATTTACTATTACATCAGCCGGTGTCTTGAGCAGTACCGGAGCAAAATTGACAATACCCTTTATCCCTGCCTTAATAAGTTCGTCCGTTACTTCCTGGGCTGAGATCTCTGGTACCGCAATTATTGCTACCTTAACTTTGAAGCGGTCAATTATCTCTTTAAGCCGTGAAAGAGAATATACAGGGATGTCGGATCTTATCTTCTGCTTGAAGGGATCTATGTCAAAGGTGGCTACAATATTCATGTTCCTGTGAACGAACTTGTTGTACCTCGACAGCGAGGTTCCCAGGTTGCCCATTCCGACAAGGACTATGTTGTGATCCTTGTTACTGTGAAATATTTTCTCAATCTTGTCAATAAGATCGCCTACATCATAGCCGCCCCGTTTGTTCCCGGTGATACCGAATTCGGAAAAGTCTTTTCTTATCTGATCGGGCGTTACTCCCGTTTCGTCCGATAAAGTGTAGGAATAGACTTTCTCCACCCCCAGCATATTCATTCTTGTAAGACAAGCCCTGTAAAGAAATATCCTTTTCAGACTGTTTTTTACAACGTGTTTTGTGAATCGTTTCACAATTAAATTTAATTAATGTCTATTTCAATACAAAATAAATGAATTTATTTCATAAAAAAAATTATTTTATAATACTGAAAAACAATTATATAATAATTATTCTATGAAATGAGGTGTAATAAAATGAGGATTTTATATTGGATTATTTATTATATGTTTAATATTTTTATGTATATATTTCTCACATTAATGAATATTTATT
>CAYPHL010000223.1:3013-4624 GCA_964410385.1 uncultured Rikenellaceae bacterium | reverse complement strand
ATTCTTACGATCTTATGCAGTTCCATACCTGGGAAGACAGCTGGCTGGAAGATGAACGGGGGATAAAAAAGATGATAGAACTTAAAGATCAGGGATTATTTCATGCAATCGGAATAAGTATTAACCGCTGGGAGCCATGGAACGGGGTAAAAGCTGTAAAAAGCGGACTCATTGATTCTGTTCAGGTGATATATAATATTTTCGATCAGAATCCGAAAGATGAGCTTTTTCCTGCCTGCCGTGAAATGAATGTGGCGGTCATTGCCAGAGTCCCCTTTGATGAAGGTTCCCTTACCGGAACACTTACAAAGGAAACCACATGGCCGAAAGGCGACTGGCGTAATACATATTTTGTAAAGGAAAATCTTGATTCAAGCGTGGAACATGCCGATGCACTTAAGCCTCTTGTTCCGGAGGGGATGACAATGTCCGAAATGGCCCTGAGATTCATACTTGGAGAGCCGACAGTAAGTACAATTATTCCGGGAATGCGTAAACCATCACATGTACGGTCAAATATTGCCACAAGCGAGGCAGGACCGCTTGATGCCGGCCTGATGAACCAGCTTGAGAAGCATCGGTGGGACCGTCAGCCAAGTGAATGGTCGCAATAAATAGTTATTAACAATTGTGTTAATGTGATTTTTATAAATGGCTAGTTATTAAATGTTTAGTTTGTTAATAACTTGTCAATAACTAAGCCGGTTTTTCCATTTTTCTGTCCCCGGGGCATTTTAATTTGGATATACTAAACGCTGGAAACGGGATGCTGAAGTCCGGAATAGTAAAACGGATTTAAAGATATCTCGCTGCATGAAAAGTGCAAGGAATGGTTCCTGAAAACCGGAACTTTTTCTTACCCCGGGTTGAAAACTGAACGAAATTTCAGGTACTAATCAACCCGGGGTTATTTTTTCACCCGGGGGCTGATTAACCTGATTTTCTTCTCTCACCGACAGATGAAGGATCGGGGTAAACGAATAAAATAATTAATGAATAATGCAAGTTAAGTTATTGGGTCAGGTATTAACCGGTTTTTTGTCCTGAACATTTTCTCCGGGAGATATCCTCCCCGAAATCATCTTCAAAAATATATGTATTTGCCGAATGCAGGAATACAATAAAATGCCCTTCGTTTCTGAGCTCCCTTATCAATCTCTTGACACTTCTTTCACTTATCCCGAAGATCCAGGCCAGATCTGCCGGTGTCCCTGTGGCATGCATCCTGATGAGCTGTAACAAACGCTCCTTTATTTTAGATCTTTTATCACGTGTCATATTATCTATTGTTTTAATAATATGACATTGACTTTCATATTTATTTTAAAATTAATAAAAAAATAATCATATAAAAGCAAATTCGAAGAAAATATATTTGAAAGATTCGATCATTATATTCGGCCATCCGGTCTAAAACTTCAGATTTTATGTACTGGCCTCCCATCGTATATCACCATATTATCCTTTCGCCCGGAACCTGCAAACTCCCAAAACCATTACGCCATAACACCATAACAACGCAAAACCTTAACGCCGTAAAGCCTTCACACCGCAACACCATCACACCGCAACACCTCAACGCCGCAACGCCTCAACGCCGTAAAGCCATCA
>CAYPHL010000223.1:0-2913 GCA_964410385.1 uncultured Rikenellaceae bacterium | reverse complement strand
GCCTTTGCGCCTATTTCACCAAATACCACAACTTCCCCAGCCTCAGCGGATAATACAACAGAGCTTTCATTTTACTATCACACCCATACCTGCTTTTCATGAATTCAAGGGTGGGAAAGAGGTCACCGGCTACAAAGAGTAACTTACGGTGAAAACCCGGGATTTCACTTAAATGATATTGGTACAGCTTTGCCTTATCAGATGGCGGATTATCCTTCGGACTTTTCAGGAAGAAAATGAATTTGTCATTGGAATCCCGTGCGGAATATTTTTCTATGAAACTATTTATCCTGTCCGGAAATGAGATATCGAGTATATCTCTCAGAGGCCTGAGACGAGACGCCATTATTTCATTTAAACCGCTCTTTTCAGAAAGTACGGTGAGATCAGTTTTAAAGATCTCATCCCTGTGTTTTTCGATCAGTACTACAAGGTCTGTATAAAGCCTGAGCTGAGATTCATTATTCATTTCATGAAGCCAGAGATGTTTTACCAGATATAAAAAGAACATCATTGGATCAGGAATAAAAGCCTTTTCGCCGTTTATATCAGTTTCAATACTTTCATCATAAAGCCTCCTGGTGAGGAACGAATTTTTACAGCCGAACAGATCAGAATGGATCTCAAGTGAGAATCCTTCTCCTGTAAGAGTGGGTAAATGCTTTCCGGAATAGTTCAGGAGGGGTTTATAGAAAACAGATTTAAGCGGTTTTGAAACAAATCCGTTTTCAATCAGGATCTTCCGGGCCTTAAGACTATCTTCATGTGAAACCAGGATATCAACATCCGTCATTTGCCTCAATCCGGAATTACAATAAACCGACATTTCAAGCGCGAGACCTTTCAATATGACTGTTTTTATATTCCTGTTGTTAAGCAGATTCAGAACACCGGTCATTTTTGCAATAAATCCTGAATTCCTTGCCAGGTTCATCATATATGAGTTCCAGAGGTTGTTCATTATCTCCGGAGGGATATGATCAGTCAATCCCAGTCTGCTCATATTGCTGTAAACTAGAGCTGAAACACCATGATTCCGGGCAAGGGATAAAAAATAACTCCATCCGGAAACTTTAAGTGTGAGATCCTTTATTTTCTCAGACTGTTCATTATCAAAGGCCAGTCTGCAAAGACTGCACAGCAGTAATTCCTCGTTTTTAAGGTTCAGGCCGGTTTTCATTTCAGGAATCTGCCGCTTTGTTTTGTGTACATGGTATAGTAGGTTCCCTTGTTTCTCATCAGCTCATCATGGGTTCCTGTTTCGGTGATCTTTCCTTTTTCAAGGACAATTATCCTGTCAGCAAGGCTGACATTTGTAAACCTGTGGCTGATGAGGATAGATGTCCGTCCCCTGATTATATCCCTGAAGCGGCTGAAAATCTCATATTCAGTATCAGCATCGAGAGCGCTGGATGGTTCATCGAGGATAAGTACCGGTGCATCCCTGAACAGAGCTCTTGAGAGTGCCAGTTTCTGCCATTCACCCCAGCTCAGTTCACGACTGTCAGTGAAAAGGTTTCCGATAGTTGTGGAATATCCGTCAGGAAGACCGGTAATTAGTTCATGGATCCCTGTCTTTTTTGCTGCAGCTTCAATATCTTCTGCAGGATTTGTCTTTTCAATATTCCCCAGTCGTATATTCTCTCCGGCGCCAAGATTATAAAGCATGAAATCCTGAAAAACAACCGAAAGAAGCTTCCTGTATTCTTCAGGATCAAGATTTTTCAAATCAGTACCGTCCATCTGTATTGATCCTGAATCAGGATCATACAACCTGCAAAGAAGTCGGACAAGTGTTGATTTGCCGGCTCCGTTGGGGCCGACGATCGCAATCACTTCACCTTTTTTTATGCTGAAAGAAACCTCATTTATTGTCCCGGAAGTATTTCCCGGGTAAGTGAATGAAAGATCTTTCACCTCAATTTCCGACCGGAATTCCCTTATTTCTTTTACAGGAGGGAGAGCTTTAATTTTTTCTTCAAGATGAAGGAATTCAAAGATATCTCCGATGAAGAGAGAGTCTTCATACAGGCTTGCCACAGAGCTTAGCAGGTCTTTAATATAGATCATTCCCTGCCTGAAAGCCAGTACGAACATTGTCATCCGGCCGAGGGTCAGTTCTCCTGAGAAAGTACGGTGAGCCACGAAAATTAGTGTAAGAAGTACTGCACCTGCTTTTACAAGGTCGGAGATCATTTCGATACCGGTCCTTTTTCTTATTATGTTGATCTCTTCTTCCCTTGTTTTAAGGAATGACCTGTTGAACAGGTCTGTGAAATATTTGCCAAGGCCGAACAGTCTTATTTCCCTTGAAGGCCGGTCGCCGGTCAGTAGCCAGTTGAAGTATGCGGTTTTCCTTTGTTCGGGAGTCTGTTCACGCTGGAAATTATAGAGTGTATCAGCGTAGCGTAGTCTGAGCCATATTCCGGGGATATTCACCACAAGCAGCAGGATTGCAATTGCCCAGTGAAGTGCTGCCAGAAGTCCTGCCATAAGGAGGAGTGACAGGAAGCTCCTGAACAATGATACCACATTATTCAGTATGCTGTTCGGTCTCCATGGCGCTTCTCTTGATGCTCTTGACAGCGCGTCAAAATATAAGGAATGTTCGAAGTTAAGCAGATCGAGTTTAACCGATTTGTCATGAATTAGTCCGTACATATGTATTTCAAGCCTGACCGACTGTTTTTTCCGGATATAATTACCAAGATCTGAAGATGCTTCGTCGACAAACCAGATTATTACCACAAGAACTATAAGCCAGATAATATCCTGGAGACCGCCGGGTGATTTTTCCGAAACAGCCATTGTAAGTTTATCAATAAGATTCTTGAGGAGCCATATCAGCAGAAGGGGGAGAAAACTGCGAAGGACCGAAATGGCTATATTGGCAGAAGTCCAGCCCGGAGCGCT
>CAYPHL010000222.1:1789-4630 GCA_964410385.1 uncultured Rikenellaceae bacterium | reverse complement strand
TATAGTCAGTACCAGAAGCACCATGGGAAAGTGGATCAGCTTTACCGGTCCGATAGTACCCATAAGGGTAAGGATTATCCCGGCAATGATGGTCCCGGATTCATTCACGGGACCCTTCAGACCTGTAAGGGGTGTAAATTTCATTGAACCCTCAGACGACTGTAAAAGAATTTCCGCAGAAGATAATTCTATAGATTCTTTAAATGACCTGGAGAAGAACCTGCTTATTGCAAGGAGTATAAAGAAACCGCTTATTCCTGTTATGGAAATATTGTAGCCTGAAAAATGAGCTGTCAGTAACACTCCCGTGGTCAGAACAGCAATCAGGAATGGAGTTAATACTATTGCCGTCTGTACTCTGAAATTCCTGATCAGGAAGGGGAAGATAATGAACTTCACTATCAGTGCAAATGTCATTACAATCCCGGTAAACAGCCCCAGGAAATGAGCCAGATCCTGCATTGAGGGATAATGTACCCTTGAGACTGCCAGAAAAGAATACTGGATAAAGAATGCAGCTACCACCGAAAGTAATGTTACCACCGCCAGTTTTCTTTGTAAGCCGCTTCGGGGAATGGTCAGTGCCCCGGACGCCATTGCCGGAAAGGGATATCGCAGACTTTGATTAACACCATCCTTACCCATGACCTTTTGCAGGTAAATCTGCATTACAGCTGCTCCGGAAGCTGCAATAAAACCCAAAAGAATAAAATGCCGGAGGTCAATCCCGGCGCCTATAAGACCGGGAATTGAAAGACAACCAGCAATTATGCCTGCTGGCAGGGCTGCAGTTGTGAAACTGTAAAGTCTGTCTTCTCTTTCTTTTTCAGTCAGACAAAAAACTGTGCCATCCATGACGAGCATCACCAGGATATTGAGTGGTCCCATCATCAGAAAAAGAATAAAGATCAAAGGCGGGGTTTGCAATACGAGGAGGAGTATCCACAATACTAGAGTTACGGCTGATACTAAGAGGAAAATTATAACAGAAAGCTTCCCGAATGGAATCTTTTTCTGAAGGAGGATGAAGAGGGTTGAAAAGATAAATCCGGTGATCCCCGATAAAATATATGCCCGTGCCAGTATTTTTTCGTCGAACAGGGACAGGAACATTGAATGAGCTGTTATATCGAAAATGCCACAGAAGATCCCTGCAAGCAAAGCCTGTCCTGACAGTAAATAAACTGTCGGTTTAATGCCCGCTCCGGTATTGCTGAATCTGAGCAAGCTGTATCTCATCTGTTGTACCGGTTAACCTACTTTGAATTTATGATTGATCCTAACAGTTCAATATTCAGATTCTGGCCCTCAACAATTATTTCAGCTTTATTATACCAATTCTCGCGCTGTGCTAATTTTTCCTCAATAAACCTGGGGAGAGACTCGTCGGGAACATTTCTAAGCAGCGGCCTTTCACCCGAAGAGTTCAGCAATCTCTGTGAAAGTTGTCCGGGTGTCATTTTCAGGTAAACTGTCATCCCGGTCCGGATCATGAAGTCCATATTATCGCCATGGCATGGTGTTCCTCCACCTGTTGAAACGATGATCCTGCTGCCGGTGTCAAGGCTTTTCAGGACTTCCGATTCTATTTTTCTGAAGTGTTCCTCTCCGTCTTCTGCAAATATCCGCGGTATTGTTTTACAGGCAACCTCTTCAATTTTCCGGTCGAGGTCGATGAAAGGGCATCCTATTGATGCTGCCAGCTTTCTTCCTGCAGTAGATTTACCGCTACCCATAAACCCGATAATATAAATTAAATTCTTCTCAGACATTATAATTCAAGCTTCATCTGGGCGGGATCGTCACGAACCGGGGACAGAGGATTTTCATGACCTTCCTTTTCATCCTTCATCGTTATATCAGAACCGCTTTCCTTTTTCACAACCGGCTCTATCTCATGAACATTGTCAACCATATAGTTCGTCAGCCGTCGTCCTTTTGCCTTATAGCTCTTTACACCAATGAATTCAGCCACTTCAATTATTTCATTGTCACGGCCTTTGTGCTTTCCTCCAAACTGTATCTCAAACCTCGGATACTCAAGCTCAGAGATGCTTACAAGCTTCGAATCGGGATGTTCGTTGATGAAGCATTGGGGCTTTTCGGATTCTTCAATAATAAACCGTTTGACATAATGGAATTTCTGTTCGGCATCATAGTAAATTGCAGAATATACTTTCCCCGGTCTGTATTTTTCAATCACAAGGATATTGTCTTCAAAATGACCCGAAAGATCAAATCCCGTATGTCTGAAGTATCCGTTCTTTGTAATTACAAGTATTTTGTCATCTCCGCCGAATTCACCGAGGAAGATTCCCCTGCCATCTACATTCAGCCTGAATACAGCATCATCGAACCATATCTTTCTTCCACCCAGTGTCGATAATCCCTTTTCTTTCAGGGCAACTTTGTGAACGGCATTCCTTGTCAGGATATTTCCCATCGACGATTTACCCTTGATCGCAAGCTGCCCGAAGTCAAATTCAAAAACCAGTTTCTTGAGCCGGGCTTTTGGTTTATGATATATTTTGATAACCTCTGCCTCACCGTTGGGATTGGCACTGAAATACACGATTTTCGATCCGGGTGTGCCCCTTGTAAGATTGTATTCCTTATCACGTGTAAGCCCGGTAATGGCACATCTTTTAACAAGAAGCGGACCATCTTTGCCGTCCTGGTAAACAATATTATATATGGTCCGTTCATCGTTCTTCAGGAAGACCTGAGCATATAATATATCATTCCCTACAAAAACCTTATCGGCCACTCTGGTGATAAGATACACCCCGTCTTTCCTTACAACGAGAATGTCATCAAGATCTGAACATTCACAAACAAACT
>CAYPHL010000222.1:0-1689 GCA_964410385.1 uncultured Rikenellaceae bacterium | reverse complement strand
CCGTCTTTCCTTACAACGAGAATGTCATCAAGATCTGAACATTCACAAACAAACTCATCTTTCTTCAATCCTGTCCCGATGAATCCTTCCTTATAATTAATATAAAGCCGGGCATTACTTGCAACAACTTTTGCAGCCTGGATCGTATCAAAGTTCCTGATCTCTGTCTTTCTTTCCTTCCCTTTTCCGAATTTCTTCTTTATCTGTCTGAAATAGTTGATAGTAAAGGGGATTATATTTCTGAGGTGATTTTTGACCTCATCGAGTTCAGTTTCAAGCCCTTTAATATGTTCGTCGGCTTTTTTTACATCATATTTTGATATCCTCTTGATTTTGATCTCGGTAAGCTGGATGATATCTTCCCGGGTGATATCTCTCAGCAATTTTTTCCTGAAAGGTTTAAGGCCGTCATCAATAGCTTTTATAACTCCTTCCCATGTTTCGCAATCCTCGATGTCGCGGTAAATCTTCTCCTCAATGAATATTTTTTCGAGAGATGACATGTGCCACTCTTCCTGAAGCTCATTTTTCCTTATCTCAAGTTCGGTTTTGAGGAGTTCCACAGTTCTTGCGGCAGAGTGTCTGAGTATTTCGCTGACACCCATGAACGATGGTTTGTTTCCCACGATGACGCAGGTATTCGGTGAAATTGAATATTCGCAATCGGTAAGGGCATAAAGTGCATCGATGGTCTTGTCGGGCGATACACCCGGCATAAGGTGAAGCATGATTTCAACGTTTGCCGAAGTGTTATCATCTATCTTCCTGATCTTTATTTTACCTTTCTCATTGGCTTTAATTATCGATTCGATAAGAGTTGAAGTCGTTTTACCGAACGGGATCTCTGTTATAACGAGTGTTTTCTTATCTATCTTGTCAATTTTAGCCCTCACTTTCACAACTCCGCCTCTCTGACCGTCGTTATATTTTGAAACGTCTATGAGGCCGCCTGTAGGGAAATCGGGATAAATTTCAAACTCCTTTCCCTGGAGATGATTTATTGTTGCATCGATAAGTTCGTTGAAGTTATGGGGCAGTATTTTTGATGCCAGACCCACTGCGATACCCTCCACTCCGAGGGCAAGGAGGAGGGGGAATTTCACCGGTAATGTGACCGGTTCTTTATTACGTCCGTCGTAAGATAGTTTCCATTCGGTTGTTTTGGGATTGAAAACAACATCGAGAGCAAATTTGGAAAGACGCGCTTCTATATACCTGGGAGCAGCGGCTCCGTCTCCGGTCAGGATATTACCCCAGTTTCCCTGAGTATCAACAAGGAGATCCTTTTGTCCGAGCTGGACCAGTGCATCGCCTATCGATGCATCACCATGAGGATGGAACTGCATGGTGTGTCCTATTATATTTGCTACTTTATTGAACCGGCCGTCATCCATCCGCTTCATTGAATGAAGTATCCTGCGCTGAACAGGTTTAAGCCCGTCATTCAGGTCAGGCACAGCCCTTTCGAGGATCACATACGAAGCATAATCGAGAAACCAGTCCTGGTACATCCCCGACAATGCCGTAACCGAATGGAGGGCAGCCGGCCCCTGTCCTGACTCATCAACACCTTCCGGATAATCGCCGTCAAGTTCAAGCTCTTCCATAAATCACACCTTCTTTTCCCTTCCGATCCTTTTATATTTCAGTCTCAACAAGATCTTCTTCAATTCTCAGGTTCTCAATAAT
>CAYPHL010000221.1:0-4659 GCA_964410385.1 uncultured Rikenellaceae bacterium | reverse complement strand
ATGATTGGCTTGTTTAATGGCATGTCCAGTATTTTTTTCATGCGATTTTTTAATTTGAGAGTTAAGATGTAATTTTAAACCTGATTGTTTATTTTACATAAATATTAAAGTGTACTGCTAAATTGAAAAATAACAACTTAAAAGCATTTTCAGAGTTTAAGCAAAGTATATATTCTGCACTGGAGACCTACTCCAATGTCCATCGGGGAAGCGGACATAAATCAGTAGCTACCACATATCTGTACGAAAAAGCCCGTGATATTGTGATGGAATATACAGGCCTGGAAAAGCACAAATATGTGGTCATATTCTGTTCACCCTTAAGAGCAGAAATGCTTTCCTCACAATTAAAACATGACAATTACCGGCTCCTATCAGGCTCTGATACCGGATTGCCACTGGGAATCAGGGCATTGGTTGTAGAAAGAAAGTCTTTACCACGGGGTATTCCTTTTCAGACAGGAGGCGGAACTGCCAGGCTTGTAGCTCCCGGCTGGGTTGTCTGGGCTAAAGCACCTGAAAAATTTGAAGCGGGCACTCCTGCAATTATCAACACTGTTGCATTTGCCAGAGCTTTGCAGCTTACCAGGTACTATGGACAGGATGTTATCAGAGATCTTAATCCTGGCAGTCTGTCTGCTATTGATATTTTATATCACGACGACCTGGATCAATATTCAGGTAAACGGCTGTTGGATGAATTGTGCCGGCAAATGATAGGCCGGGATTTACCGGTTCCAACTCTTGAAGGTAAAAAACCTTATGTTAATCTTGATAATGCAGCAAGTACTCCGTCATTTGTTCCGGTCTGGAATACATTCTGCCAGGCATTGATTCAGCCCCGGCAAATACAGGATGAAATCATAAATGAAGTAAAAAATGAGTGCTTAAAAATACTGAATGCCCCTCCGTCAGACTATGAGGTGATATTCACCTCCAATACCACCGAGTCTGTTAATCTTGTCGCAGACAGTCTGGGTCAGGAATCGGAACCTGACTCTGAGTCCGTTGTACTGAATACCCTGATTGAACATAATTCAAATGATCTTCCCTGGCGTAATATTCCGCATTTCTCGCTGGTCAGAATGCAGGCAGATGATGACGGTTTTATCAATACGGAAGAACTGGAAACCATACTATGTAATTATAACAAGGAGGAAAGACACGGCAAAAAGCGGATCAGGCTGGTCGCCATAAGTGGAGCTTCAAATGTCCTTGGTGTATTCAATAATCTGGAGGAGATCAGCCGTATCTCTCATAGGTATGGAGTCCGTTTATTGGTAGATGCAGCACAACTTATTGCTCACCGCAAAACAGACCTGGAAAAAATACAAATCGATTTTCTTGTATTTTCTGCTCATAAGATATATGCTCCGTTCGGATGCGGGGTGCTGGTAATTAAGAAAGGATCTTTGCATTTCAGCCATCAGTATCTGGAGCAGATAAAAGCTTCAGGAGAGGAAAATGCAGCAGGTATTGCCGCACTCGGTAAATCGCTCATTCTGTTGCAGCGGATAGGTATGGACCTGATTCAGGAAGAAGAGCAGGAACTGACTGCTAAAGTGTTAAGAGGCTTATCAAAAATCGGGGGACTCACAATTTATGGAATAAAGGATCCGGGCTCGGTAGGATTTGCCCGGAAAGGAGGTGTAGTTGTTTTCAACCTGAAGAATACTTTTGCAAATAATATAGCTACGGAACTTGCAGAGCAGGACGGCATCGGCATAAGGTATGGATGTCATTGTGCCCACATCCTCATAAAACATCTGGTCAGCGTAGGTCCTTTTCTGGAGAGATTTCAGCGGATCATTGCCACTCTGTTTCCTGTAGTAAATTTCCCGGGGCTCGCAAGAATCAGCCTGGGAATAGGTAATAATGAAAAAGATATCGAAAGGCTTATACGTGTGTTAGACAAAATTGTCCGCAAATACAAACAACCAAAATCTGATATTCATAAACAGATGAGTGATTTCACTATGGCTGTTTCCGCAAAAGTCTATTCAGGTCCAGAGAAATGATATACCACTCTCAATCAGCTAATTTACTTATCTAAGGATCCCCTTACCAATTCGGACTACCACCAGGCCAGGCTGAAAATAAAATCACCCGGATTTGCTTTCTGTAACGGCATTTGTGCTATACCAGGGAAACACAAATTAATATTTTCCGGAATACCGGAAGTTCGTAAATTTGAGAGATTAATTCTATAATAGCTTTCATTACAATAATGAATCATCAGATATGATTTTATCCTATATCCGCTGGAATCCTGACCCTGAGATAATAAATATCTTTGGGATTTCGATCAGATACTATGGATTGCTCTTTGTAACTGGATTGATTCTTTGCATCTATATTTTAAGCTGGATTTATAAAAGAGAAAACCTCCCATCTGAGCACCTGGAAAAATTAGCAATTTTTGGTATGATTGGGATTATTGCAGGGGCACGTTTAGGACATTGTTTATTTTACGAACCTTCTTACTATTTATCACATCCCCTTGAAATGATTCTGCCGGTTACTTTCCCTCCTGGTGGTGGGATAAAGTTCACAGGATATCAGGGATTGGCAAGTCATGGTGGTGTATTAGGTTTACTCATTGCATTATATTTCTATTCGCGAAAAACTAAACATTCAATGCTTGAAGCCATTGATCTGATTGCGGTTGTTGCAGGATTGAGCTTTGGATTTATCAGACTCGGTAACTTTATGAATTCTGAAATTATCGGCATCCCGACTACCTTGCCCTGGGGTGTGATTTTTGAGAGGGTAGATAACATCCCGAGACACCCGGCTCAATTGTATGAGGCGATCTCTTATCTGTTCATTTTTGCAATTATGATGATCCTTTATATGAAATTCAGAGACAGACTTAAAAACGGATTCTTCTTTGGGCTTGGATCTGTTTTATTTTTTCCAGCCAGAATTCTGATTGAATTTGTAAAGGAAAATCAGGTAGGCTTTGAGGATGAGATGGCATTAAATATGGGACAGCTTTTGAGCCTTCCTTTTATTTTAGTGGGGATTGGATTTATAATTTATGGACTCAGGAAGTCAAAAAAAACAAGCATCTGAAATAAAATTGTCTTTCCGGAACATATGGAGTAATTTTGATTTATTATCAAATTATTATGAATAACTATAGAAATGCTTTCAATACTTTTTCTGTTTCACATAAAGTTGTTGTTATTTGGGGACTGATTATTCTGATAGTAATGGCGTCTTCCTGTAAAAATTCTCCCGGCAAGGATCCTGACATAAAACTAAGACAGGAGGCAGAGAGGATCTGCCGTACAAACCTGATCATTGATTCCCATATCGACTGGCCGGAATTTCTTCTGACAAATCCTGAAGATATTTCAATGCAGACTTCAAAAGGGGATTTTGATCTTGTAAGGGCAAAGAAGGGAGGACTGGATGCTGTACTGTCTGTTGCCTATATCAGCTCTGACTTTGATGCCGGCAAAGGACGTCAGATGGTTGATACTATGCTGAAGAACATAAGGCATTATCCTGAAGCATACCCTGATAAATTTGCTGTTTCAACTACTCCCGGTGAGGTCAGAAGCAACTTCGGCAAAGGGTTGTTCTCTTTGATCCCCTGCCTTGAAAACGGATCACCGGCCGGAGAGGATCTGCAATACCTTCAATACCTTAAAGATCAGGGGATCGCCTATATAACTCTTTGCCACAATAAGGCAAACCTGATATGTGATTCTAATTTTGATCCCGAACGGAAGTGGAACGGATTAAGCCCCCTGGGATCGGAAGTGATCAGGGAAATGAACCGGCTGGGAATAATGGTCGATATTTCACATTCATCCGACAGTACGGTACTGCAGGCGTTGAGATTATCAAAAGCTCCCGTGATAGCTTCTCATTCATCATGCAGGCATTTCGTACCCGGTTTCGAAAGGAACCTGCCCGATGATCTTATCAGGGCCATCGCCGAAAAAAACGGAGTGATCATGGTGAACTTCTGTACCCAGTTCCTTGATTCAGTTTGTTCAAAGAATACGGAAGAGATCCAGAATATTCTTGAATCCAGGAACCTGAGATATGATTCAAAGGAAGGTAACGATCTGATCATGGAGTTTGCCAAAACTCACAGGCTGGTCTGTGATTCCAGACAGCTTGTTGACCATATAGAGCATGTAATAAAGGTGGCAGGAATAGATTACATTGGTCTGGGTTCTGATTTTGACGGTATCGGACCTTTAAAACCTTCTGATATACCGGATGTTTCAGGTTATCCGGTTATTGTTTTTGAATTGCTGAAACGTGGTTATTCTGAAGATGATATAGTAAAGATATTATCCGGAAATTTCCTGCGGGTCTGGGAGGAGGTTCAGAAGGCTGCAGGCAGCTGATATACAGCGGAAATATTTATTCAACCCATCCGATAGCAGCTAATCCATAGAAATCTTCGATAGAGATTCCTCATTTAAACATAGCTTCAAATGCTCAGGCCTCGCTCCATCCGGGATGAAAGGAGTATCCTTTATCAGAGGAATAATGGGTATAGCCGTCAATCTAAATTGAACCATATATTATCCCTGTTATGGTAGCCATGACAATAACAAGGCTTACGTAAACCACTGTCTTCTGTGTGCCAATTATACCACGTATTACCAGCATATTTGGTAATGAAAGTGACGG
>CAYPHL010000220.1:0-4682 GCA_964410385.1 uncultured Rikenellaceae bacterium | reverse complement strand
TTTTTCTCGAAGATTTCATTGGTTTTGTATTTTGTATGAAAATGGCTTAGTGCTGGTAAACTTATTTATGGGTTTATGACGGTTATTTCTTTATGAGAAAGATTTTTCTCCCTGAACATCTGCATTAATGGTGACACGATAAATGGGCCGGATATCCCTTTTGTCCCCCGCGATTGTCGGATAACTACCCCATTATTAATTTATTAAGGAAAGTTAAACCAAATTAAAATAAAAGTCAAGTTTTTTTTATTTAATCAATCTGTTAAAACATTATTATCTCACTACCTGAAATTTAACATATTCAGACATTGAGTATACACATAATGTGAAGGGTCTGGAGAATAGAAGAGGGGGAGAGGAATGAAGAAGTAGAGAAAGGGGAACAGGAGATTACTGGACTTTGCACATATGATGATTGAATCTTCGGAATATATTGTTTTAGTTATACCATTTCTAATCTGAAAATGGTCACTACTCATTTGCCGGAATTGATATTTATACCTAAAGCTCTGTTACTGATTTGTCTGATTTTTCGCAGAGCACCTGGCCTGTTGATGAGGTAAACACCTGCAAGGATAAGAAGTACTGAAAAAAACATTGTTGGAGCAAGATGCTCATTATCTGCCAGTCCCCACATTGTTGCAACAATTGGTATAAAATATGCAACAACCGAGGCAACTACCGGCGAAGTATCCCTGACCAGAATATAGTAAATCACATTGGCAAAGGCGCTTCCGACTATGGAAAGGATCGCTATATATCCGAAATTAAGAGGCCAGTCAGGGGTGAGAAAAATTGCTTTTATATCTGTTCCCAGAAAAAGGGCCAGTGCAAAGGGACTCACTATAAGGAAAGCCAGGGAAGTGATCTCTAATCCGTTCAATCCTTCCACCGTGCTTACCTCATTATTACTTAATCCGTTCATTATAGTTGCAAGGACTACAAAGAGACCATAATAATTAATTGACAAGGGGCCGCTGTAAAGCAGACCTGCTGCCCCGGCAAATCCAAGGAATACGCCTGCGATCTGAGACCTGATAGCTTTTCTTCTGTAAAATAAAATACCTATTAGCAAAGTGAATGCCGAGCTCAGAGTGTTCAGCATACCTGTAAGGGAACTATCTATTCTTGTTTCGGCAAGGGGATACAGGAATGCAGGGATCCCGCTGCCAAAGAATCCTATAATGAGGATTGAACGGAAGTTTTTCCTGTTGAATTTTGGAAGGCTGCGCAATGCAAAAGGTAACATGCAAACAAATGATATCAGTATCCGGAGGGAAGCCAGCTGATATGCGGAGAAAGACCTCAGTCCTTTTTTCATCAGGATATAGCTGGTACCCCATATCATTGATAGAAGCGCAACAGCCAGCCAATGCCATATCTTACTCTTGCTGTTCATAATAATGAAGCTGCAAAAGTAATATAAGAACGATTTGGATTGGCGATTAAACGATATTTTTGCTTATAGAGTGATAATCAAAGGAATTAATGGCTTCGTCATTTTCCGATTGTAACAATTTTAGCGGCAATATGATCTTCATTAAAAGTTAATGTATCATACCCGATTCTGTCATCAGGGCTTATTACAGCATCGCCATTAACATCACGGTATTTTAAACCGCCAATATAAGCACCAGTCTGGGTTGGCCAGGCAAAGATATCGAAAGAGCTGTTAAATACACCGCCTATTATGTAACCATCTTTTATGTTTTTCAGATCACCTTTCTCTACAATCAGGAGGTAAGAATCTTGATTTTGAACCGGCAAATTCAATAATTGTACCATTCCATTGGCGTCAGACGTTGTAGTAAATTCAGGGAGATTGTTATCAAAGGATGCCTTACTGGTATATAGTTTTATAACAGCATTTGAAACTGTACTTAAGTTATGATTTTCCGCAGTCCAGGAAGTAGCATCCAGAATTCTTAAGACTATTTGAAAATTCTTCAAACAACGGACAGACATACCACTCACTTTGCTATTATCTTTCCTGACCACAGTGGAAAATTCGTTTATGATACCCCTGTTCCAGGCATTGGAATAAGAGTACTCGGTATTGCACCAGAACTGACCATTGCTCCCTTTTGCGTAGAACGAACCAAGATCGCCTCGATGGCCTCCGGGGAGGGCTGTAAAACCGGTTGCATTGGTCGCTCCTGAATTCGGGCTTGGCCAGTGTGTGGTTCCGGTCTCTTTCAGTTTGTTTGCATCAGAATCGCCGGTAATATACCCTTCCAGTGCTTTCCAATCATTATCCGTGGATACGCGCCAACCTGATGGACAAAGTTTACCTGTGTTTACAGCAAACCAGTTATATAAAGCTCCATACACATCTTTATTTGCTTCATCATTACCCCACCAGCAATATGCCGGAGAATACTGATAAGACCAGGCTGTTGCGTCGGTTAAATTATTGATCGCCGTACCATCGTTATATTTAGTGGTTTTGAGGTTTTCAGCCATCCAGGTCTGGAGGCCTATCTGAACAATTGAATAATTATTGAGATCCTTGTCGGTACAGGCAATAAAGCTGAATGTGATGGGTTTTCCTTCTGTTGGAACAACTGTCATCACAGTTCTGTATTTACCTGCGATGCCTGTCAGTTTCAATATATCACCGGTTGTATATTGAAAAACTTTTTCCTCATTTGTACCTTTTGTTTCTTTCGGGTCAAGTTGTTTTTCCCGGATTGCCATTGTATTCTCATAAACTACTTGTGCATTTCCCTTTTTTGAACCGGATGATATTATCCTGCCACTGTATGAATATTTGCCGGAAATAATTCTTACAAAATATATACCTTCTTCAAGACCCTGTATACCGTAAATATGCTCACCGTTTGCAAGTTTATCCCTGGTCTGAAGTATCTGTCTCCCCGAAAGATCATAAAGGTTAACCCTGGTCTCCCCTGGTTCAGGCAAAACAAATTGCATTCTTGCATATTCTTTCATGGGATTCGGGTAAAAGGTTATAATACCTGCTTCATTATCACTTATTATTTCAAATACCGGGACAACTCCCTTCAGATGCAAAACCTCGTCTCCTTTCATTTCCAGTATTGTACCCTGGGTCAGGTTTTCAACTATAACCGATTCTAAGGTTAAAGTGTCGCTCGAAGCTTCAAAGCTTATCAGATAATCCTGTGCCTGAAGGCTCAGGATTGAAATAACCGTGATAGCTAAAAAAGCACCGGTCCTTAGTTTCAAATAATGTAATATAGATTTCATAACATTCAGGTTTTAATTATTTTATTTGATTGGTTACAGTCTATTAATTATTCTATAAATGAGGATATTTTGTTAAAGTTATGAAAGACAACAATAAAAGTCAAATAAAAATGCATCCACCCGGGTTGACGTCTATGACCTGAAGGGGCTCTGGTATCTTTACAAATTTTTTAATCATGTAAACAGGTTGCCCCTGCGGAGCTTATTGAATAATGGGAGATATCCGATATAAAAGCAGGCTGATCTGTATCCGGTAAAATAAACAGGATACATCATTGCCGGGGATTCAAATTACCTGGTTAGTTTTACAGGTTTACCTGTCCTGCTGCTTTTCCCTGCAGCTTCAAGGATCTCGACTACAGTTATATTGGTTTTAAGGGAGGACAGATCGTTTTCAGTTATTGTCACATCTCCCCTGATGGCAGCTGAAAAGTAAGTAAAGGGATTGTCGTAAGGTGATTGTCTCAGTGGCAGCTTAACCGCTTCTTCTGGCATTTTTTCAGACAGTTTATACCGGATATTCTGGGAATCATCGCTGAAAATATAACCCGTGGAGCCGTAAATATGCATATCCTTCCTGTTGAAAGGCCAGTTCCATGAGGCATAAATAACTCCGGTGAGTGTTGGATAAGTAAGCACTATTGTTGCATCATCATCAACTTTCGGGTAGATGTCAGGCTTATATTGCTTCAGCACGGCAAAAACCGATTGAGGTTTCTCTCCATTCAGCAACCATGTTATCAGGTCGGCACCATAGCATCCGAAATCGATTACGGCGCCCCCGCCATTCAGGACTGGATCGGTTAGCCAGTCAAGGAATTCAGGATTTACACGTATCTCCTGTGGCCCTTTATGTCCGTCATAGACCATTATCCTTCTCACATCTCCGGCCATCTTATCCGATAGCATCTCATAGACTTTATGATTTGAAGGATACCATGTAGTTTCATAATTTGTAAGCACCATTATTTTATACTTATCCGCCAGGGATTTCATTTCATATGCATGCTTCGTACTTACGGCAAGGGGCTTTTCAACCATTACATGTATTCCCCTCGGGGCACAGGCTCTGACCACCTGAAGATGCTCAAAAATTGAGGTAAAAGTAAGTACACCTTCTGGTCTGGTTCTGTCGAGCATTTCATCAAGCTTATTGTATATCAGGGATTTATCGAATTTATAATTCTCAGCGTACCTGGTTGCCATTTCATTGTTGGGTTCGTAAATACCCACTATTTCAAACCAGGGTGATTTCATATTCCGTAATAGCGGTTGTACATGTGAATGTGACAATCCGGCAATTCCAAGTCTGACAGGCTTTGACGGCTGGCCTGTCAGCTGAAAGGCAAACAGAAATGAAAAGATTGAAATAATGAATTTTTTCATATGGCTTCATTAAATTCTTTTTGCTTCGGGAAGATTCATTTTCCTGTGCAGATCCTTAAACCTGGGAT
>CAYPHL010000219.1:0-4707 GCA_964410385.1 uncultured Rikenellaceae bacterium | reverse complement strand
GTCAGCAAAAATACTAAAAAGAAAATACCGCCCAAACGAATATTAATGTTTCTTGACAACGGAAGTTATTACTGACCCGTATCAGACAAATAAGCAGATAATTTAAAAGGGAGGCCTGGTTAGAATGCCTCACTTTTGATTCTGATAGCAGGCATATTGATTTGTATCAGATCAGGCAGGAGGGGCCAGCTCTTTAAAGGCCTGGTAAACAAGAAATACCGGCCAGACAATTGCTTTAAGGAATCCCAGGACACCCATCCAGAAACCTGTTGCTGTTGAAATGAACCAGATTGCAGCGCCAATGAGTCCGAGTCCATATACTGCACCCGACGAAGCATTGTGATTTACGTTTTCTTTCATGATAATATTTTTTGGATGTAAAAAATGAATTCCAAATTTCGGAAAGATATTCTTATAAGTCAAAATAAATAACAAATCTCACTTCCCCTTTCAGGAAAACACTCAGAAAATTTATTATATCCCTGAACTAATCAGATCTGGTATATAATTAGGTAATAATTGTTAGTCTGTTTTGACAAGCTTTATAGATTTGGACAGGGTTCCATCTGAGCCGGAGACAACCAACCTGATGTAATAGATTCCGGCCGGAAGCGTAACATCACTCAGATTGAAAGTATTAATACCACTTATTGCATTCTCATCCTTCAGGATTCTAAGCCGGATTCCCCTGATATCATATAATTCGAGAATGGTTTTCCGGGAACCAGGGAGATTATAGGTTATCTCCGTGGAAGATGTGAACGGATTCGGCTTACAGGTCAGACTTATATTGTTTTCAGAATTATGACTAAACTCTTCAACTGAGGTTATAAGCTCAGACATATTAGCCGGCCTTTTAAGATTGTCAATCCACTCCGGCTGGTCTTCAAACATTCCTGAGTAATTATTTTTAACAAGATTCCTTGTAAAATCTCCCCACCCCTCACTGAAGGTGTAATTGATAATCAGTCCGTTTTCGTTTCCAACGGGCGGATTGAACATATAATTGATTATCTCATTTCTGGTCAGGGGTTTTTCCCATACCTGGACTTCTTCAATGTAACCTTTGACTGGTGCGACATAATCGCTGTAATCGTTCCTGCATCCAATTATAAAGTTAGATTTACTTTTTCCCGAAAAAATAAAAGGGAATCTGGAAACTTCGGTTCCGTTAATGTATACTTTAGCCGAATCATTATCAGTTGAGGTGGTCATTGCCAGATGATACCATCTTCCGGCAATGAGATTCAGATCAGTCACCGGTGTATAGCCGTTTCCAAGGCCGGCAAGCAATCTGTTATTTGCCTGAAGCCCGAGATAAAATCTGTGATCTTCCATGTCGTGTACGCCAAACGTCTGAGCGGTGCTTACTTCATCATATCTGGCCCAGTACATAATTGTTTTTGTGGAACTGTTCGGATAATAACCTGTATTTATATAATTAGTTCCATTAAAGCGTAATAATGCCTCTTTCGGCACAACAGTTTTTACATATGAATAGTAAAGCTCAGGAGAATGATAATTCCATGATAGTGCCACCCAGGTGCTGTCATAAACACGCTTTTTTACCGTAACCAGGTATTTCTCCAGTTCATTCTTATATATTCTTCCTGACATCGGAGAGATTTTCAGCCAGCTTGCAGGAGGATTTATCTGGAAGTTGAATTTCATGGAATCACCCGGAAAATAATATGAGACACATGTGTTGTTACTGAAGCTCATGGGATAGTGCATCAGATTGTCCTCGTAAACGACAGAATCTGTATAAATTCCAATCCTTCTTGTTATTGTATTTTCTGTAGGCTTCCTGGTTACATTAATATGGATTATGAAATCAGACCAGTTGCTTAAACTATCCTTCAATGTGGCTTCATAGACACCTTCTGTAACTGGTGCATTGAAAGAAACTTTAACGGGAACTATATTGGAGCAGCCGGTTGATGTAAATTTCCGGGGACTTATACTTACCCAGTTTGTTTCGGGTGTTTCTTTAAAATTGCAGCTCAGGGTTCCTTCCACTGACCAGAAGTAATACCATCCTTCACATACCTGTCCGGGTAACAGATCGAGTTCATAAACAAATGCAGTCAATGCCTTTGTTCCTGCCTCATTAGATAATCCGGAAGAGATCACCGGCTTATTCAGCAAACCTTTTGCGGCAACTCCACCTCCTGAAACAGGTTTTTCCTGGGGAAAAGCAATAGTGGTCAGGAGAGAAAAAAATAAAAGAGATAGAATTGATTTCATAAGCAATTGGATTAAATAAATACAAATCGATCAAGCAAAGACTTGATGTTAAAATGAGTGAAAATTGTAAAATTCTATTGAAAGTTAGGAAATTAAGGAATACAAGTCAAATAAATTTAACTTGTGAAGCTGAGCCTCCAATGGGACTCGAACCCACGACCTGCTCATTACGAATGAGCTGCTCTACCGGCTGAGCTAAGGAGGCGTTATTACGGCTGCAAATTTATAAAATCATTCGAGTTTCTCCAACCTTTGAAGTAAAGGCGGATGAGAATAATGAAAAAAGACATATAGAGGATGCGGCATCATGTTGGACAGGTTTTTGACCGATAGCTTTTTAAGGGCATCCCCGAGAATTTTACCATTATAATTCTCTTTCACGAACTGATCGGCAGCAAATTCATTCTCCCGTGATATGATATTGGTTATCAGTCCTATCAATAGTGAAAGCGGACTGTAAAGAATTCCGAACACCACCAGGCCGAGATGAAAGCTTGATTCTTCTGCCCCCAGGGCCTGAGATAATGCCGGATTGTCAACTACAAGTGAAAAGAGAAACAGCATAAACCCTGTCAGCATTACAGAAAACAACAGGTTTATCAGGACATGTTTCTTCTTATAATGTCCTATCTCGTGGGCGAGAACTGCGACTATCTCCTCTTCAGGGAATTCCTTCAAAAGTGTATCATAGAGCACAATTCTCTTTTTCTTCCCGAATCCTGAAAAGTAGGCGTTGCTCTTTGTACTTCGTCTTGAGCCGTCAATGATATAGATATTCTTCAGTCTGAACCCTGTCTTAACGGCAAAATCTTCTATCCTGTCCCTTAGTGTACCTTCCGGCAATGGGGTCTGTTTATTGAACAGAGGGACGATAAGCTCGGAATAGAAAAAGTTCAGGAACACAGAGAACACGGTAACCAGCCCCCATGCATAAAACCAGAATGAAGATCCGGCTTTATAATAGAACCAGGTAAGCAGTGCAAGTACCGGTACTCCGATAATTAAAGCAATGAACCATGATTTTATCATATCGGTGATGAAAGTCCTGGTAGTCATTGTATTGAATCCATACTTTTTTTCTATTATAAAAGTATCATACCAGCTGAAGGGAATATTGATTATTTCAGAAGCAAGCCCTATTATAATAAAGAAGATGAGGGCAATGATCACAATGTTGGAAGTCATACTCCTGGCAAGATCATCAGCCAGAGAAAATCCTCCTGCAATTATCATTATAAGTATAACTGCCAGATTTATGGCAGAGGACCAGAATGCGAGTTTTACATTGTCCCTGTCATAAAGCTGTGATTTCCTGTAATCTTCCTCAGGACAGATCCCCTTAAGCTTTTCGGGAAGAGTCTCTGACCACATACTGCGGTTCAGAGATATCAGGTATTGTTCAAGTACAAACCCTGTAACAGGAATGATAATGATCAGGAAAAATATTGTGCTATACATTATTTAAAGGGGATATAAAAAAAAGAAGCAGGGTGTCTGTTTAAAATAAGTGTGGAATAAATATGTCTCGCTGCATTTCCTCGTGCTAAAAGGATAGACACCCTGCGAAGGTGTAAATATAATAAAAAAAATTAAGTTAACATACCTCCGCACACATGAATTATTTGTCCTGTTATATAAGATGAAAGGTCAGATGCAAGAAACAAGGCTGTATTTGCCACATCCTCAGGGGTTCCGCCACGCTTCAAAGGTATTTTATTTGCCCAATCACTTTTAACATTTTCCGGTAATTTTTCTGTCATTTCAGTTAAAATGAATCCGGGTGCTATTGCATTGCACCTGATATTTCTTGATCCAACCTCTTTTGCTATACTTTTTGTGAAACCTATAATGCCGGCTTTTGACGCTGAATAGTTACTCTGACCGGCATTTCCTGAGACCCCTACTACGGAGCTCATGTTAATTATGGATCCGCTCATCTGCTTAATCATCAGCATTAAAGATGCTTTGGTCAGGTTGAAAACAGACTTCAGGTTAACAGCTATTACCGAATCCCACTGTTCCTCTGTCATCCTTAGCAATAATGTATCACGGGTAATTCCTGCATTGTTGACGAGAATATCAATTCTTGTGAAGTCCTTCACAATATCATTTATTACCCTCTGGGAATCTGTAAAACTTGCTGCATTCCCGACATAGCCTTTTGTCTTAACGCCGGTACTTTCAATTTCCTTAACGGCATTTCTGAATTCGTCATCGTCAGCGATATTTGTGATTGCAATATCGGCTCCCTCACGGGCAAAGACAAGTGCTATGGCTTTCCCGATTCCCCGTGAGGCTCCAGTTATTACGGCTGTTTTTCCGGATAATAGTCCCATTGTTGTTTAGATTAAAATTGGTGCAAAGATAGAAGAAAGTCTGAAATGTCGTGCGGTCGCTCAGTAATGCAGTCATGCAGTCGGCTATAAGGCTTTAAGGCATTGCGGTATTGCGGCTTTATGG
>CAYPHL010000218.1:0-4739 GCA_964410385.1 uncultured Rikenellaceae bacterium | reverse complement strand
TTATTTAACACATCTGATTAACTATTATATCAGATATTAATTTATATTATCTCCCTAAAATCACTATTTAAATTAATGATATCTGGAATTTATAAAATACTATCAGTCATTGTATTCGCAATTCTGTATATATACACAATTGTCGGAGTAATTATTATTATTCTTCTGTCATGGCTGAATGCCGGAAAATTAATCCGGTCGCTCACAGGATTCTGGGCAAAATCGGTATTTCTTTTAATGTTCAAGAGATTACATATCACAGGCCAAGAAAACATCAAAAAGGAAGAAAAATATATTCTTATTTCCAACCATGCCAGCCTTTTCGATATTGTTGCCATTATGTCATTCTATCCCGATGTTTCATGGTTCGGCCATGAACGTCTCCTTAAAATCCCAGTTTTCGGACATTTCCTGAAACTGACAGACTATGTTCCTTTTAAAGAACCTACTTTTAGAAACACCCGTCATATGCTTGAACAGCTTCTGCAAAAATCAAAAGACAGGTCCGTGGCACTTTTCCCTGAAGGAACAAGAACAATAGACGGGAAAATAAATCCTTTTTTCAGGGGGTTTATTTATCTTTTTCGCTCAAGAGATATAGATATCTTGCCTGTAACCTTAAATGGTTTCTTTGATCTGAAACCCAAGAACCGGTTTTATATTAATTTTGGGTCAAAACTGTCGGTTATCATACATGAACCGGTCTCAAAAGAGACCCTTGCCGAAAAAGATGATGCCCAGATAATTGAAACAGTCAGAACTATTATTGAATCAGCTTATTATTGATCAGCCGATATGCAGAAAGAAAAATGGGTTTTTATAGTTAATCCGATTGCAGGCAACGGTTTTGCAAAGACACTGGTTCCTGATATTAAGGCTATGATAAAGAAGCATGATATTGATGGCGAAATAATTTTTTCAGAACACCCCGGTCATGCTTCCGAACTTTCAAAAATCTTTTATGATAAAGGTTTCAGATATATTATTGGTGTAAGCGGTGACGGAACAATGAATGAAATTGCCCGTCCGTTAGTCAATAAAAAGGATGTTATCATTGGCACAATTCCGGCCGGTACAGGTAATGATTTCATCCAGATATGCGGGTTCCCGGGTAGGTTTACAGAAAAGGAATGGGATATTTTCTTCAAGAAGAAAGTTACAGCAATGGATGCCGGAAATGTGAACGGAATTATTTTTCTGAATGGAATGGGCCTCGGATTTGATGCACAGGTAGCCGCAGAAAACTATACAGAACCCGGTAAGGTGAAGAAAGGAGGAGCCCATAAATATATCTGGCACATTATCAAAACACTGCTTTTCTTTCGCGAAAGAAGAATGATTGTTGTCAGTGAAGGGACCCGTCATGAAATGGATTGTTTTATAAACACAATCTCAATCGGAAGGAGATTTGCCGGAGGTTTTTATCTCACACCGAAAGCTATTGCCAACGACGCATTGCTGGATGTATGTTCGATTAAAAGATTGAACCTGCTGCAGAGATTCAGTATATTGCTGAAAGTCCCTAAAGGAGAACATATTAAAGATAAAATGGTCAATTATTATCAGACTTCCTCACTGGATATTGAATTTACTGAAGAGGTTCCTTTTCATGTCGATGGTGAATTGAATTTTTCGAAAAAATTTACTGTCAGAATCCTGCCAGGCGCACTCAGCATAATATATAATCCTGATGGAAATCACTTCTTCAAGAGAACATAGCAGCTTGAAAAATTATATTGTTTTTTTCGACCTGGACAGGACAATAACGAAAACAATCAGCGGCAGAGCATTGGCCAGACACGCCTGGGATAAAGGACTTATGTCTTTCCCTGACCTTATTGAAGCTGTCACTATATCAGTGGCTTACAGGCTGAAGATCATACATCCCCTGACAGTTATCGATAAAATGGTTGGATGGGTGAAGAACATGCCCGAAAAAACTATGTACAGCCTGTGCTCTGAGGTGTTCCATGAGGTGCTGTTACCATCAGTATACCCAGAAGTAAAAACTGAAATAAAAATCCATAAGGATAAAAATGCAAGAGTAGTGATATTATCCTCGTCACTTGCACCTTTATGCAGGGAAATGGCTGATTATCTAGAGATGGACGATGTTATCTGCTCGGAGCTTGAGATCATGAAGGGTAAATATACCGGTCGTCCACTGGGAAATCTTTGCTTTGGAGATGAAAAAGTTACCAGATTGAAGAAATATTGTGAAAAAAATAACATTACTGCCGCAGAAGCATGGTATTACGGAGATTCCATTTCGGACCTGCCGGTATTGAACATTGTAGGAAATGCGGTTTGCATTAATCCTGGAAAAAAGCTTTTCAGACTGGCAAAGATAAACGGATGGAAGATTTGTAAATGGCCATAAAAATCAGTACCCTCACCATTTTCTGCTGTTGGTGCATTACAGATCGTTGCCGCTGCCAGGATCAACCATTTTAAGATGTTTATCTCTGTAAGAATTGATGGTATAGGCAAAGAATAGTCCGGAAATAATATCAATACTGTAATGGCCATGAGTAATGAAGAGTGAAATAGTTATAATAAACAAGTTAATATCCATAGTTGATTCCTTCATAGTATGAAGATCAGTTGGGGGTACCCAGAGGCACAAGAGATCAAAACCGACTTCTTGTTACTTTTTATGACCTTCTGAAACCCTCACCAAATGAGGGAATTAAAAAAACAAGATATCAATGGCTCAGGGTTGATACTCCCGAAATTTTAAATTCGGTTTTGTGTCAGAGCCGCAACCAGTGATTGACTAAAAACGGCACCATCATTCCTCTCAAAACTTCTTAAATCCTCACTGGCTTTATGATGAATTGTATGAGCCCGATGAAGGGTAAGTATCCAGATAAAATCATTTTCTCCAGAGATTTTTCCCGTATTCCCATCCTTTACGGGCAGGTTCCTTAATATAAACATCCAATTCAGGATGATTGCTAACTTTCATATTTGCAGCATCATATTCAATGCGGGTATTGAATCTTTGAGCCAAAACTCCTGTGAGAGCCATCTCCACTAATCCTGCAGAATAATCGAAATTAGAACCAGGCAGTGTATTGTTTTTTATGGCTTCAATCCATTCGCGCTGTGGATTTTCTTCAAAAACCCTTGGGATAGTCTGAGCCGGCAGATTTTTCTGAAATTCGTCCCATTCTCCTTCAGGTAATAATATTTTCGGATTATTCGGACGACCACCTGTCATAAGACAATGCTTATCACCTGCCATAATCATACCGCTCCCCGGCAAACTTTTAAGGTTCCATTCTGGTCGGTTTTCAGGTTTTAATCCGCCTTCGTACCAACGCATTGTAACAGGTACTTTGCTACCCCGGGCTGGAAAATCCCACCGTATAATAGCCTGGTCTGAGACAAATCCGGTATCAGGAACAGGTGTCTTAAACTCAGCTTCAACAATATCAGGCATCCCCAGATCCAATGACCAGAAAGGGGCATCAAGTGTGTGGCAACACCAGTCTCCCAGTTCACCATTCCCGAAATCGAACCAGCCACGCCATGTTTTTGGGGCATAAATCCCATTGTATGGCCGATATGCTGCAGGACCCAGCCACAGATCCCAATCAAAATAGTCAGGAACAGGTTGTTCTGCAGGTGGAAAACTTTCGGGTTTGTCAAAATATTGGCCCTTACCAAAAGTTGGTCCATCAAACCAGGCAATTACTTCGGTAACATTGCCCAGAATCCCGGCTTCATACCATTCTTTCACCTGACGAATACCATTGGTGGCATGTCCCTGGTTAGCCAGCTGAGTAATAACTTTATAGCGTTTGGCTGCTTTCCGGAGCGTCCTTAATTGCCAGACATTGTGTGCAAGTGGTTTTTCGACAATAACATGTTTGCCAAGTTCCATTGCAGCCATCGCCGCCGGGAAATGAACATGGTCAGGAGTACAGACCATCACTGCATCAATCTCTTTATGCATCTTGTCAAACATCACCCTGAAATCTTTAAAACGTCTGGCATCAGGCATTGCCTCAAAGCCGGCAGCAGCCCTTTGGCTATCAACATCACATAATGCAACAATATTTTCATTCCATTTCGGATCTTCCTGATTAATCAGTCTGCTCCAATTGGCTCTACCTTGCCCTCCAACACCAATCACTGCAACATTTAGCCTGTTCGAAGGTGAACAGCTAATCAGGTTGGGTATGAAAAATACACCTGCTGTAAATGTACCTGCTGAAAAAAGAAAATCTCTTCTTGTTTTTTTCATGGTCGTGTGCAATCTTAATAATATAATCTCATAAATATATATTAAATACATCTTATTTGGTTTTATTAACCTGAGTTATTCCCATATTTTAATATATGCAATTTGAACTAAACATATTTTACTCAGGCTTGGTGGTATTCATCAGGAAATATGCATATTCCCTTATTTATACGGCAGCCCCATCTTTTCAAGCCCCGGAATAATATCCCGTGGCGATATACAGCAGCTTATACCATTTTGTTCAAGTAAAGAATAGACAGTTTCATCAGCGGTTTTGTCTACGCTGGAGTAGCTGATGAATACTTCATGAGTCATAGATGGATTTGTTGCGGAATGGGTTATCCTGTTTCCAGTCATATGATAAAGGTAATACACAGATGGATATAAGTCAAAAATATTTTGGCAGCTGACGAAGATGATTATTTATGATTTGTGATTGCTGTATGTTTTATATCAAATATGTCTTCACAACATGGCTGCAATTTTT
>CAYPHL010000217.1:0-4794 GCA_964410385.1 uncultured Rikenellaceae bacterium | reverse complement strand
CACACAGGGCATTGGGAAAGAAACTGCAACAACATTGGCATTACAGGGTCACTCTGTCATAATTCACGGACGGAACTAAGCGAAATTACAAGCTGTCGCCAATGAGATCAAAACAACAACGGGAAACAATAATGTTGATACAATAATGGCCGACTTGTTTTCACTTGCTGATATTAAACACATGGTAAAGGAGGTTAAGAGCAGATATGACAGACTGGATGTATTGATAAACAATGCTGGTGCGTTCTTAAACAAGCAAAGAGAAACAACAGCAGAAGGTCATGAAAAGACAATAACTCTCAACCTGTTTGCCCCGTTCCTTCTGATGCAGTCTCTGCAGGAAGTCTTAGCCAAAAGTTCATCTGCCAGGATAATAAATCTGTCATCTGCCATGCACAGACGAGGGGGGGGAAACCAGATTTTGCGGTAAACTGCCACCAAAGAAGTGTGTGTGTGAGACAAGGAGCCTTGCGACGAAGTTCTGCAAGGCGGAAGAGAGTCTTGAGAAAACAGAACAAGAGTTATTGCCAGGGCTCTTACCACATAAGCCGGTGACCCTGACCACTATTCGCCGGAGTTAATTGGTTCTCTCCCGCCGGTTGGCAAAAATCTATTATAATGCAGTTAATATTTCTGAACTTAAGACCGGCCGGAAGTGCTCAGGGCTTCTGACTTTTACAATTATTTACATAATAACAGGGATATTAAATGAGTTCGCTTTTGAGGTCAGAATTTGAGTAAACATCAGAATCTGGCTTTTTTAATGTTTGGGTTACAAAATGAGCTTACTTTTAAGGTCAGAATTTGAGCAAACATTAAAATCGGAGTTTTTTAATGTTTGTTGATTAAAAAAAGTGTAAATTTGAAATCAGAATTAAAACAATCAAAATAAACTGATTGAACCATGGCAGAATTACATTACACAATCAATACAGACAGAAATGTACCCTGGAATAATATTCCACCATTGCCAATCAGGGAAGAGCTTCATCAAAAAATAGAAATATTGCAAAAACTTGGTGATGCGAAGGCCGCATTGGGAAAGCTACAGGGACGAAGTATTGTGATTCCCAATCAAGGGCTGTTAATTAATACGATAACCTTGCAGGAAGCAAAAGTCTCCAGTGAGATTGAGAATATTTTTACAACAGATGATGAATTATACAAAGCATATAGTGATAAAAACATTGAATCAGAAGGAGCCTCAAAGGAAGTGCTAAGATATAGAGAAGCGCTTTGGTCCGGGTACAATTATTTACAAAACTCCAAAAAATTTGATAAAAACTACTTCATTCGGGTATTTCAGGAAATCAAGCAGACTGCTGATACAATCCGCCCATCATTTGTTCCATTAACCATAAAGCAAGGAGGATCAGGTCCAAATGCAGGCCAGGTAATTTATACTCCACCACGGGATCAGACTGTGATCCAAGACAGGTTAGAAAATCTGGTAAACTTTGTTAACGATGATCTTCAATTCAGAATAGATCCTTTACTAAAAATGGCAATTGCTCATTTTCAATTTGAGGCAATTCATCCATTTCGGGATGGCAATGGCAGGACAGGAAGAGTATTTAATATTAATTATTTAACAAACAAAGGCTTACTTGATCTGCCAATATTATTTCTGAGTCGATATATTCTGGATCATAAGGATGATTATTATTCAGGATTAATGGGTGTTTCACAGAGGGGAGACTGGAAGAGCTGGTTGTTATTTATGTTAACAGCAGTAGAAAACACTTCAATCCAGACATTCAATAAGATTAATGATATTGTAGCTGCAAAAGACTCTATTCTTGATCATATTAAGAAAGAAAATAACAAATTAAGAAATTCCGAAGATTTGATAGGATTCTTATTTACGCAACCATTTACTAAGGTTAAACACCTTGTCGAAGCAGGACTTTACTCGGAAAATACAGCAAGAGAATATTTAAATAAGCTTTGTGAGTTACAGGTATTGGAGAAAAAAGAAATTGAGGGTCATCACTATTACTTAAACCTTGAATTATATCGTATTCTCTCGGAATAATTTGAGATAAAAATCATCCCTGTCAAAACGTCTGAATTGGATGCGGATTCATTACCTTCGGGAGTCTATCGCATTTTAATGCGTCTGACCAGACGAGTATTAGGGCAAAGTAATTTTACCTGATGAATCTTGTACGATATGAGAAAAGGATTTAGACCTAAAAACGGGTTAGTTGCAATTTATAACACAATCAGCCTGTTTATAAGCAACTTAAATAATTAAATTACTCTCAAAATCAATGAACATATTTACAAATCTTAAGAAGGATTTCAAAGAATGGCAAGAAAGACGTTTTTAGAAATTTCCCGATATCTCACTTGCATATATTCAACTGGACCAAAAGGAATTGACTAGTGGAAGTTTAAAAAAGAATCTTTCCTTGCTTGAGCGAATTCCCAAACCAGAGACTGGATGCCTGTACTATAGAATTGAAGAACTATGACAGATCCCGCCCTGTTTTTATGGGCCTTCATGGAGTTATGTCCGGGAGTTATTTCACACCAGTGGCCAGGGGAAGGAGCATGCCTGCCTGAGTGGTTCGATTACCCGATTATGATCTCCATATAATAATATCCAGGTTTTTACACAGATTGGTATTTGTATGTACCAGTTCATTTTGTTGCAGAATAATTGTAGAAGATCTCACCGTTTTACACTGATATGGTAGAAATACTGGCGCCGAAACTGGCACCCTTTAATGATGTGCCGATTTATCAAAATTCAGATATTTTTCTGCTAAGGTTTCAAGTAAACTATGCAACTCCTCGTGCCTGCCCTTGCCTATTACATTCTCCTCATGATTTTCAAATTTTTCATACAGATCGGTTTGCTCAGAAACTGAAAGTTTGATATCAACCAAAGGAAATAATACAGTATTTTCTTTTTGGATGTGTGACCTCATCAAGCTAGTGTAATCTCTGGAAGCCTGAATAAAAAGAGGCTTGTCAACCTTACTATTCAAAATGCTGTTTTGCATCTGTTTAATATAATTTCTCCCTTGAGTATGTTCAGATAACATTACTCCAATGGGGCCCCCTTCTTTCTTAATTCCTGCCTTTTCCAAAGCAGGGAATAAAAAATCCTCCTCTTTACCATGATGACACTTATCCGCAAATTCTTTTAAGAATTCCAAAAAACTCTTGATATCAGAATTATCGGCATCACCATTATTTTCAATCCGTTCACTTATTTTTTCCAGAATGTTCAGGGCATGCTGAATAGCTTTATGCTCATGTATCAGGTCTTCTATTGCTGTTTCCATATTACTTGTTTTTAAAGGTTAAGAAATTCAAACTGTGATTATTAAAATTCGTATTAATGTATAAATTATTAATTATGCGCCTCATGGTGAACATGTTCCTCTTTTTCACCTTCAGCGAACTTGAAGAATTGTACATAAGCTTCAATGTATTCTCTTCCTTCAGATACATTATTCACATCAAAATTCTTCAGGGACATTGCTTTATTAAACCGTTCCTGCAGATCTGGCAGCATTTCTTTTGGAACAAGATCTTTGAGAGGAGACAAGTTTCCTTTTTCAAGGGATTTATCAGCAGCCAGTACCTTTTCATCTATCGGGGTTCCTGATGGTTTAACTCCTGCAAAAGGAACTCCTTCTCCGCTTCTGTGAAGTCTCACAACTGTTTCGAAGAAATACTTATCTGCCAGATTCTGGGCGTCAGCGTTTAACTTTCTTACTTGCATCGTAAGAAAGAAGGCTTCCTTAATTTCGGTTTCATTTTCTGGTTGTACCCATTTAAGGACATAGTTCACATTGTTTTTGTTAATAGCGATCTTTGCATCCTTAACTAACGGGCCGTCCATTGTATCGCAATGGGCAAAAGATACATTTGTTGGAAAAATCAACATTAATAAAATAAACGAAGGTGCCAGAAGCCTCCTTAATGAAGCCCTTCTGTTCTGATTACTTTTTAAGTTGTCTGTAGCAACTTTCTTTTCATTTGTTTTCATATCATAAAATTTAAATTAATAATTAAGAATCCAATTGTTATCAATTCGATTCAAAATTACAATGTGGTAAAAGGAGAATCGTCCAGAGTTATAAGACAGGACTTAAAAATCCTGAATAACAGGACCTGCTTTATAAAATAAGACGAATTGAGTTCAGGAGCAATGGATATAAACTACTGATTACAAAGTTCTTTTAAACTGAGACGGAGTAAGTCCTGTTTTTTGCTTAAAGATCCTGTTGAATGCCGACTTTGAGTTAAAACCACACTCCAGTGCAATTCCTAATAATGAAAAATTACTGTATTTGGGATCAGCGGTTCTTTCTTTAAATTCTTTAACACGATAGCTGTTAATGAAATCAAAAAAATTAAGTCCGAACTTTTCGTTTATTACCTGTGAAAGAAAATGACTTGAAATTCCAAGGTCACCAGCTAATTGCGAAAGGGTCAGTTCCGGATTTAAATATGGTCTTGATGACTTCATATATTCTGAAAGTTTTTCAGCATATTGTTTTGCTTCAGATTCCGTAAGTCTTGAACCAGCATATTTTGTTAAAGTTTTTGCACCTCCACTGGATTCGCTCATATCCTCAGTGGGAAAAATTACTTTCTGTTTCAATCCCAGATAGCCAATCAGGATGACAAAAGCAGATAATGACATAAATAATCCGTCTGTACAGAAAACCATCGAAAACATATTGAATACATGATGGATTACAGTAACACATATCAGGATTGTCCACACTATTCCAAAAACAAGGACCAGCCATCTGAGCCATTTTAAGTCAA
>CAYPHL010000216.1:0-4806 GCA_964410385.1 uncultured Rikenellaceae bacterium | reverse complement strand
ACTCCCCAATATCTAGCAAGTTTCTCATTCCCTCTAAGATAGAAATCATATGCTGTGAGACTTAATGTCGCTGATTTTTCAATGAGGTTTTTCTCTTCAGGTGTAATTATTGTCTTTAACTCGGAAGCTATCGATTCTGCAATCTGGCTTTGTAAATCGAAAATATCTTTGGTCTCCTTGATCTCCCGTTCATATGATTCAGCCCACAGGTGCTTGTCGGTTGCAGCTTCGATCAACTGTACCCTCAGGCGAACGGAGTTGCCGTATTTCTGCCCGCTGCCTTCAACAATATAATTGGCATCAAGTTGTTTCGCTATTTTAGGAATGGCTGGTCTGGCTTCACCTCTATACTGTTCAACTGATGAGCGCGATAATACCCTGAGGTTTTTATTGATCTGAAGTTTATTGAGTATCTCTTCCATGATCCCATTTATTAAATGGGAGTTTTCTTCATCGGGGCTGTCATTGAAAAAGGGCAATACTGCAATTGATTTTTCAGGTTCTTTTATTTTATTACCACTTCCAATTGTGTCAGTGAAGAACAAGACTGCAATTATGATCAATATAAGCGCTATGATTCCCGAGATAAATCCTGTCAGCCTTTTACCCGATAAATTGATACTTTTTTTTATATCTGAAGTTCTTTTTGCTTCTTGTTTAGCATCTTCAACCGTTGTTGCTTTAACCTCATTCCTGATCCCCTTGTATTTCAGATACCACTTGATTGTTATATGTAAATTGTTCAGGACCGGCTTCACCTGTTCAGGATCAAAGTCTCTGGGATGTGCGCCGAACGTTGAAAGGCTGTTAAGACCCTGCATGGAAGCAACAATATGAGAAGGTACTTTACCTTCCCTGTTCAGCTTATCAATGATTCCCTGAAGGGGTTCGGTTCCTCTGGGCCTTTTAAGCTCGCAATCACAAAGGTCAGTTATTATAATTTCAAGGCACCTCCTTGAATAAAGGAGAACCATATTCTCATCATCGGCTTTTATCAGGCGTCCAAGCTCTTTCTCAAGTTCGGGGAACCGGCTTTTAAGAGATTCAAAAAGTTTCTCAATCTCTTTCTTTTCTGCTGACCAGATCGGCATGGTCTGAAATATTTATAGGATAAAGTTACAAAATAACAGATTCAATTCGCTGATTATTTTGGCGTAAAACTGATTTACCAGGGTCTTTTATCAGGTGAATCAGATTAATTTGACTTAGGATTTTTAGTAGTGAAACTTTGTAACCAAAATCTCAAATTATGAGCAGTAATTTCGTCTCTCGTTATGTTCAACACAATTGGAAAGATGGGAAAGCCGGAAGCATTGACCACTTCTTGCCGGTCTGAAGTTTAAAAATATAATGGATTTAAAAACAGCCATTTACAACAGGCTGAGAGTGGTCAAGGTCAATGGTTTATGCCATCTGATCCTGTTTTCATATTTTCTCCCGTCATATCCATCCCTGGCATGGTATTGGTTTTACCACCTTCAGGATTCATCATACTCGGTTTTCCTTCAAGCTGGGCTGCCGCATCGACACTGAATGTGCCATGAGTTACTATTTCTTCCCCTTCAGCCAGGCCGTCAGTAACAACATAGCTGTCTCCTAGTTCCGGCCCCAACCCTATTTCCCTTAACTTAAACAGAGGTTCATCTGTTCCCGGATCCTTAACATAAACTATAGATCTTTTTCCTGTCCATAATACTGCTGATTTTGGAATAACTATATTATTATGATATTCTCTCAGATTTGATAAAACAATTCCTGTTGCAAACATTTCGGGTTTCAATTTCCCTCCAACATTCGC
Organism: uncultured Rikenellaceae bacterium; assembly: GCA_964410385.1. GTDB lineage: Bacteria > Bacteroidota > Bacteroidia > Bacteroidales > VadinHA17 > LD21. Next base: position 3,008 of record CAYPHL010000216.1, on the reverse strand, counting down.
GGCTTCAACTCTCACTTTTGCAACCCTTGTTACCGGATCTAACACAGGATCAATAAAAACAATATTTCCTGAAAAATCTGTGCCGGGAACTGCCTGAAGAGTAAACTTCACTCTTTCTCCCTGATTTATAAAAGGAAGATCAGTTTCATAAGTGTCAAACAGTACCCAAACATTCGAGAGGTCTGCAATGTCAAAAAGAACCGTTCCCCGGGAAACATAATCACCGGATCTTACTTTGCGTGCTGTTACTGTCCCTGATGTATTGGATAAAACTTCAAAATTTCTGATTATCCCACCAGAATTTTCAATTAATTCTATCTGATGTTCTGTCAGCTTCCACTGTCGCAGTTTCTCCTTTGATGCTTCATATAACTCAGGTTGTAACTGTCTGGTTTTCGCAGTTTCAATCAGTTCCTGCTGGGCAGTCACCAGATCAGGCGAATATATCTCAGCCAGTTTTTGTCCTTTTCTGACCTGTTCTCCAGTGAAATTCACAAAAAGTTTTTCTATTCTGCCTGGCAGTTGAGAAACCTGACTCTGAAGACGTCGTTCATCAGCCTGTACTTTTCCATAAAGACGCACTTCCTTAACCGGTTTCTGGCCTGATACTTTCGTTGTCAGAACATTTGCCAGCGCGACAGCCTCCCTGGTAAGATGGATTGCATCCGGATCCAAAGGTTGTGAGGTTCCGGTCTGTACAAGAGGTATCAGATCCATTCCGCAAATAGGGCATTTGCCCGGTTGCTCCATTCTTATCTGAGGATGCATTGAACAGGTCCATATTGTACCTTGTGCATTTTCATGATGATGATTTTCTTTAGTTATTTTACCCTCTGAATTATGAAAGAAAATCCATCCGAGGAATACCCCAAAAACTAAGAGAAGTCCATAGTTTACCCATTTATTGGGGAATATTTTTAACGACTTATACTTTTTCATTTTATTTCAATTTATTGATTTTCCGGGATTGCCATTAGACGGTCCAACAATGCTTTAGCAGTATTAAGATCTGTGATTGCCTCAACCTGTTTGTATTCATAATCAAGAGTTTGTTGCCTGACCCTGAGTACATCGGTCAATGTAACACTTGAAACCGCGAAGCTTTTCAGCATTATTTCAAGTGACTTTGATGCAAGCGTATACTGATCTTCATATAGTTTTATCCTGCGTTTTGCATCCTGATATAGCTGAACAGCTGTGTAATACTCTGTGTTCAGTGAATTTAATGCGGCCTGATAATTCTGTGAACTTGCCTGACTTAAAAGATCAGCCTCTTCACGTATTGCATTGTACTTTTTCCTGTAAACCGGAAGCGTTATGGAAATCATTGGCATTATCATGTCATTCCCGTTCATTGAAGAAGTTGACATTTCACTTTTTCCGATTACTGAATAATTTAGTCCGAAACCTACCATAGGATACCCCATGCCGGTTACCATCTTCTTTCTTGCCTGGTAAGCTTCCTTTTCATAATTGAGCATATCAAGCATTGGATTATTTTCCTGGATTGAATCAGAAATTGCTGACAGGTCAATTTCAAGTGTATCAGCTAAAAGTATCTCTCCGGTGTAGACATCTGCCATAGGGGGTCTGTTAAGATAACCGTTGAACCGGGCAATAATTACCAGTTCCTGATTCCTGAGGTTAGCTATATTGTTTATTAAATCCCCTGTTTCAATCTGAATCCTGTACAAATCAGTCAATCCCGAACCATTAATTGAAGTCCCTACTGAGGACGGAACTTTATATTTTATAAGCGCCAGTTTTTCAATTACCCTTAGAATTTCAATATTCTTTTCAGAGATACTGATATACTTTCGCAGCATGAACAGCTCATACCATGTCCGTTGCATATCATAATAAATCTGAAGCTTTGTATCTCTTAACAATTCAAGTCTTGCTTTAGCCATCAGGCTCATCTCATCTTTGGCATTCTTCAGAACGCCGAACCATGGAAACATTTGCATAAGTTTAATATCTGCCATCTGTTTCCCTTCGATAAGTTCCATTGGGGTTATGAAGACTCCCATGTCCAATTGGGGATCAGGAAGAGACCCTGCCTGAGGGATTTTTTTCAGAGCTGCTTTATATTCAGTGAATCTTTGTAATAAAGCAGGATTATTACTAGACGCAGTTTTCAAATACCTTAAGAGTGAATCAGGAATTTGCTGACTGAATGAATTTAATGAACCTGTCATTAAAAATATAAATAAGATCAGCAACTTAAATTTTGTTTTCATTTTCGTCCTGATTATTATGTTTAATATCCTGTTTTGTTAAATAATGGCCGACTGCTTTTTCTCGCCATATTGCCTGAAATACCGGAACGACAAAAACCGTCATTACCTGAATTACCATTCCCCCGAAGGTTGGTATTGCCATAGGAACCATAATGTCTGCGCCCTTGCCTGTGGAAGAAAGTACCGGCAACAGGGCTATTACAGCGACTGCTGTCGTCATCATAGCCGGACGAACCCTTTTCCTGCCAGCCGTAAGCACAGCCTGCCTGACTTCGGAAACAGAGGAGGGCTTACTTTCTTCAAAAACCTGATGAATGTATGTCCCCATTATAACCCCGTCATTTGTTGCGATGCCAAACAGTGCTATAAATCCAACCCATACGGCAACACTAAGGTTTATTGGATGCATCTGGAACAGGTCGCGCATATTCTGGTCTGCAACGGAGAAGTTCATAAACCAGTTCTGACCGTACAGCCAGAGCATTATGAATCCTCCTGCAAATGCCACAAATACACCCGAAAAATGTATAAATGATGCAGTAACCGTTCTGAACTGAAAATATAAAAGAAGGAGTATCAGAATAAGACTTATTGGAATTACCACCAGCAATCTTTTAGTGGCCCTGATCTGGTTCTCATAATTTCCTGCAAATTTATAAGACACACCTGCAGGAAGTATCATTGATCCGGAGTCAATTCCTGTATTCAGGATACTGCCTGCTTCATTGACCACATCCACTTCTGCTTTTCCTTCAAGCTTATCGAATA
>CAYPHL010000215.1:0-4815 GCA_964410385.1 uncultured Rikenellaceae bacterium | reverse complement strand
TTCAATCACAACTACAAACAAACATTACCTATTAAGTAAATTTATCATCCATACTAAATTTAAAAACAAAAATATATTTAAAATTAATTTATATGTTAATTTTATATTATAAAAATTTATTTTATATAGAAAAAATTTATTTGTTTTCGATAAATTTTATTTTAATTTTAAGGCATATGTATTAATCATTGAATTATATAAATGACTCAGGCTATGATTATGTCCGGTTATGATAGTAAAGTTATTAAATGCGCATTTAATATATATCTTAGAATCTATGATCAAATAAACCTTAAAACCTTATCTTATGAATAAAAAATCAATGATTATTTCCGTCATGGTTTTAAGTCTGTCGGTTTTAAACCAAAATGTTCTGTGCCAGAACATCGAATTTTCTAACAGACAGGCAAGACAGTCACCGGATTGGATCAGGAATGGAATAATGTACCAGATCCAGCCAAGGGCATTCACTCCTGAGGGCACTCTGAAAGCTGCAACTGACCGCTTGCAGGAACTTAAAAGGCTTGGGATAAACATTGTTTACATGTGTCCCGTTTTTGTTTCTGATGATGATATGGACCTGCAATTCTGGAGTCCCAGACAGATGGCTTCAAAAATGAACAATCCCCGTAATCCTTACAGAATGAAGGACTACTATCATGTGGATCCGGAATATGGGACAGACGATGATCTGAAGAACTTTGTTTCAGAGGCTCACATGCTGGGAATTAAGGTTATGCTGGACATGGTTTATTTACATTGCGGTCCGAAAGCCGTATTCCTGAAAGACAATCCGGATTTTATTAAAAGAGATCCATCAGGGAAAGTGCTTAACGCAGCATGGAGATTCCCTGCACTGAATTATGAGAATCCTGAACTGAGGGAATACCTGTGGAAGAATATGGAATATTGGATCAGGGATTTTAATGTTGACGGTTTTCGTTGTGATGTTGCCGATCAGATCCCGATCGATTTCTGGGAAACTGCACGGGACAGACTTGAGAAAATCAGGTCTGATATTGTTATGCTTGCCGAAGGATCACGTCCGCAAAATACAGTTAAAGCCTTCGATCTTAATTATAGTTTCAGCTGGTTCGGTGTAGTCAGGGATGTTTATCAGAAAGATCAGCCTGCCTCATCTCTCAGGAAGGAGTATGAAAAGAGAGCTTCAGCACAGCCACAGGGAGCTAGGTTCATGCATTATATCGATAATCACGATATTGCCAATGACAGCTACTATAACCGGATTGAAGAGGTGTGGACAACAAAAGGAGCCGATGCTGCAATGGTAATGACATTTACAATTGATGGTGTACCGATGATTTACAATGGACAGGAGGTTGCAGATACGGCCCGTCACAGCATTTTCGGAAGACTGCCTGTAAAATGGGAGCTTGGCAGTACACCTGTTGGGAAAGAAAGGTTTGCATTATTTCAGAAACTGATTAAAACAAGGCTGACGGAACCTTCCCTGCTTGAAGGCAAATTAATATGGCTCGACAATAATGCTCCCGATGAAGTAATATCATATGCACGTGAGTTAAACGGCCAACGGATAATATCAATTATCAATCTTTCAGAAAAACCGGTCAGCGTAAAGCTCAAATACACACCAGCCCAAAAGGCGAAGCCCCTGTTAATGGCTATGGCTAAAGGTAATCTCAGGAAAGGCTTTAACCTGAAAGGGTATGGTTACTGGGTGGGAAAGTCATCCGGGAAATAACTTCAACTGACTTCATAGCGCAAAAACCTGAAAATCCTTCGTAATGAACCTGATTAATACAGTTACCCGTTTCAGGAATGATCATCCTGTACCGGTATTATACTTTTGGCTCCTTTCCTGTATCATCCTTTCAGGGTGTTTCAATAAGAATAAAGTAAAGGAATCTGAATCCATGTTTCCTTTCCTAATTTCATATGATGCACAGGATAATGTTACCAACATGTCTTATCTGCTTGACGGGCCTGCGGGCAAGCATGGCTTCGTGAAGGTTGAAAAGGGCAGATTTGTGACTGAGGCAGGACCCATAAGGTTCAATGCCACCAACCTGACAGGACCTGCCAACTTTCCAGCCCGCAGCCAGGCTGACAGTATTGCTGCAAGGCTTGCAAGGTTTGGTTTCAATTGCATAAGGTTGCACTATATGGATTCCCCATATGGCAATTTTCTGCATCCGGAAAAGCCTTCAATTCTGAAAGAGGATCCCAAAACTCAAAGGGATCTTGATCCTGACCAGCTCGATAAAATGGACTACCTTATTTCTGTTTTGAAGAAAAAAGGAATTTATGTAAACATGAACCTGCATGTTGCCCGATGGTGGGACGAACGCGACGGATTTACTGGCAAGGACAAGCGCCCCGGCTTCGACAAAGGCCTCGATAATTTCGAACCGCGAATGATTGAACTTCAGAAAGAATATGCAAAAAAACTTCTCAGTCATGTTAATCCATATACAGGCCTGCCATATACTGATGATCCATGTGTGGCAATGATAGAGCTTAACAATGAGAATGCCCTTTTCCGGCAATATATGACTGGAAGTATTGACAGACTTCCGGATCCGTATGCATCTGAATTCAGGAAACAATGGAATTCCTGGCTTAGAAAAAAGTACAAATCAACAGAAACACTGAAGAAAGCATGGATGTCTGATACGACTGTAATTGGGGAAAAAGCAGGCATGAAAGTTTCCGCGAATCTTATCGGTGAAAAAGAAAAGCTCGAGAATGGCACTATTGCCACACTCGTTGCCGGTAATCCGGCCTTTATTGAGGCAAAAAAAGATTTCTTCCAGTTTATGATCGATACTGAAAGATCATACTGGTATGGAATGTATAAATATCTGAAAAATGACCTGAAAGCCAAATCTGTTGTTTCAGGAACTCAGCTTGGTTACAGTCCCCCTTTTGTTCAGGCTGATCTGGATTATATCGACAGTCATTCTTACTGGTGTCATCCAAGTCCTGTAAATAAAGACTGGAGGATAGTTAACAAGCCGATGGTCAATACAATGAGTAATATATTGTCATTATCAGCTCAGCGTATTCATGACAAGCCTTATACCTGCAGCGAATATAACCATCCTTTTCCAAACCAGTACGGCGCTGAAGGTCAGCCTATGTTACGTGCATATGGCCGTTTCCAGGGGTGGGATGGGGTATTTGAATACACCTACAATCACCAGCCTGATTTTAATCCGACTGGCAACAATTATTTTTTCAGTATAATCGCCAGAACAGATGTACTTGCTCACATGCAGGCCTGCGCGGCAATATTCCTCAGGGGTGATGTCAGTGAGGGGAAGACTACAGTGATAGCTCCTGTAAACTTCGAAAAATATTTATCCGATCTTGTAAGGACAAATGAAGTTGGGACTGATCTGAGAACTGCCGGACTTGATATGAAGCTGACACTGCTTCATAAAACAGCCGTTGACCTCACAGGTACTAAAGGATCTGATGTTTCATCTTATAATATCCCTGCCGGTCAGAAGGTTTTTAAAAGTGATACTGATGAGCTTACATGGAACATTGAACAGGAGAACGCCGGATACTTCACCGTAAATACAGCAAACACAAAACTCTTCACAGGGTTTCCTGAAGGCAGGGTAATTGAACTCGGAGATGTTTCTCTGGAAGTTGGACAAACAAATCTTGGATGTGCCACAATATCACTTGTATCACAGAACGCTACCGGGTTTGGTAATGAAGGGAAAGCCAGCATTCTACTGGCTGCAACAGGATTATCACAGAATAAGGATATGGTCATTGAAAAGTTTGAGGACGATAAAATACAGCTTTCTGACTGGGGAACAGGGCCAACCTTTGTTGAAGGAATCAACGCGACAATTATTATACCGGCCCCTCCCGCAAAAACAAAATGTTATTCATTAGATCCCTCAGGTAACAGGATGCATGAAATAAAAGTAAATAAAACAAAAATCGGAGCCAGGATAGTTATCAGCCCCCGGTACAAAACAGTATGGTACGAGATTGAGATTCTATAATGATCTGTTCTCATATATGAATTAAACAGTTTAATAATGATGTTATGAAATTGAGTTTTATTTCTTTATGCTTTTGCTTATGTCTTTTCGGAGGTGAGATCAATTCACAGAAGGCAGTAAAAAACAAGAATCAGAAAACACCTGCTCTAAGCAGTGTTATGAGTGATGCATACTGGAAACTCTGGAATCCGGAAATTCAGGCTAAGATTGACCAGGATATTGACAAATACCGGAAAGCCGATGCAGTATGTATTCTTAAGAATGTTTCTCCGGGAACGACTGTAACCGTTGAACAGCTTTCGCATGATTTCAAGTTCGGCGCTCACATTTTTAATTACAATCAGCTGGGAACCAGGGAAAGAAACAAGCGATACAAGGATTTATACGGTACACTTTTTAATTCCGCAACAATTGCTTTTTACTGGAAAAAATTTGAAATGCAGCCGAACCGGCCGAGGTTCAGGGAGGAATATTGGGACACTGAAGCATACTGGAATAAGGCTTCAGATCCGAAGAATGAACCTCACTGGAGAAGACCTTCGACCGATCAGGTTGTTAATTTCTGTGAAAGTAAGGGAATACGGCTTCATGGCCATACAATTATCTGGGGAAACCAGAGATGGTCTCATCCCGACTGGATTCTTGAACAGTTTTGCCCTCCTGATGAGAGGGAGAAACTTACAAAACTGCCAAAGGAAGATATCGCAAATATGACGCCCGCACAGATCGGAGCGCTTGCTCCAGCCTACTTCGAAGAGATGGGAAAGCTCTTTGACAAAAGGATCACAGAAATAGCAGAATATTACAA
>CAYPHL010000214.1:0-4837 GCA_964410385.1 uncultured Rikenellaceae bacterium | reverse complement strand
GGCGCAACGGCACAAAGGAAAAAATATAATATATGGAGATAATTGACATAATTTCAGAAGGATACAAAGAGTATAAAGGACATTATGCGGCAAAGATTGTCCCTTTACCCCGGTCGGGTTCAGACCGGAGGTACTTCCGGGTATTTGATGAGGGTAATACGGTGGTCGGGACATATAACAGGGACCGTGATGAGAATAATGCTTTTGTAGGTTTTACGGAACATTTCGTTTCGGAGAATCTCCCGGTTCCGGAAGTGTTTTATTATGAGCCTGATAAGTTCATATATTTCCAGAAGGATCTGGGTGACCTAAATCTTTATACATGGCTTCATAGCAGACCGGATATATCAGGATTTAATGAAGAGACCAAAGGATTATACAGGAGTATACTGGATAAACTTATTTTGTTTCAGACAAGGGGAATAAAGGGACTGAACCTTGACTTGTGCTATCCTCACAAAAGCTTCGACCGGCAATCGATGATGTGGGATATGAATTATTATAAATACATGCTGCTTAAGCTTCTTGCAGTACCCTTCAGGGAGCGTTATCTCGAACATGATTTCGATACTCTGGCTGATTATCTTCTCGAGACAGGTCAGAACTATTTCCTTTACAGGGATTTTCAGACTGCAAATATTATGCTGATAGGAGAGGAGCCCTGGTTTATCGATTATCAGGGTGGGAGAAAGGGGGCTCCCCAGTATGATGTTGCCTCATTGCTTAATGATGCAAAGATCCCTATGAACCAGGCCGACCGTGATGAGATGATGGAATATTTTCTTGAAAATTTTTGTAAGATCACAAACGAGGACAAACAAAAATTCAGGGGATATTATTCAGGGTTCAGCATGATAAGGCTCATGCAGGCTCTCGGCGCTTTCGGCTTCAGAGGTTTGTACGAGAAGAAGCCGACTTTTACCGAGACCCTGGTTCCGGCAGTATTCCTGCTTCAGACAATCGCAGCCAAAGCTTCGGAACATATCAGGCTGCCTGAACTATTCAGCGCCATAAGCGCTTCATCTCAAACCCCTCTCTTCAAAACCCTGGAAGCCAGCAAAAAATAGACTCCGGATTATGAAAGCGATGATCTTATCTGCAGGATTAGGAACCCGGCTTGGGGAAATTACCGAAACTAAACCGAAAGTACTCGTCGATGTTAACGGTAAAAGCCTCCTCAGAAGAGCAGTCGAAAAATGTGTTGAATCCGGGTTCGATGATCTAATCATTAATGTCCATCATTTTGCTGATATGGTGGAAGAGGAGATTTTCAGGCTCAGAAAAGACGGTTACAGGATTGAGATATCAGATGAGAGGGATGAACTGCTTGACACAGGGGGAGGTCTGTTTAAAGCAAGGCATTTCTTCAACAGGGATCCCTTCCTTGTATATAATGCCGATATAATAACTGATTTTGACCTCTCTGAACTGCTTGATTATCATTTAGTGAAAGGCGGTCTGGCTACACTGGCCGTAAGACACCGACCAGGGAACAGATTTCTTCTGGTTGACCGGGAGTCCTTATTATGCGGATGGTGTAATAATCTTACCGGGGAAAGAATTATTGCACGTGGCAATGATGAAAATCTTTCTGAAATCGCATTTTCTTCAATGCATATAATAGACCCTGAAATCTTCAACTATATGTCGGATGGAATTTATTCAATGACACCGCTTTATCTCAGGCTGGCATCTTTCCATAAGATCTATACCCTGCTTTCCGACAGCGGCTACTGGTTCAATACCGGAACACCTGAGATCCTCGCGGAAGTCAGGAGAAAGATTGTGTAGGGTGCAAGTTGCAGATTTTACCATCCGCAACCTTTTAACCACCATACAACATGAAAGTGTTTACGAAGGCTGATTTCAGAGTTCCAGTGTTTCAGAGTTCCAATGTTTCAGAACGCTGAACTCTGAACTCTGAACGCTGAACCCTGAACCCTGAACCCTGAACCCTGAACTCATATCTTCCAGAACGAACCCGAGAATATAATAAAGAGAGTTGTAATTTCAAGTCTGCCTATGATCATCAGCAGGCTGAAGATAGCTTTGCTTAATTCGGGCATAGTGGAAAAATTATACATTGGCCCGATAAGACCAAGTCCTGGGCCGACATTACCCAAAGTTGTTGCAACTGCACTGGCTGAAGTAACAGGATCAATGCCCATCAGGACAATTATTACTGTTCCCACAATAAAGATAAAAATGTACAGCAGGATGAATGAGACAATTGATATACTGGTCCTGTCGCTTACAGGTTTTCTGTTGAGTTTGACCTGGGTGATCGCATTTGGATGGACAAGTTTGATAAATACATTCCTTATATTTTTAATTGTCAGCAGATGTCTGGCCATTTTAATACCGCCTGTTGTTGATCCTGTGCTGGCGCCCGTAAAAAGCAGTACGAAGATCAGGATTAGTCCGGCCGGTGGCCAGAGCAGGTAATCAGTTGTGGAAAACCCGGTGGTTGTAATAATTGAAGTGACCTGAAAAAAACCTTCCCGGAAGGCCAGCTCTACCGGTTTGTCGGCCTGGGTGACCAGTATTAATGCAGCCAGCAGACCGCTGACTAAAACGACACCAGTATAGAACCACAGTTCCTCATTTTGCCTGACTTTATTGAAATGCCGTTTGACAATATAATAATAAAGGACGAAGCTTACACCGGAAAGGAACATGAAAATCGTAATAACATATTGTATATAAGGAGAATAGTTTGCTATGCTGGTGTTTTTTGTCGAAAATCCACCGGTTGCCACTGTCCCGAAAGTATGGCAAATACTGTCGAAAAGTTCCATCCCGCCTAAACACAGGAAAAGTATCTGAATAACAGTAAGACCAATATACACAAATAATAGGCGGAAGCCTATAGCTTTGGTCTTGGGCAGGATCTTTTCCTTAAGAGAGGATTCAAGGCTGAATAATTGCTGGGCTGTGAGTTTGAGGGTGGGCAGGATAATTATAACAAGTACAATGATGCCGATACCTCCGATCCAGTGCGTTAAGCTTCTCCAGAACAGTATCGAACGGGGCAGGATTTCCACATCTTTTATTACTGATGCTCCGGTGGTTGTAAATCCTGATGACGACTCAAAAAATGCGTTATTGAATGAAGATAAAACTCCTGAAATTATGTAGGGTAGTGTCCCGGCAGCAGAAAGCAAAAACCATGAAACAACGACAGCAATATATGCATCCCGGTTACTTATCCTGGTTATATCTTCACTGCGGCTGATGAAACTGAAAATAAGGTAAAAAACTACACCTGTTACCGCTGACCAGAGGAAAGGATAGATTGGTTCCCGGTAAATGATTGCGACCGGGATACAAACGAGGAACGCAAGAGATTCAACCAGCAGAATTGTGCTCAGGATCTTTACAATAATCAAAGGATTGATCATTTTCATGTTTGACGCCATGAATTCAGGTTTCAAATATAATCAAATCAGGTATGGCAGGCATGTGTATTGCCATCTAAATATGTTGCCGGTATTTTTTAATTGACAAATTGATGATAAATGGTCATATTTTAATATTATATTTGACACACTGAGGCCATTTTAAAGGAAATGCAGTAAACAGACAAAAATTTTAATGTGCAAAATATAATATAATGGGAAAAGTATTAGTGATCGGAGCAGGAGGAGTGGGTACGGTAGTTATTCATAAAATGGCTTCTCTTCCTGAAGTTTTTAACGAAATCATGCTTGCAAGCAGGACTAAATCCAAATGTGATGCCATTGCTGAAAAGGCAGGAAAAGACCGCATTCAGACAGCGGAGATAGATGCAGATAATGTGCCGAAGCTTGTAAAGCTGATAAAGTCATTCAAACCTGATATTGTTGTTAATGTTGCACTTCCTTATCAGGATCTCCATATTATGGATGCCTGTCTTGAAGCAGGCGTGTCTTACCTCGATACAGCCAATTATGAGCCTCTTGATGAGGCAAAATATGAATACAGCTGGCAATGGGCTTATGCCGGCCGGTACCGGGATGCCGGGCTGACTGCAATCCTGGGCTGCGGATTCGATCCGGGAGTAACATCGGTTTTTACCGCATATGCGGCAAAACATCATTTTGATGAAATACATTATCTCGATATTGTTGATTGTAATGCCGGTGACCATGGTAAACCGTTTGCAACAAATTTCAATCCGGAAATAAATATCAGGGAAGTAACCCAGAAAGGAAAATACTGGGAAAACGGCAAATGGATCTATACAAAACCTCACGAGATCCATAAGCCACTCAATTACCCGGATATCGGACCAAAGGAATCATACCTTATCTATCATGAAGAGCTTGAATCACTGGTCAAAAATTTCCCGACACTGAAGAGAGCCAGGTTCTGGATGACATTCGGACAGGAATACCTCACCCACCTGAGGGTGATCCAGAATATCGGGATGGCAGGGATTGATCCGGTTATGTTTGAAGGAAGAGAAATTGTTCCAATAAGATTCCTCAAGGCGGTATTACCGGATCCGGGCGATCTCGGTGAAAATTACAAAGGGTGGACATCCATAGGTTGCAGGATACGTGGTATCAGGGATGGAAAGGAAAAAACATACTATATATATAATAACTGCAGTCATGAAGCTGCATATAAGGAAACCGGAGCCCAGGCAGTAAGTTATACAACAGGTGTGCCGGCAGCTATCGGCGCCATGATGTTTCTGAAAGGAATCTGGAAAAAACCTGGTGTTTTCAATGTTGAGGAATTTGATCCGGATCCGTTCATGGAACAACTGAACCGGTTGGGATTGCCGTGGGTGGAGCTACACGACATTGATCTCGAGTTATGAGAATCAGGGGCTTTACGGCTTTACGGTTTT
>CAYPHL010000213.1:0-4929 GCA_964410385.1 uncultured Rikenellaceae bacterium | reverse complement strand
GGATTATACCTCTTGCAGGCCTGGAACCAATATAACCAACAATTCCACACATAAAATATGTAAATTACCACTGACTTTCAGGGCACTAATTTACTAATTTTAGCCGGATTTCCTAAAATGTCGTGTAGGTAAATTCAAATTTTACAGGTGTATGGCTGTTATTTGCCTTTAAAATTACATTGTTTGCTGAAGATGGAACCAGGAAAAGTTCGAAGTTCGTTGTGAGAGTATCCGAGTTATTCTCAAGATAATTCTGCATCCAGGTTGCAATATTTATATTGTAGACATTATTCACAGTATCCGGTGAACCATCATAGAATGATGAACTTATGGACCAGTCAGGTACAATAAACTTTTTGCCGGTGGTCGTCACATATCTCAGGTAGAGCTGGCCGGGCAATGTTGATGGTTTATAAATTGATCCGTCATATTGTACAGGTAAAATGATCCTTGCCCTGTTGACTGAAATATTTTTCATTTCAGGATTATCCTTTATATCCTTAAGACCCGGGATCATTAACCTTGTATGCAGACCGTTCATTATCTGGGCATAACTGAGCGTATCGGCATACCCGTCATTTATATGTTTTATCTTTTTGTCGGGTTGAGCTGTACTGTAATCGTGTTTGAAAATGTTGAAAGCTGCATTCCGGCTGAAAGCATCAAGGATCAGGTAATACTCCTTCGGCGAACCGGCGTCATCATGAAGAAAGATTATAAAATAGTTCATATATGTTTCATAAGTGCCGGGAGGATCAATGCTTAATGAAACAAATACAGGATCTTCGGGGGATGTAATCTCGAACAGCAACCCTTTGAAATATGATCTGAAATCGGGTTTTGTGGTATGATGGAAAAGCATCGATGTATCACTTGTGATCGTGTCCCCGAAAACCAGCGGAATATCTATTTCGATGTTATTTATCGTATCTGCCTTCAGGTTGGGCAAAAGAATATTTTCAATTTTAAATCCTGTAAGCGGAACATCCTCATTAGAATAATAGACCGCATCTGTATATATCTGTTTTGCAATTCTCGAGAATGACAGGTACTGTGGTTTACTTACATTCCCGGTCACGGTCTTGAATTCGAGGTAAAGCTTTATTGAATCAATGACATAATTATCAAAATTCCACTCCGAACCAAGCCTCAGCTGGGTAACGAATTCAGCTGTAATTGTACCGAAATACGGATCGTAAAGCTGCCCGAGAAATGATGTTGAGGGATTATCCGATTCGATCGAATCGCTGAACATTGTAAATGATCTGACAGTAATTGTATCTGTCGATTCAATATTGACAAAATCAGAACCGGGAAGAATTTTCCTTCCGATCTTTGAAGGATCTTCCTCACAGGCTGCCATCACAAAAACAATTCCCGCAAAGAGGGACAGTGCAAGTATTTTTAAAATATTATTGTGAAATGATCTCCGGGAAGGGAGGGAGTTATGATAGCATCGTGTCATAAAAGTCATTATAGGCATCAATATATTGTGATTCATCCTGGTAAGGGAGAATAGGTTTTTTGACAGTTTTCAGAAATTTGTAAAGTTCTTCATTTATTTTATCACTTCCGATGATGATCCCGTCGGAGTATTTTATTGCCAGTTTCGATACATTAATAAAGTCAGGGTTCTTAACCAGCTTAAGGTTCTCCCCGTCTATCCCGTCATATCTCAGTTTATCGGCGAATGATGATCTAAACGCAGTTTTAAAGTCATTATTGTAGACTGAATAGATAATTTTATAATTATGGAACAGCGGATCATCGGCATATATGCTGCGCAGGTAAACCGGTACAAGTGCAGACATCCATCCGTGACAATGGACAATATCCGGCGCCCAGCGTAATTTTTTCACAGTTTCAATAACACCCCGTGCAAAGAAAAGGGCTCTTTCATCGTTATCCTCAAACTCCTTCCCGGTTGCATCCGTTACCATGTACTTCCTCTGGAAATAGTCCTCGTTATCGATAAAATAAACCTGCATTCTTGCGCTCTGAATAGAGGCTACCTTGATAATAAGCGGATGATCCGTATCATCAATTATAAGATTCATCCCGGATAATCTTATTACCTCATGAAGCTGATTCCTGCGCTCATTGATACAACCATACCTCGGCATAAATGTCCGGATCTCCTTGCCTCTTTCCTGAATGCCCTGGGGCAGGTACCTTCCGATCTTTGATAACCTGTTTTCAGCTAAGTATGGTGTGATCTCCTGTGAAATGAATAATACCTTCCTGCTTTCCATTCTCCTGCCTCAAAATTCCAATGGGTGACAAGCTGCAAAGATAATAATAAAAATTGACATAATGATAATAAGGTAATTACATGAATTTTACATCAAGCCCCTTTTATTCTTAATAATTTTCCAGTTAGCTTTGCCCCATATCCGAAAAAAATGAAAACTGTTTATACTGTAAAAGAGATACAGGAAGCACTGGCATGCGCCGGTCTAAACCCATCAGGATTTGTTCCGACTATGGGAGCTTTGCACCAGGGACATATTTCCCTTGTGAGAAACGCAATAAAAAAGTGCCCCCTGGTGGTGGTGAGCATTTATGTTAATCCGGCCCAGTTTAATGACAGGGAAGATCTTAAAAACTATCCCAGGACAATCAGTTCCGACCTCAGACTCCTTGGTGATGTACTGCGGGAAAATGATATTGTTTTTATTCCCGGTGATGATGATATCTATCCCGTCCCTGATAACAGGATGTTCGATTTCGGGAATGCAGGTAAGGTTATGGAGGCGCTGCACAGGCCGGGACATTTCGATGGTGTTGGGAGAGTTGTGTCAAGGCTTTTCGATATAGTGAAACCCGATATTGCATTTTTCGGAATGAAGGATTTCCAGCAGGTGGCTGTAATCAGGGAACTGGTACGACAATTGGGTTACAAAATAAAAATTGAAGGAAATCCGATTATCAGGGAAGCTGACGGCCTGGCTATGAGCAGCCGTAATACCCTTCTGCAACCGGAAATGAGAAAAAAAGCCCCGGTAATATTCAGTACCATTTCAAAAGCGGCAGGCATGCTGGCTGATGACGACATCCCCGGAATAAAAGAATTTGTGTTCAATACTATTCAAAAGGCAGGCGGACTGGAAGTGGAATACTTTGAAATTGTGGATGACAGAAACCTTGTATCTGTGAGCAGAAAGAGCGAAATGAAGAAAAACAGGCGGTATTTCGGATGTATTGCCGTAAGGGCCGGCAGAATAAGGCTCATTGATAATATTGAATTCCACCCTGCCGCTAATCCAAAATGATAATTAACTTTGAGCTGAATTTATATACCATTAGATCATAACTATGTTAATTGAAGTATTGAAATCCAAGATCCACAGGGTAACTGTTACCGAAGCGAATCTGAATTATATCGGGAGCATCGCCATTGATGAAGATCTGATGGACGCAGCAAATATAATCGAGAATGAAAAGGTACAGGTGTTGAATCTGAATAACGGGGAAAGGCTCGAGACCTATGTCATAAAAGGAGTGAGAGGATCCGGATCCATCTGCCTGAACGGCGCTGCTGCACGGAAAGTACTTCCGGGAGACATCCTTCTGATAATGTCCTATGCAACAATGGATTTTGAAGAAGCTAAAAAGTTCAGACCCGTGATAATTTTCCCCGATACCAAAACAAATAAGCTGATCTGAATTTGAAAAAGGTTATTAAACAGGTTCTGCAGTTCATTCTTTTCCTTGCTGTCGGGATCCTTCTCCTCTGGATTGCTTTCCGTAATGTCAGATTCAGTGAATTATCAGCGGGACTGAGGGAAGCAAACTATTTTTTCGTTATTCTGTCAGTCACCTTCGACATTTTTGCCTTCCTCAGCCGTGCAAAACGATGGAAACTTCTGATCCACCCGCTCGGTTACAGCCCGTCATATCGTAATACCTTCAATTCAATGATGACAGGATACTTCGCAAATATGGCGATCCCGCGTATCGGGGAAATAACCCGGTGCGTCGCCCTCGGGAAAAAGGAGAAGATCCCCGTTGACAAACTTATCGGTACAGTGGTGGTGGAAAGAGCTATTGATCTGATTTCCGTTCTGATAATCATGATAATTATGATATTTACAAGCGGAGACAAGATAAACCAGTTCCTCAGGGAAACAATACTGATACCTTTCCGCGAAAAGGTACTCTCGCCCTTCGGCATGACATGGCTTATATGGGTTGTGCTGCTGTTGGTCCTGGCAGGTTTTATTTATCTTGTTATAAAATACAGAAAGAACCTCAGGAAGATCCCGGTCATCTCAAAGATCTTTGATTTGTCAAAAGGAATAATCCAGGGGTTGAGATCGATAACCGCTCTGGAAAGAAAATGGGAATTCATATTCCATACTGTATTCATGTGGGTATGTTACCTGTTCATGACCTGGGTTGTAGTATTTGCCATCGATAATACTTCCCACCTCAATCTTGGAGATGCGGTCTTTCTTCTGGTGATAGGCAGCTTTGCGATGATAGCGCCAGTTCCGAGCGGTATCGGGGCTTTCCATTATATTATATCCCGCGGACTTGCTTTTGTTCAGGGAGTCAACCTTGAGGACGGTGCCCTCTATGCAATCCTTACACATGAATCCCAGATGATTCTGGTAATCATAATGGGTGCTGTTGCCACTTACCTAATATTCAGGAAAAGCAAAAAAAATGATACTGAAAAACCGGAATAATATAACCTGATTAATTCATACCTTTAACATCAAACGACTATATGCATTGGGAATTAGATATTTACGGGGAGCTTGAAAATCAATTTATTTACCCCGGCCCCAAGGGGAGTAAATTGATTTTCTTCGCTCCCCTTGGGGTCGGGGTAAACGAAGAAAATCAATTCATGAATAATGCACGTTAAGATGTCAAAATCCAGATCTGTATTTGTCTGTCAGAATTGCGGTGCCGAATCGCCCA
>CAYPHL010000212.1:0-4947 GCA_964410385.1 uncultured Rikenellaceae bacterium | reverse complement strand
AAGGCGGTATCAAAATGTACTGTTAGATGGTAACATTTATTATCGGCATTAAAAGACAAAGCGATTCTTGTAATTGAAAATGAATTTTTAAGCAGGAACCTTATTAATGAATTGAACCAACATTTAAGGAAATGATTTTTTCCCCCCGTAAATCATCTTGATTTACAAAATGCCTTAATCCCTATAATTTGGATATTTTCTTCAAAGTTTTATAGAATTCAAAAACCCACCAAAAACCTAGCAAGAACCTGGCAACATGAATAAACCACTTATCATGTTTTCGAGATAAGTGGTTCATTTTTAAGTTGCTCCGTCAGGGCTCGAACTATTTTTCCACTTAGCTTAAATTCAATTATATACAGAGGTCTGCCTCCAACAGGTGTCGAAAAGGTGTCTTCTCTGCTTACATCTGCTTATGCAAAGTTAATTATTCTTTTGATTGGCAACAGCCTTTTTTGCTGCTTCGAGTGATAACTTGTTATTGATTATTACAGCATTCCCTGCTCCTCAAGCCATTTCTTCACCCTTTCATGCTCTGCCTGGTATTTTGCTTCAATATCCCTGACAATTTGCTGAAATTCCGGTTCGTTTCTGATACTGTCAAATAGTGGATCATTTTTGATGTATGAAACTGACCATAAAGTCATTAAATTATCCTGTCTTTGATCAACATAACCTCTTATGATCTCATATGCTTTTTTCTTGTCTCCTCTGAAGGCATAGACACCTGCAAGATCATAATATATGCGTGCATTATTTCCATATACCCGCCCCGTTTCAATCATTTTCAGACAATATTTTATCTGTTCATTAAAATAGAAATCAGCCTTTTCTTTATCTCCGTTCATCCAATATGCCCATCCGATACGATGTGAGCCAAACAGAGTGGTCTGGCTAGGAGATTTAGAGAGCTTTAACCAACTTTTGTAATATTTTAATGATTCTTCATACTTACCAAGGAACATATACTTTTCTCCTATACCTGATAAAATAGGATAGTTGTTAGAGTCCAATTCCAACGCTTTTCTTTGAAATTCCAAAGAACTCTCATAATTTTCCAGACAAAATTCAATATTTGCTAAACTTCTGTAATTACTTATTGAATCACGATCTAATTTTAAAGCCTCCTGCAGATAATTTTTAGCTTTCCCGTCAAATCCGGCTGAAAGGAATGCATTACTTAATACTCTAAGTAATTGTGAAAAAAATGAACCCCGGTAAAGTGATGCGGTTATTAAAAAATTTTCAATTGACTTAACTAAATCAAAATCAGAATACAATATTGCTTTGCCAAAATAAGCCGTGTAGTCATTTGGATTATATTTTATGGCTTTATCATATTCTGCTATAGCCAGTTCCGGTTTTTCCAGTTCACGAAAATAATCCCCCTTGAGGACATATACATCTGATAACTCATTATTATATGAAAGGGCAATATTGGACAGGATCAGAACTGAATCCAGGAATTTATCCGATAGAAAAGAATCCCAGTAATGTTTCCCCCAATATACCTGGGCCAATCCGATTATAGCTTCAGCAAGAGTAGAATCATTTTTTAATGCTTCATTATAAAGGCTAAAAGCATTTTCCAATGCTTCCTTTTTTGTATTATCAACAAAATATTTTAAATATTCTTCCCTGCCCCTTCTGTAAAAATCGTACGCTGTAAGATTTCCGGTTGGCTTTTTACTTAAAAGTTGTTTTTCGTCAGGTGTGATTATGGTTTTTAATTCTGTTGCTACAGCTTCTGCAATCTGTCTTTCCAATTTAAAAATGACATCTGGACTTTCCAATACAAGTTCATAGGGTTCTCCCCAGATGAGTCTGTCCTTTTGACCCTCTAAAAGCTGTATTCTCAATCGAATTGTGTTGCCAATCTTTTCTCCGCTTCCTTCGATAATGTAACTTACATCCAGTTCTCTTGCAATTTCCGGAATGGATTTGGTGGTGTTACGGTATTGTTCAACAGAAGTTCTTCCAGGTACTCTCATCCCTTTAATTTTTTGCAGATTCAGAGTTATTTCTTCCATTATGCCATTGATGAAGTACTTATTACTATCAACCTGACTATCATTTATAAAGGGCAAAACAGCAATGCTATTTTCAAGTTGCTTTGATGATCTAAATAGTTTTGGAATAAAGGTATATCCAAGTACTATTAGTGCCAATAATACTAAAGATCCGGCAATGATTTTTGTTTTACCTGTGTTAAGCTGAATTGAAGCCGGTTTAAGTATTTCCTTTGATACTATCTCAGGCTGATGTTCATGATACTCTAATGCTGTAATTAAATCTCTGATAGCATTGGCTACTTTGTTAATCTGGTTCCGGTATTTTGTTTTGGTAAGGTTTATCTTTTCTTCATCATCAGGTTTGAGAGGTCTGTTAACTCCTGGTTCAGCGTATATAAACTCAATTCCTCTTAATACGCCCCCCAATACCGATTCACATAGTTTAATATCAATACTGTCTAAGTCATATATGCGAATCGGGAGTACCCTGCTTGCCACATTCCCATTTGGTAATTTTACCTTCAATCCAAACTGATCCTTTGAAGCTAGCTCAACAAACGTTTGAAACTCATGTTCCCAGGCAAAGGATTTGGGATCGCAGTATGTTCTTGAAATAATAGGGATAAAGACCAGACATTTAAGCTTCTCTTTCAGTGATTCATCTACATCATGGGTTTCCAGAAGTCCATCATGGGGATTGATGTCAAAGTAGACACTGATCTCTTCTTTGAAGGTAGATTCAAGTTCTCCCTTCAGATTATTCACAAATTCAGTCACCCAGCCATCGTGTTTATTGTCTTTCTGGCGGTAGGAGATAAAGATGTCATAATTATATCCTTCAATAATGCTTGACATCTGATGTATATTTCACTATGCAAGTTAAACCTTGTTTAGACCAAAGTCAAGTTTCTTTCGATTTGTTAAAAGGGAGTAGATTTAAAGATCGTCATGAACATAGATTTTTCGAATCGTGCAGTAACTAAAAGGATTATTTATCTGAGATTCTTAAATAGAGTGATCTTAGATTTGTATAATATTCTCTATGACTATTTTTACTTTAAGTGCAATGCCCCGATATTGAGCAGTTTCGTCTTTGTCGGGCAGGTAAAAGTCATCTGGATACCTTATACTTACACCAAAGTCAGTTAAACTGCCAAGATCAATATCGAAATTTTTGGCATCAATCTTTTTACACTCAAAAAGCAAGTAATCAAGATCATGAGTTTTTGGAAAATCTATATTATGAAAGACAAGGAATGCTTTAAGGAATTTTTCAACCGCTTGTTGTGCATGAAAACAAATAGTACTGGCATATAATTCAGGTTCTGATTCAAAAAGTTTCTCTATGACCGCAATGTCTTCATTTGCACGGAATAGCCATGTTTTAAGGTAGTCATTCTGGTCTTTTGTCATAGTAGTATAGCTTCTCTCAGTATTTTCCTTACTATATGTCCAGGTAGTTTTTTCTTTTTGTCTACCTCTGATTTGCTCTGTATCAGAATGTCGGAGCGAATGCCGATCAATAACAATGATTTTCTGATTTTGGTTCTGATTGGCAGCTTCTCCTTAGGTGAAAGTTTTGTTTTTGTAATCAGGAGAATATCATAATCACTTTCGGTAGATGCTTCATTTCTGGCATGAGATCCAAAGAGAAGTACTTCAGCATCAGGAAGGTATTCGTGAGCAGTATTTTTAATTATTTCGATTATCTGATTGTTATTTTCCATACGCTTGTTCATCTAATTACAAAGATAAAATTATTTATTTTCTGAACTGGTAGAAGAACAGTGGCAATTACCACCGACCTTTGTTTAAATTTAAAAAGATCAATGGAAAATCCTCAAAAACCTAACAAGAATCTAGCAAGAAATAAAAAACACCTCCCTGGGGAGATGTTTAAGTATTTGATAATCTTGTTGCTCCGTCAGGGCTGCCCGCTTCCGCAAGCTTCAGCGGGGTAAACTTCTCGCCCTGCCGTCGCAAAAAAAAATACCGGCTGAAGAGCCGGCAATTGAGGTTGCTCCGTCAGGGCTCGAACCTGAACTTTTCTGATCCAGAGTCAGACGTGTTGCCAATTACACCACGGAGCAATTTTAAGGAGTGCAAATATAAATAATCTTCAGGAAAAAAAACAACCGTCCGCAAATTTGTAGGGGCATTGCATGCAATGCCCATTAAAAGAAATGCATACAAGGCCCCTGCATTAAGTTATCAGCCCCTGAATTCAATTAATAGTGTAATAGATGTTCAGGGCAGGCCTCATGGTCCCTTCTGGATAGTCACTCGATGCAAACCTGAACCCCGGGAATTTCTCTGTCGGCCAGAGCCTGAATAACATCCCGTTAGTTCGTGCTCCTTCCGGAAAAGTCGGAGTTGAAACATAAAGCCTCGTTACATCAACATCCAGAAAATTCGCATTCTTAATAAATGGAGAAATATAGACCTGGTTAGAAGGATCGGTTTTCGGCTGTGTGTTCCAGGTAACCTTATCTTCTTCCCATGCTTCGGTTATTCTCTGCAAAACGGCACCACACCATATCGGAGAAACAGGATCCGTAATGACCGGAAAAACTTCAGGATCGAAGGGTACGGGAATATCAAACCTGAGATGAAGTACAGCTTTCCTTATAACTGCGGACTTGGGCAATGCGTTAAGATTAAACCATATGAGACTCCTGTTTGATCGCATAACAGTAAGAACCGGTTCGGAAAGAAATGTTGCTTCAAAATATTTGTGATCGCCAAAATTCTTGTCAGGCTCCAGATTGGATATCATTGCATCCTTCCCGTCATCCGGACCAGGCTGAAGAACCAGCAGCTTTAATTCACCTCCTGGACCGATTTTTAACAGGAGAGGATTTGTTGCTGATGTGGCAAGCAATTCCCTCTGCGAGAACTGAAGTTTTTGTGGTGAATAACCATCTTTTTCAACCAG
>CAYPHL010000211.1:0-5069 GCA_964410385.1 uncultured Rikenellaceae bacterium | reverse complement strand
TCTATTATTTAACGATTTATTTATAGTTATTAATTAAATCAAGATGTTATGAAAAGAATTTTACTTCTGTTAACCGGATTTTTACTTGCCTTTCCTATTTCCGGACAGCTTCCGGATTTTAAGGCAGGGATTAAATTCTATGAAAAAGTAAGAAACCTCAAGGATTACCAGGATCCGCTAAGTAAAGGTGAAAGACTTGACAGTGTCCTCTCGCAGACATGGGATAATACAATACCAGGCTGGATTAATTCTACGAAAGAAATATCAACATATACCACTGGCAGCCAGGTAGATATTACTTATAAGTGGGATAAAATAACCTTGCCAAACAAGTGGAAGAGTTATTGGAAAACAGAATACAGTTTCGATGGATCCGGAAATATAACCTCTGAGATTGCCTATGAGTGGGACAATCCCATGATGCCAGACAACTGGTATGGTCTTTCCAAAACAGTCAATACTTATGTAAATGGAAATAATACATTATCAATCAGTTACATTTACATGTTAATTACATGGATGGAGTCAGGCAAAACAGAATCCTCATTCCATCCGAATGGTAAAACCAAAGAAGAAATACAATATATTTATCTCTCCAACCAATGGACAAATGACAATAAAAAGGATTATTACTATGATCTTACCTGGAAAGATACTCTTGAGGTAAATTACCATTGGGATATGCCTGGAAATAAATGGGAACTTTATGATAAAACCAGGTACGGATTCAATGCAGGCGGTAAAGTTATTTTAGCAACTACCTATGAATGGGATAGTTCTCTTCCTGTCCCCGCATGGGTATTATCAGGAAAAGTAGAAAATACTTATGATATCAGTGGAAATTTGACTTCGATGAGTGCCTACGCATGGGACAAACAATCATCTCAGTGGGTTGGTCTGATGAAAATAGAAACTGGTTACAACGGAAATGATCCCATCTCTGTTATCATGTACCATTGGGATAAAGCAGTCAATCCGACAACCGGCTGGGTATTTTTTTCCAAAACTGAACAAACCGGTTCAGGCACTCTGCCTGAAAATGTAAAATTTGTTGAAATGACCGGCTATTTATGGGATGTCAATAAATGGATTACTAAAGACAAGGATTTTTATTACTATTCTGACCAGAGTACTGACATTTTCAATGATACTTATGATAAATCAGTTAATGCATATCCTAACCCTGCCAGGGAGTATATTATTTTTGATCTGAATGATATATCAGAATCTGCAAAGGTTGAAATATATGATATAAGCGGAAGAAAGATATCAAATCATAATATATTTGAAAACAGCCATATATCTGTCCGTAACTTAAGCAAAGGATTATATATCTATATGCTACAGATTAACGGGATTACATATAAA
Organism: uncultured Rikenellaceae bacterium; assembly: GCA_964410385.1. Taxonomy (GTDB): domain Bacteria; phylum Bacteroidota; class Bacteroidia; order Bacteroidales; family VadinHA17; genus LD21. The sequence goes on along the minus strand of CAYPHL010000211.1, from coordinate 3,701 downwards.
GGAAAATTCCTGAAAGAATAGAAGACCAACTCTGACTTATTTATACAGAACAGCCCGATCTTATTTATCGGGCTGTTTTATTTAATCTTTCCTGACAAATCCCTTATAATAAATTTGACTTCATTATCAGGTTGGTGTAACTTTATACTCAGATGAATTTTAATACAGGGAGGAAAGAAAAGTCAAAATACAATTGCTATCTCTGCATTTGAATTGAAATATTAAATCTTAAACCATTCTGCCATGCCAACTGGAAATTATGATATTCTGGTACAATTGCATGAAAAAGTCCTTAATAAATCACTGGCAATGGTGTTTTATAAAGGCATGCTAAAAGTGGAAGGAACATATAAACTGGGAACCAACCTTCCGGCAACAATGACTCCTTATACCACTTTCGATTATGAAGTATCCCTTCAAAATGAGCCTTTTGTGGATTTCCGGAATAAGGACACTCTTTATCTGAGATTCTCAGCTGTTCTGAACCTGATAGTCCTATCGGGTATTGAGCTTAAGTTCGGAGTCGATTTCTATGTCAAAAGCGGTATTACTTTCGACCTCTTACAGCAGAAAATGTTCTACGAATTGAAGCAGGCAAAAATTGAAAAAATCACAATACAGAGTAAGTATTATATCGGAAAACCCTTCCTGGACAAACTGAATTATATAATTGGCCAGATCATTAACAAATACTTTAAGAATCAGATCAAAACACTTGAAATACCGATTGCACTTAACGGTCTGACCCTGCCGATGATGCCACCGGGAGACACCTACAAGCTTCCCGTATCAAAAGCAGATCTGAAGATACTTGATAAAAAAGTACTGGCTGCAGGAATCAGCTTTTTCAGTAACCTTGGCTCACTTGAAGGAATGCCTGATCTTACTGAAGGAAAAGATTGCTATATAGCTGTTAAAGATCAGGCCATTAAGGATGTTATGGACTTCTGGTGGGAAAATACGACTTATGACAAAAAAGAGGAATTCGAAAAAAATGAAGCTATCGGATTTGCAAGTCCGCTTGCAAGCGGTGTCGATACTGCAACACGAATAATTTCAATAGGTTTTATCCAGACCGAAACTGATTATGACAATATGCTGCTTAATTACGGTGCGGAGATTACTCTCAATACTAAGCCCGGTCTGGATCTCCAGGATGGTGATACTGTTGAAATTTCAAACCTGGAATTCACTGCTGATGTCTTTGCCAGTTGTTACGCAGATGTAAAGAAAGATATAGATCTTGATACAAGCTCATTTTTCCCCGATACCAAAACACCATGGATTGATGATATCAACATTGCGGATATTGACAAAAACAAGAGATTATTCAATCTCAGGAATGAGTTCACAATGAATATTGACAAAGCAAAAGGACGATTACGTGTAAATGAAAAGAATAATCTTGCAGTTAAGATCACTGATGCTGATTTCCAGATAAAATTCAATAAAAAGGGAGCAACTTTCTCTGATAACACATGGAACAGGATAATGAATTTCCTTAAAGAAAAAATACTTGAAAAGATCCCTGAAATTGTTGTTTCACCATCACTTATCCTGGCTGAGAGAAACATTTACGGTTTTACTCTCGGACTGGCTGATACTTGGCTTAATATCTCGGGGCAGGAAATAGAGTTTTCAACCAATGTAGTTGTTAATGAGCTGAAAAGCAATACAGTTGCGGTGCCGAATTATATCGGAAACCGCGAGACAAAAACCATTCACCATTTCAGCTGCAGATATGTCGGTGAAATCCGGACTGAAAGCAGGGTTGGTTATTATGTCATGTACGAAGCTCTGGCAGAGAATTACCAGGCATGCAAGCATTGTTTAAAATCCTATAACATTAAATAAACGCGGAAAATATGAAAACAGCAGGATATGATATTGTTTTATTGATGAATGACGATTTTCTGAATCAGATATCCGGAGCATTATTCTATAACAATTTCCTTACTTTTAATGGTATCAAAGACTTCAGAAGCTCGTTACCTGCATCAAAACTTAGCAAGATTCCAGCCACACTGAGGGGATTCCTTGAGATCCGGTACAGGTTCAAACTGCTGTACGAACCTTACATTACCTTCCTGCCAAATAACAGGGTATTGATCTCGGCTAAGCTCCGGGTATATATATGGATGCTGGAAGGTATTGAAATTAAATTTGATGCAGGACTGACAATAGATACTCCTATTGATATCGACAGCATCAATAAAGAATTGTCTATCAATATGAAAACAGCTGATATTAAGGAATTTAATATCAATTATGGCTATTCTCCGACTGAAAATGTCAATCTGCAGCTTGATGATATCTTTGAAAAAGCTCTGCATGCATACTTTGATGATCCGGCCAATAATTTCACCGTTGACCTTCCCAGTATCAATGCTAAACTTCCATATTGTAACAGTACAATACCTATTGATATTGAAGCTGTTAAAACAGTTAACTCTTCACTGGTCATAGCGGCTAATCTGTTTGGATATACAGGCGGGGTAAAAAATGACCTCAGCGAATTTGTCAGAAACTGCAATGTCGGAGTGGCTGTATCGGAATTTGCAATGAAGAAAGTTTATGATTTCTTCTGGGCCAATACGACCTGGGACAAAAGGTTTCATAAAAGCGACAGCTTCAAAATCGACCTGGTAGACAAGGTGCTGGATATTGTTACAAAGATCATAGATTTCATTATGTCTACATCTGTCAAGATTGCCTCTCTTGGTTTCCTGGAAACGGATATGAATTTCATTTCTTCTGATTTCGTATACTATCTTGATATTGATTTCAGAACAAAACCTTCATTTGATATTCAAAATGGAAACAGGGTAAGGATATATAATCTGGGTGTTGATCTGTTTGTAAGGCTGAAGATGTTTGCTACATTCGATCATACCGTGGAATTGGATACATCCGGGGCTATCCCCGATAAATGTACACCATGGGATGATGATATTGTGCTTGAAAGAAAACGAAAAACTGTACTTGTCTTCGATATAGGTGTACCTATCAGGAACCTTAATCTAAGGAATTGTATTGGTAAAATTTACATAAATGAGGAAAAGAAACATATTGAATGCAAGGTTGAGGAACTCGATATCAACATCTTTGACTATGTAGATGCAGCTTGTGATTTTCTGCTTTTACCTCAGTCAATCCAGGACAGGATCATCGAGGGGATGAAAAAGAAAGTTATTGAGGCAATACCACCAATTGTCCTCTCCCCCACTGTTTTCGAACTTGACATAAAGCTGATTGACTGGAAAGTCAATATTGAAGGAAGAAAGCTCACAATAACAGATGATGAAGCCATTGTTGGTGCTTATCTTTACTTCAAAGAATTACGTAATAATGTTCAGCCGGTGCCCAAATATATATGCAATTTCAACAACATGGAAGTACATCGTGCCGGATGTGATTCAATTTTAGACACATACGAAACACATCAGCATGGATATTATCTACTTAACAATGCTTTGAAAGATAATTATGACGGCTGTAAAAAATGTCTGCCCGCATTTCATAAAAAGTAAAAAAAGTAGTATTTTTACTACACTAAACAGATTTAACGACTGAGGGGAGTTCTGGATTGGCTATAGTTCGGTGGTTTAAGAAAAATTTACGAATTTATAAAAACAGTCAAAACAGAATATGTACCATTGATTAGCGACACGTTTTCAGCCTCCTCTCTCTTTTAAATAAAA
>CAYPHL010000210.1:0-5114 GCA_964410385.1 uncultured Rikenellaceae bacterium | reverse complement strand
TTTAATTTTATTCTCAGTTCTGTGTGACATAGGTGATAATTTTTAAAACTAAAATAATCATTTTATGCCCAACCGGCAATGTCTTTTCTAATCCGGGTCTGTTTAGCACTGTTTTTTCTCTGGTCGTTTAAAAATAATACAAGAGAAGAATCCGTTTTTAAGTCTTTATCTCTTTTTTACGTAAAGAATCATCATTAATGCAAAAATGATTAAACAAGAAATCACCTCATACAGCAGAGCCGGATTGTCCGGAACATTATCTACATGCTCAAAAATCACACTCCCGGGTTTTGTGGTTGGAATACTTATACTATCGGTCAGTTACTAATCCGGTTAGTTTAAACTAAAATACTGAGGTTTCTGTTTACACCGAGAAAATATTCTCCCGGACACAATTTTAAATGAGTTTATTTCAATCCCAGTTTTTTGTTTTCTTTTAAAAGCAATATTGATTCTTCCAACCTTTTCATAATAGTTTCTTCCCTTTTAGCAGAAGTGATCCAACCCACATAAATCCGTTTATTGGATTGAGAAAGCTTAATAAAATTTTCAAGAGCCGGCTCATTTTCCCTAAATGCTTTAATGATGAAATCAGGGACATGAAATTCTTTTCGCCCGGAACTTTTCTTTCCGTTTTTAATCTCCCATTCAACCTTCCCCGTTTTCAAATAATTATCAATCTTTGCCAATCCTGCTTCAGTCATTTTTCCGGTTTTCATCAACGAAAGCACAATTTTTTTATTCAAATCCGACCAGTTGGATGTATTAGTTCTGGGAGTAAATTTTCTGACATACCGGTAATCATCGATTTTCTTTATAATACTGTCTATCCATCCAAAACAGAGCGCTTCTTCAAGAGCCTCCCTATAAGTAATGCATTTAATATCAGTATGTTTTTTGTAGAATATCATCCAGATGCCAATACTCTTATCATGATTCCTTTTAAGCCAGGCAAAAAACGATTTCCGACTATTAAAAAATATGTGTTCGAGGTCTTTCATTTATGTCTTTATTATTAGAGACAGTAGTCCGGTATCAAATTAAATATTTGACTGTAAGTCACGATTAAAAATCTATGTCCGGTATACGAAAAAGGATTCGTGAATACAATGTTAGGCTGGATATTTTTTATATCCTGTAATGTAGTCGCATTTCTTCTCTTTTGTATGCTCAATGGTTTCAATTGCTTTAAAGCCGGTGTTACTCATAGCTTGAATTATTTCATCTTTACAGTAGAAGTAAAATAAAGTTGCTCCTGAAAGATTTGCTTAAGGAATAAATCCCTCTGAAACAGTAATATTAAAATCTGACTTCGCCAAGCGGGATGATTTGATCAGAAATCATATCATGTATTACAATATACATATCATTTATCAGCTCTACAGTACTTTTCTTTTATTTAAATCTTCCTGCACAAGATATCTGTTATTTGAAGATCCATGTGAAGGAATAAAAACCTTGCATTTTGTTCTGAGTAGTTTCTCCCAGCTATCCAGCAACTGATTTTGATCTGATGCAAAAGGAGGAAATACTGTCCAACAGAATACTCCGAACATAGTATCTCCAACCAGGGCTACCTCGTCATCAATTATCAGGCTTATTGATCCCTGGGTATGTCCTGGCGTATGCATCAGATAAGCATTGAATCCAAAAACTGAGAGATCGTAAGTGTCGTCAAATGTATAGTCGGACTTGCAAGGTTGATATCTGGTAAATGATCTGAATTGTTTTGCCAGGGCTTTGACAATGAATCCTGCAAAAGCATTTGTCCCTGTTGGAAGGACATTGTCTCCGGCAGCCAGATACCTGTCCTCAGAAGAGTGAATAATTACCTTTGCACTGTATTTTTCTTTGATCCGGGATGCGTTGGCTGCATGGTCGAAATGCGAATGAGTAAGAATCAGAAGATCGATCTTATCAATACCGAGTTTTTCCAATCTCTTCTGCAGAGTGTACCACATAAATCCCTGACTGGTATCTATCAGTATATTAGTAATTTCATTGGTAAGCAGGAAAACATTGCTGCGACCCGAAAGCACCTGAATTATTTTATACGTGCCAGGTGTCGACCAGTCTTTCATTTTTTTCATTTTACCGTTTTAATCAGCCATTGAAGATCGATAACAAAACCTCAATATATCCGTTTCCCTCACCATTGTCTGCAATTGTATCACCTGGTTTAAAGTCTATCAACATTTTTTGAAATTTCTCAGGTTCATCAATATTTGGATGATGAGAAGATTCTGCAAATCAAATAATTTCTTTCTTTGCGTGGTTTAGAATCCTCAATACCGACAATGTTAGCACATGTATATTGTTAAATGTCTGATATATAGTAAGAACCTTAATATACCCGGGGAATTAACAGTCTACAGGCTGAACCCGGTAAAATATTGGACACCTCCTTCATGGTGAACATTCAAATCCTTAATATCGGCGGTACCAATCCCAAACAAAAGAGGATGCTCCCGCGATTGGCTCAATCGCCTGTTTGTACAGTTGATCGTTAGTTATGAAAGTAACACTAATGTTCATTTTATCTATACATCATATCTGACAATTAACCATAACTGCCCGGCAATATGGGGAAGCAGAATATTACATTACTTTACTGGCAATTCCGACCCATCCTCCGTTTGGTGCCATAACTACTTTTATCTTTTCACCTGCAGTGATCTTTAAAGTGATCTTCCGAAGTTCAGTTGGCTCTTTTGAGGAATTCTTTGTATCGGCCCATACCTCCACTTCCCACTTACCCATTGATAGGAAACTTGTTTCAAATGTTATCTCTTTTGCTTCAGAATTGTTCATCACACCAATGTACCATATGTCGCGGTTCCTGCGGGCAATGGCTACATACCTTCCGGGGTATCCACCCAAAAACTTCGTGTCGTCCCAGGTAGTCGGAACCAGTTTCAGGAAATCCGCTCCCGGCTTATTCCGTATATTATCAGGATGATCGCAAACAACTGTAAGAGGACTCTCATAAACCACAAATTTCGAGAGCTCGGCAGCTCTTGTATTCCAGACAAGCGCCGGTACCTGCTGTCTGAAATTCGCACGGGTAACATTCAGAAACGCCCCGGGGGTGTAATCCATCTGTCCGGCAAGCATCCTTGTAAAAGCTAACTTCACATTATGCTCCGGACTCATCTTGTCAGAGAACTTATAATATTCATTTCCCATAACACCCTCGCGTGTAATCATATTCGGCCATGTACGGATAATACCATCAGGCTTGTATGCTCCGTGAAAATCGACAAGCAGCTTGTTAGCAGCAGCACATTTTATGATGTCGAGATACCAGTTCACCATATACTGATCGTCGCGGTCCATGAAGTCGATCTTCACACCAGCAACCCCCCATTTGTTGTACAGCGGAAAGGCTTTCTTATACGCTGAATTGCGGTTTACGTCGCTGGAATATAACCAGACAATAATCTTTACATTTTTCGATGCAGCATAACTTATTATTTCAGTCATATCGATCTGAGGAGCCCACCTGGTGATATCGGCAGCCGGGTCATTAAATTTGCCGTACCACTGCCAGTCAACAAGCATATAAGGCCATCCCATTTCTGATGCAAGATCAATATACTGCTTAATTACAGGCATCTCCATCTTAACCTCACCACTCCACCAGTGATCCCATGCACTCATGCCTGGTTTTATCCACGACGGATCTTCAATTGCACAGGGATCGTTCAGATTCTGAATTATCTCTGACTCAATAAGCTGCCCCGGTGTTTCACCAATCATAATAACCCTCCATGGCGTGGTAATGTCATCTGATGACCTTGCTTTAATACCATCCTCATTCTCACCAGGTAAAGGAACCAGCCTGGTGGTCAGCACCGACTTAGTCCCATTTGTACCTAAATAAAATGCGGGATAGTTCCTGATCTTTGCCTCGGTTATTGCTACCCACAGGTTATTGCCATAATCCATTAAAAACGGAAGACCGGCTATTGTTTTCTCATTAACATAGCTAAGCTTCCGGGCCATAAACTCCGATTCGTTGGATGTTGAGTAACCACCATATTCCACAACCCATGAATCAGGATCTCCAGGTATTGCAAAAGTGGTAAGCTCGCGTGTTATCCTCCTGTCGCCTATAAAGACTCCCCGCGGAAGAATATACCTGAAAGCTATTCCATCATCATATACCCTTAGCTCAAAGGTAAGCTGCCTCCTTGCCCCCGTTTTTTCCTTTAGAACCAGAGAAATTTCATTATAGCTGTTTATTATTACCTCGTGCTTCGACTTCACAACCGGCTTCCACGTATCAAGTACAGTATTCCGGTTACTCGTTAATATTTCAAAATCGCCCGTTAAAGGAGCCTCACCTGCAAATTCAAATCCAAGGTCAGATTCACCAATTACATTGTTATCAATAAAGGCAATGCTGTAGGTAAGCCTGCTGTTATTGTTAATGGAAACCCCGATCTTACCCGAAGGCGACGCAACATTAAAAGATTGCGGCATAAGGTAATAAGGCTGTGCAAAAAGGATAAGCAAAAATAATACTCTTCTCATCTTATTGATCATTAATTGAGATATAAATATATACGAAACGACAGAATAAAATAAATATTTCAGGATTAACTAAGCTCCCGGCCCGTCAGTAACAATAGCAAAAAGATTATCAGATCCTGCACCATTGTCACACAAAAACATGTTCATACCATTATAGCTTATCAATTAAATAATGTCTTAGTTCACCAGTGCTCCTTTGAGCGGAGCGTCGGTATGTTTTAGTAAGCATAATCCGGCGACAGTACCCGGCATCCGCCAGTTAGCGAGCTGTTATCCAGCCTCAGGCGGGGAGCTTATTGATCCTGACGTCCGTACCGGTTGTTGGCTTTTTTCTCAGACAGCTTTTAATCTCCATTAAGCAAATATTTGTCTGGCTTTTCGCATTCTTAATAAGTGTCTGAATGTCAAACTTCTTTTGAAATATTTAAACGAGCTCATGTCGGAATATTTTAATGAAGCATATTTATCAGGGTATTCCAGGAGTTCTGCCACTTCCTTTGCATAGGGGATACTGGTATGTCCTTTGGATAATATCATCCACCTGGCAGAAGGGCTTATAGACGAGAAATCTCTACTAG
>CAYPHL010000209.1:0-5155 GCA_964410385.1 uncultured Rikenellaceae bacterium | reverse complement strand
CTTTTCATCTTCCATGGAATATTTTTTTATGCAATTTACTACTGAAAATTAAAAAATATTGACTTTGGTATAAACAAATAGTAAATTTGTTTAAAAGCGCGTCTATGAAGAAATTTTGGTCAGCTCCGGGTTTCTCTTTGATTATTATGTCGATGATCTTCAGCGGTTGTGCTTCTCTTCGTTCTGTAAATGAATATTCATCCGCATCTGTTGACGGCATCAGAAAATTCGAAGAGATAGGTTACAGCTTTCAGCAACATTGCCTGGACCGCTGCGAATTAGAATCGGTCAGGAATTTCGAGATCAAAAGGCAAACGGAATGCGATTGTAAAGACTATAAGAAAGCCGACCAGATCACAGAAAAGATTTATAATTCTCTGAAGTCCTATTTCACCGGATTGTCGAATCTTTCCGCCAACAAGCTTACTGCTTATAATTTCAGATCACTGGAGAACTCCCTGGTCAAGGGTGAATTTGGGAAGATAGAAATAAATGATGATCAGGTGGAGGCTTACTCGAATCTGTCAGGAATCCTGCTGAAAGCAACAACTGATATTTACAGGAGAAATAAGATAAAACAGTATATCGGCGAAGCTAACGATCCGGTTCAGGTTTTACTGGAGAAGCTCCGTTTCATCATTCAGGAGAATCTAAAAAGCGAACTGGATTTTAAGAAAGAAAAACTTTTTGATTTTTATATTGGGATGAAAATGGGTAATACTTTAAGCGACTATGAAAAGGGAAAAGCTGTGGGAGACTACTACGATCAGATCGCAGGTATCGTTACCCTGCAGGATCAGATGGATGCTTTTGCCCGAAGCCTTAAAAGTATTTCTGAAGGACACCAGGAGCTTTATAATAACAGGAATAAGATCACTGTCAGGGATCTGGCGGTTCAGCTGTCAGGATATGCATGTGATATACAGGATATAATTTCGGAATTCAATAAACTCAAAGATTAAATTAATGGCTAATTTAACCTCAAAACAGGCTAATGAGCTGGCCGGCTATTTCCTCGGAATGGCTCAGGCAATAGGAGATTTCCGGTATACTAACTGGAAGGAACTTCCGAAAGAAGATAACCAGAGACTGGGAAACCTGCAATGGTCAATAATGAATTATGGTGAAGATATACTGGCATTTTCAACCATACTTGTAATGGATGAAGTAAAAGCTTCATTAGAGAAGATCAGTGAAATCTCGAAGGATATCAAAGATAATATCAACTCAATAAAAAATATCCAGAAAGGTATAAATATAGCAGCCGCAATTGTTACTCTCGGAGCTGCCATTATCAGCAAAAATACCCGATCAGTTACCGGTGCAATAGATAGTCTGGTGACAGAGTGGAAGTCATAAATAATTTTCAATCAATTAAATCTTGCTTAAACATGAATGGATTGTCCAACAAATTTGGTATGGGATGGTTGCCTGACTATCCCGATTTCCGGGATCTTACAGTGAATAATAGTGTGGTTCCCGAAAAACTTAAACAGGCTGGTCAGAAGGAATCGGTAAAGGAAATGCTTGTAAAGGTCGGCGTTGATAAACCGGTAAAGGTAAAACTACCTCAGAAAGTCGACCTCAGAGAATATTTTTCGCCGGTTGAGAATCAGGGATCTCTCGGATCATGCACGGCTAATGCAGGTGTTGCTCTTGTCGAATATTTCGAGAGAAGAGCTTACCAGAAATATATTGATGCTTCACGATTATTCCTTTATAAGGTAACACGGAACCTCATGCATGAAACAGGTGATAACGGAGCATTCCTGAGAAATACGATGGGAGCTATGGTACTCTTTGGTGTACCTCCGGAAGAATACTGGCCATATAAGATAGACGATTTCGATAAAGAACCGACCGCATTCTGTTATTCTTTTGCACAGAACTATAAATCCATCACTTATTACAGGCTTGATCCTCCTGAGACTAAAAAGAAAGACCTGCTGGAAAGGATAAAGACAAATCTTAAAGGTGACCTGCCCTCAATGTTCGGATTCACAGTATACAGCTGTATTGATGAAGCTGAGAAGACGGGGCAGATACCATTCCCTGGTACAGGAGACAAGATCCTCGGCGGACATGCAGTCGTTGCTGCCGGATATGACGATAAAATGGTAATCAAAAACTCAAAGCCGGGCGCGTTTCTGATACGCAATTCATGGGGTAAGGACTGGGGAGAGGCAGGATACGGATGGCTGCCATATGATTATGTTCTGAACGGACTGGCTGTCGACTGGTGGTCACTACTTAAAAATGAGTGGGTCGATACCGGGAAATTTAAAGCCTGAAAGGAAATATCTTAAATTTTGTTAATTTAGGCCTTCGATGAAAAGGCTTAGAGTTGTAATACCCGTAGTCATTATTGCTGCGCTGGGAGCAATATTACTGATCTTTTTAAAAAATAAAGATTCATCAGCTCTCTTGTCAGTCAGGTATCCGTTTAATAATGCCCTCTTTCCCCCGGAATTTCCCGCTCCCTCCTTTGAATGGGTAAACAAATCGGATTATGAAGGTGAATGGGAATTAACTCTGACGACAGCGGAAAATAACTTTACAACAAAAGATTATACAAAACTTACTACATGGACCCCGGCGAAATCCCTGTGGGATAGTCTGAAACTGATGTCAGGAGATTCAAAGATTCATTTCCGGGTCAATAAACCGGGAAATAAAAAGATCGCGGACAGGATCACCTTCAGTATAAGCAGGGATAGTGTCGGCGCTCCCATTCTTTTCCGGCAGATGCCTATACCTTTTGAGATTGCTGAAAAGCAACTCGATCGTATGAATTATATCCTGGTGGATGTCGGCAGCGATAGTCCTCCTCATATAGCTATGAAAGGATTTCCCGTATGTGGTAATTGTCATTCATTCAGTTCCGACGGAAAAACGATCGGGCTCGATCTTGATGCGGGCCGCAGGGATAAGGGTGGCTTTTTTATCTCTGATATAAATGATACACTTTTATTCGATCAGGAGGTATATATGTCTTGGTCGAAAATTGAAAAGCGCAGCACTTTCGGACTTTTTTCGAAAATATCTCCCGACGGAAGATTTATTGTAACAACGGTTAAAGACCGTATTGTAACAAAGAATCCGTCATTGAACAGGCCTGAGAGCTTTGCATATTCTCTGCTTTTCTTTCCTGTGAACGGCAGCCTGGCTGTTTATGACCGTAAGTTAAATACATTGCAGGAGCTTCCCGGGGCCAATCTTGATGATTATGTACAGAGCAACGCATTCTGGACGCCTGACGGGAAGGAGATCATTTTTTCCAGGGCACCGGCCCTGCCGAGGGAAGATAATATGTATAAGCTTACAGTGGAAGATCCTGAAATGCTGGATAAGTTCGAAAAGAGGGAAATCCCGTTTAAATATGACCTTTACAGAATACCCTTCAATAACGGTAAGGGTGGTGTTGCAGAGCCCGTAAAAGGAGCTTCGGGAAACGGAAAGAGCAATTACTTCCCGGCTGTCTCTCCCGATGGCAAATGGATTGTCTGGTGCCAGGCCGAAAATTATATGCTCCTTATGCCAGACAGCAGGCTTTATATAGCTCCTGCAAAAGGCGGGAAAGCCAGGATGCTGGATTGCAATATGTATTCCCTTAATTCCTGGCACGCATGGTCGCCAAACAGCAAATGGCTGGTCTTTGTTTCAAAAGGTCTGAGCATTTATACCGACCTCTTCCTTACCCATATCGATGATGATGGCAATGCATCAATACCCGTGGTGATCGACAGGGCGAGGGAATACCAGAGAGTATGTAATTATCCCGAGTTTCTGAACCGCAGACCCGGAGATCAGTTTATAATGGAATATGATTATGTCGAACTGGCACATATCAAAAATGCTCTCCGGGAAGGACAGATAGATAAGGCAAAGGACCTTTATGAGCGGCTCCTGGATCAGGATCCTTTCTTCTTCAGTGAAGATTTTGTTGCATTAAGCGGATATCTTTCACGTATGGGAATGCCCGAAGAGGCAAAGAAGTATGCCGAGCTGGCAAAAACATCCCTTAATTCATTCGTTCCCGATAATCAGTAATTAATTTCTTATTATGAATAATATCGAAGGCATTGATGCACATTGCCATATATTCAATTTGGGCTATGCCCTGAGAGAAATCAGGGCAATGCTCTTTGACAGGATGACAGGACGTTATCCTGAAGAAGTAAAACCATCGTTCAGGACCCTTGAGGAAAAAGAGAGATCCGATTCGGATTTCAGGAAGAAGCTTTTCAGAATACTTGAATTGTTTACTTCCACTGTCAGAAGTGAAAAAGGGAACCTGGATTACCTGCAGAAAAAAATCAGGGAAGCCTGGGGTATCAATGCCGGCGCTATTCCACTGATGATGGATATTTATTACTTTTTTGCACCACCGGTAACGGAAAGGACTTTTACTATCCCGGTAAAGCGGTATGCGGGTTTCAGAACATTCAGCCTGGATGAGGAAAAGTTTGAAAAGGAGTTCCGGAATGAAGCCGGCAGGTTTGTTGAAAAACTGAAGGAGAGGCACAGGACCAGCGCCGATTTTGATGAGATTGAAAAGGATCTGGACAAATGTATAGAGGATACTAATGAGGACAGGGGATACAAAGTTCAGGTTCGAAGCGACTTTTACGGGAAACTTAAAATGACAGGTGGATTTCTCTTCCATCTCGAAAGGTTGAGAAGTCTTGTCCTGGAAGGTGAACCTGTTTATCCCTTTCTGGCTGTCGATCCCCGGCGGCCAGGGATAATGGATGCACTCTCAAATGAGAACCTGATAAGCAAAAAAGGGCCGTTCTATGGAGTAAAACTGTATCCGCGACTTGGTTATCACCCTGCAAGTAAACCGGTACAGGATATTTTTGAAATTTGTATCGAGAGGGACCTTCCTGTCACAACACATTGCGGTATGAGCGGATTTCCTTCAGCCTCTTTCAGTCTCGATGGCTCGGGTGTATGGAAATATAACGACTATGGAAATCCCGTACATTTTGAACCGGCATTGAAAAAAGGTCTCCGGATTGATTTTGCCCATCTTGGGAGCTGTGACCCGGATTTTAAATGGGCAAAGACCATAGTGGGTTATATGAAGAAGTTTAAAAATGTTTACAGCGACCTGTCATGTTATACAGGCAGGGAGGAGATTGAAAAGATCATT
>CAYPHL010000208.1:0-5166 GCA_964410385.1 uncultured Rikenellaceae bacterium | reverse complement strand
TTTAATCAATTAAACGTTATCCGTCTTCTTCTGACCTTCAGATCAAGATATACCAGCAAGGCGATCGTAAGCAGGAAAAAGCTGTTGGCTGCCCTGAAGAAATTTACAGTATCAATTGAAATTATTGAACTATTTGTTATCAGGGAGACTGCTGCAAGTACCAGACAAATTATGCCGATCCCTGCAGATATCCACGCAAAACGGGCTATTGTTCTCATCTACTTAAATTTTAATTTCACCAATAAAACATCCGTACAGCAAAAACTTTATCATTTTGATTCCTGATTGTAAAGATACAATCCGAATGGTCGTTTTCAATGAGTTACAATGCTGATTTTGACCAGCATAAGCTAATATAGGATCAAGAAAGACATGGAAATGATGAAAATAAAGAAATGGTGCCTTTTGAATTCCGTCCTAATCCATATAAAGGGATCTGTCAGTTTCTTTATTCAATCCTCAAAGCATCAGCAGGATTCTGGAAGGCCGCCCTCACAGTCTGGTAACTTGTTGATAAAAAACCCATTATAAGAACCACGCCTGTGGCCAGAACATAAACAAGCGGATTGATTACTGCTTTGTCTGCAAAACCTTCCATCCAGTATCTTGTGCCAAAGTATGCAACAGGATAAGCTATCAGTGATGCGATAAGAATGAGAAAAGCAACTTCTCTGATCAGTAGTTTTACCACAACAGGAACGGATGCCCCATAGGTTTTCCTGATACCTATCTCCCGTGTCCTTTTTTTCGTCATGAACGTCACAAGGCCAATCAGTCCGAGACAGGCTATAAAGATGGCAAGAAAAGAAAACAATATAAAGATCTTCCCTGTTTTCATCTCTGCACTGTAAAGGTTGTACCATATATCGGTAAAAAATTCATACTGGAATGGCTGGCTGGGTGTAAATTCTTTCCATTTCTGTTCGATAGCTTTAATTGCCGCAGGAATATTATTGCCTGAAAGTCTGATTGTTGCAAACTGATCGCCACCACCCGGGTACAATATACTAAAACAAACAGGTTCGATACTTTTATGAACTGAAGTTATATTAAAGTCTTTCATAACTCCTATAATTTTGTATCTCTGATATTCCTGAGGTCCCCGGGGCTGGAGAATATACTGGCCTGTCACCGGTTCTTTAAGTCCGAGAGACCTGACTGCTGTTTCATTAATAAGAACAGATGTAGAGTCTGTCCCGTATTCTCTCGAGAAAAACCTTCCGTCGATCAGCTGAACACCGAGAGCCTGAGGGTAGTCAAAACTAACCCAGGCCTGTTGTAAAAGGTATGTTTTCTTTTCCGGATCATTATCATTAAAGAAGGCATTGTTGCTGTAGTTCATCCCCGGAACCTGCCTGGAAAAGCCTGCTTTTTCAACACCTTCAATCTGAAGGATCTGTTCCCTGAAAGACTCTCGTTGTCTCCAGAAAGCGTCTGATCTGCGAATGATGATCATATTTTCTTTGTTAAATCCCAGATCTTTCCTTGTTATAAAATTTAACTGTCTGTAAACGATAATAGAACCAATGACTATTATTATTGATACGGCAAACTGGAAAACGACAAGTGTGCCTCTCAGGCTCTTTGACATTGATCCAGGGCTTAAAGTGCCTTTAAGCACTTCAACAGGATCATATTTTGCCAGAACGAAAGCCGGATAGAAACCTGCAGCTATTCCGGTTAAAAGAGTCAGTATAATGAGGAAAAGAAGTCCTTTCAGATTGAACAGATCTACAGAAAGGATCTTTCCGGTTAACTGGTTGAAAGAGGGTGTAAAAGCATAAACTAACAGAATAGAAATCAATACTGCCAAAGTGACGATTATAAGGGATTCTCCTATAAATTGTGACATAAGGCCGGTCCCTGATGCACCTGCAACTTTTTTAACACCTACCTCTTTAGCCCTGCCGGCAGATTTTGCGGTAGCCAGATTGATGTAATTTATTATTGCCACTGCCAGTATTAATATGGCAATCACCGCAAAAATATACACTGTAGCAGGAGATCCGGGAGGTTCAAGATTGTACTGTTTTGCACCATACAGATGGATATCTTTCAGCGGTTCAAGAACATATCTGAATTCATTCCCTGCTTTTCTGAAATCATCAATACTCATTCCCAGGATTTCCTGCAATTGAGGCCCGACATATTTTATCACCATTTCATGTAACTTTTCCTGAAAGGTATCTTTTTGAATCCCCTCTTTCACCACTATATAGGTATAATAATTATGACTGATCCAGGCCTGGCTGCCGGCCCGTTCCGGATATGTGCTCATTGAAGCCAGAATATCAAACTTTATATGAGAATTATCCGGAATATTCTGAACAACACCTGTAATAGTATACAGCACCGTATCAGATTCAACAGTAACTTTCTGGCCTATAGGATCAAGGTTCCCGAAGTATTTCACTGCATAGTCTTCAGTCATGATCATTGAGCGGGGCCTGACCAGAGCTGATCCAGGATCACCTTTTATTAATTTAAAATCAAGTACATCAAAGAATGTGGAATCGGCAAACAGTACATCTTCTTCATTGAACTTGTTCTCACCAAAACCTATCAGCCACGCTCCCATCTCTGTAATTCTTGTCACATTTAATACTTCCGGGTAATCATTTAACAGTGCCTGTGCCATAGGTGCAGCTGTAATAGCCTGATTCAGTTCACCACCGGCCATACGTCCGGCAACTTTTATCCTGTATATGTTCTCATAGTTTTTATGAAACCTGTCATAGCTGAGTTCATGAATGACATAGAGTGTGATTAAAAGGAAGCTTGTGAGTCCGATGGCAAGGCCTGCCACATTCAGTAAAAGATATCCGCTTTGTTTCTTCATATTGCGGAGAGTGCTGTCAAAAAAATTTCTTAACATGGCTTATATGAATAGGTTAACACAGGTTCATCAGATAAAAGACGAATAATTATGTGGTTCGTTGCACAATGAGAAGCAGCTGATACCCCAATCCTGGCATTGTATAATTTAATTACCATATCTATTCCTGTTGAGTCTTTCCTTTTGCAGGTTCATATCTGATGTTCATTCTTTTAAGGTACTGCTGTAATGGTTCAAGCCCGATCTCTTTCCTCCATTCATCGACTCTTGACTCATCCTCGAGAGGATAAAGTTCATCAGTATTGCCTGCAGCCGGGTCCAGATAATGATGTGTGCCATATCGTTGCGGCTTATTCTGGTTCATCCTCATCCGGTCGAACATAAGTGCATACTGCTGCCAGTTCCCCTCATTATTCCTGCATGAGGCTTCGAACATTCCAATGTATTTCTCCTGTGCTCCGGCATTGGAATGCTGCAGGACAAAGAACGCGGCGCTGGCTGCCAGACTTCCCACCTGGCTCTTTTTTGGCCATCCCTTTGAATCAAGCAGCCCTTCCAACTCTTCGAGGTTTTTTGCATTCTGCCATGATTGCAACCTTCTTAGCGCAGTTACAACAGGGGAGTCGGACCCAAGGTTTCTTACCGCAATTCCTACTTCATAAAATAATGATTCTTCCAGACACAAGAGTTTCCACAGAGATTTTGCATAGGACACATCCTTTATGCTGTTTCCGGTCTTTTTATTTACAGCTGAAATAAGTTCGTTTTCAAATCCTTCCCAGCTCTTCGATTCTCTGACAGCAAGCAGATCAGGATCAGTGAGAATTGTAACTGATGGCTCAATTTTCACTGCTTTATATAAATATACGAGAGCACTGTCTGGCTGTCCTGCACGTGAAAGTGCACATGCATAGTTATAGATGATCTTCCTGTCGTTCCTATCTTGATTATACAATTTCCGGTACTCTGCAATTGCAAATTTTATATTTCCGGCAAGGAGCAGACTATCAGCTTTGCTCACCTGATCCGATGCAGTAACAGGAGGAGGTGGTGGTGGCGGCGGCGGGGGCGGAAGTTCCTGTGCTTTCAGAATTACTGATGCCATTAATGAAAAGATTAACGCCACTGTGGCTTCAATCCTCTTCTTTCTGTTATGTTTCATTTATTTACACTTAAAACTTTTCATAATTTACAACAATACACTCAATTTATTTTATTCCTGACAATCTTTTATAATCTGTTTTACATCCGGATGGTTTGATTTTACATTTGGTATTTCTCATTTATCTTCTGGCCCATTTCAGAATGAGTTAGTAAAATTTGCTCTGACAGCTTGAAATAAAATTTGCTCATTCCCGGAAAATTTCGTAACTTTTACATATTAATATCTGATCTTAAGATCATTAATCATTTATCCCATGAAAAAGCCTTTTACATTCATCATGATGACGATACTGACATTTTCTGTTTTTGCACAGGCACCACAGAAAATAAGTTATCAGGCTGTTATAAGGAACAGCAGCGGACAACTGATCGTATCCCATCTGGTCGGAATGAAAATAAGTATCCTCCAGGGTTCTGCAACAGGCACTCCAGTATATGTCGAAACCCAGACACCTTGGACAAATGCAAATGGTCTTGCAACAGTTGATATCGGTGGCGGAACTGTTGTTTCCGGGACCTTTGAAGGAATTGACTGGTCATCTGGTACATATTTCATCAAAACCGAAACCGATCCTGCGGGTGGCACAAACTATTCCATAACCGGATCTTCCCAGATACTGAGTGTGCCGTATGCACTCCATTCCGGAACAGCCGAAAACGCTGCGACAAAATCTTATGTAGATGAAATTTTTAACGATCTCAAAGAAGTAATGAGCGGAAACAAAGTAATTGACAGAGATGGTAATATCTATAACACCGTAAAAATAGGGAATCAGGTATGGATAGCTGAAAACCTGCGTACAACGAAATATAATGATGGCACTCCTATACTAAAAGTTACAGACAACACCTGGAGAACCCTTACAACGGGTTCTTACTGCTGGTATAATAATGATTCGGCAAGCTATGAGATTCCTTATGGCAAGTTATATAACTTTAAAACGATATTCAATCCAAGGGAAGCTCAGAAATTATGCCCTGTCGGGTGGCATGTGCCTACTAAGACAGAATGGGAAGTACTAATCACTTTTCTGGTGGACTCAAGGGTGGCGGGAGGAAAACTAAAAGAGACGGGAACAAATCATTGGCGTGCTCCGAATTACGGAGCAACAAATGAAACAGGATTTACAGCTCTTCCGGGAGGATTTCGCCCGGATAGATTTGAA
>CAYPHL010000207.1:3105-5225 GCA_964410385.1 uncultured Rikenellaceae bacterium | reverse complement strand
GAGAGCCTCTGGCCTATTGACAAAAAATACTGGGAATACCATACGGGAAGAAATGAATTTACCACTCTCGACCGTTTCCTGAGAGCCTTATCTGCGAGATATGGCGAATCCTCAAACATTGAAGAATTCGCATATAAATCACAGGTAAGCAATTATGAACTGATGAGACCTATGTTCGAAGCATTCATTGCACATAAACCTGTCAGCACGGGATTAATACAGTGGAAACTCAATTCCGCCTGGCCCGAACTGATCTGGCAGCTTTATGATACTTACCTCCAGCCAAATGGCGCTTTCTATGCTGTAAGAAAAGCATGTACTCCACTTCATGCAATATACCGTTACGGCTTTGATGATATTTACCTGGCCAACGAGGATCTGTCGGATGCCCGAAATCTGTCTGTTAAGATCAGGATTTTTGATATTAACTCCCGTGAGATATTTGCTGATGAATGGAAGGGCGATATAATCACAAATACCTCAAAATTCATCTATAAACTCCCGGACATAAAAGGCCTTTCTCCGGTTTATTTCCTCGATCTCCGTATATATGACCAGGAAGGAAGAGAGGTTGATAACAGTATTTACTGGCTTTCACAGAAAAAGGATATTCTCGATTACCCCGCTTCCGCGAAACTCCCATGGCCATACTATACCCCCACTAAACAATATGCCGATTATACGGCACTGAACAAACTTCCTGATGTTGAATTGAATTATGATTATCAGTTCCGGAAAGATGATGTATATGGATATGTTGATCTGAAAGTTAAGAATCCGCAAGATGCAATTGCATTTTTCATTTTCTTCGATGTGACAGATTCAGCCTCAGAGAAACCAGTCCTCCCTGTCTATTTTGATGATAATTATGTAACTCTTCTTCCCGGCGAAGAAAGATCATATACAGCCAGATATTTCTTGCGTGATTCCGACGGAAAAAGGCCGGCAATTGCGATCAACGGATGGAATGTCAAAACAATTATTCTGAAATAAATATTTAAATAAAATAATAATGAGCAAACTTGCTGTTCTTGGCGGTGATCCTGTTCGCAATACAAAAACTAGTCCCTGGCCCAGATGGCCTTTCTGGGATAATAAAGAAGAAAAAGCACTTATTGAAACCCTGAAAAGCGGCATCTGGTCATACAACGGGCCTATGGAAAAAGAATTCAACAGGATGTATGCTGAATTTAACGGAGTGAATTATGCCCTGTCGGCTGCAAATGGTACAGTTACCCTGCAAATGGCGCTGGAAGCGTGCGGTATCGGACTGGATGATGAAGTTATACTTCCGGGTCTCACCTGGCAGGCAACGGCAGCTACAATACTCGATGTGAACGCAACACCTGTTCTGGTGGACGTTTGCGAAGATACATGGTGCATAGATCCTGAAAAGGTCCGTGAAGCAATTACCCCGCGTACAAAAGCCATAATACCGGTCCATCTTTATGGCTCCTTTGCTGATATGGATGAAATAATGAAGATCGCAAAGGAACATGATCTCTATGTTATTGAAGATTGTGCACACAAACATGGCGGTGAATGGAAAGGTAAAAAGGCCGGCAGTATAGGCGATATCGGCAGTTTCAGCTTCCAGCTCTCAAAGATCCTGACTGCCGGTGAAGGTGGTGCTCTTACAACCAACAGCTTCAGTCTTTTTGAAAGACTTGATGCCCTCAGGAATTGTGGCAGAAGACCTGAGCCTCAAGGTTCATCTGAAACCGACAAAGGTGAAGGACTGTATTTTGATGAGGGTAATTTCCTGCAATCGGGAAATTACAGGATAACAGAATTCCAGGCTGCTATACTTATTGAAGCACTTAATAGACTGCCTGAACAAAACAGGCTGAGAGAACAGAACGCGCTATATCTGAACTCATTGCTCAAAGATAGTCCGGGTATAAAACCAATGAGAAGGGACAATCGTGAAACTCATGAAGCATATTATAATTTTTCATTCAGATATGACTCAAAGGAGTTCAGGGACCTGCCGGTGAAAAAGTTCAGAGCCGCTCTCAGTGAAGAACTGGGGATCGAGGTGGCTGCAAGTTACACTCCCCTTAATAAATGTTCACTTTATGCCCCGCATACCAAACCTGCAAGGCACAGACTGAACGATA
>CAYPHL010000207.1:0-3005 GCA_964410385.1 uncultured Rikenellaceae bacterium | reverse complement strand
GTGAGGGGTCAGTTCGGGCATGAGCAGGGTGCAGCATGGGCCGGAGCAATAGGTGCACTCTCCCTGGTAGCTGTGTCAAACCGGCAGGACTGGTACTCAAAAATTCTTACGATTGCTCTCAGTTCTGCCACAGGCTGGGGTGCAGGCGGGATGATCAGCTACGGTATTGTCGTCGGTTTTGGCAGAAGCACCAGTTTCCCGAATGCACTTTTCGGGCTCACAATGCTGTTCCTTATCGGAGGATTATTCGGACTGCTCGGTGGAGGCCTTACCGGACTTACACTGGAATCATCAGAAACCAAAAAGGTCAGATGGGGTAATCTTATCGCGGAAATGACAGCCGGGGGATTGATCTTTTATTTTTTTCTTGTAGGACAGCTTGAATTCCTTATGACCCCTCCACGGTCAGAAGCATGGGCAATATGCCTTGGTGCAGGAACAGCCATGCTATGGTATATGGCCAGGAATAAATTCAGATCAGCACTGCGCGTCGCATTGATAACAGCTCTGGGCGGGGGATTCGGATTTGCATTCGGGAATTTCCTCCAGATCATTGGAAATATCCTGGAGATAAATTTCAACATGTGGAATGTCATGGAATACAGTATCGGATTTTTCGGAGGAATATCCCTTGCTTACGGAGTCTTCAGCTCATCCTGGCCCGAAAAATCGTTTGAACCTGAAAAGTGGGAAAATAAAACCGCATTTCTGATAGTCTTTGTCCTTATACCATTTATCGTCTTTTCACAGTCTCTCGGTTATAACAGATTCCTCAACAAATTCAAAGATCTTTCAAATCCTGAACTTTTTGCCCTTCTTAGCTCACTTTCAGCAGCAGCAGTCTTCATAATAACAGCAATACTGACCTGTTACAGGGTAAATAACTCAGGCACCGGATTCAGGAGAAAAGATGTACTGATGATCCTGCTGACTTTTTTTGCTGCTTATATAACAGTGAGCTACATTGTTACAGGCGCACTTACAGGCACATTCCTCCTGAACCATCACCTTTACTGGGTTAATTACTTCATAATTTTGTTTTTGCTCACCAGAAAATATCCGGCTTTCTTTGAAAATCTGTCATCTGAACCGGATGGTAAAACCTTGCTGATATGGTTTTCAGGTCTGCTTATCTTCATTATTCTTCTTGCCCTTATCCTGATCAATATACATGGAGAGATCCCCGGATCACATAATCGTTTTCAGGTATAATAAGAACTTAAAAACATGAAAGGAAAAATCTTCACAACCGTCTGTATCTATATTGCTCTGGTGATAATCAGCTGTTCACATAATAATGATCAGAAAACAACCAGGAATTATCAGGACAGGACTTTTATTCAGGATTTCAGCATAAAATATACTGTTACAGATGATAATATAAAATTAATGAGAGTAGCATGTGACCGTAACGGATATATACAGGTATTTTCATCGGAAGGATTACTCAGACCTTCAGGGGGACAATTCCTTTTTCCGGGGAAACTCGTTAAGGACATACATTACAAACCTCTCTCAGATAAGAATATAAAATGTTTAGGAACATACATCGATCAGCTCGTTTATATCGATGATACTGCCATACTCAGCAATGCCTGGGCAGGCAAACTTTATGCCCGTCACGGGATAGAAGGTGCAGACATATTTTCAGGCGGAAAGGATTTCAGGTTCCTTGTTTCAGATGGCATAAAACTTCACCTCATAAAGGATTCCGTTATTTCAGGCAAGATCGCTTATCCGGGAGAGATCAGGGATATTAAATATGAAGAACTGAATGACAGATTCTGGATACTTGGAAAGAATGAGATAAGTGTTTTATATCCTGACAGGTTTGAATTAGAGAAGGTATATTCAGCAAATGACCTTACCTGTTTTGAAATTTCTTCCGGAAAGATCTATGCAGGTACCGGTAATGGATTTTTTGTAATTGATGGAAAAACAAAACAAATCTCCGGAGAAAAGACGGATAAACTCCCCTGCCCGGAAATAACTGTAATAAGACTTATTTATAAAGATATATGGATGGGAACCACAAGAGGTGCCTTCAGGTTAAGAGATGACGGCAGATTCGATTATTATGCTTCCCTACGCTGGCTTCCTTCGGATAAAGTAATTGATATTGCTGAGGGTCCGGAAAATTCCGTTCTCATTCTTACTGAAAAAGGATTGTCACGGATATGTTTTAAGGAAATGACCCTGCACGAAAAGGCAATGTTATTTGAGAAGCAGGTGCGTGAACGTCATATCAGGCATGGATTTAATGCAACCGTCTCAGGGATTGAGAATGGAGATATTTCAACCGGAAGGCTGGAAGATTCGGATAATGACGGCCTGTGGACCTCGATGTATCTGGCCGGCCAGGTATTCAGGTATTCGGTAACCGGAGAAGATGATGCCCTGAGTAACATCAGGGAATCTCTTGATGCAATGGAAAGACTTTACACGATCAATCCTGTACCAGGCTTTCCGGCACGCTCGTTTGAGAGACGCGGATATAAATTTGATGACAAACCGTGGAGAAGGGCAGAAGATCCGGAATGGGACTGGAAATCAACTACAAGCAGTGATGAAGCGATAGGGCACATTTTTGCTTTCGGAGCAATTGCAGAACTTGTGAACGATCGTGTTTTAAAAGAGAAAGCTATATTGCTAATCGATACTCTTATGTCGCACGTGGTTAAAAACAATTTCTACCTCATCGACTGGAACGGAGAACCTACTTTGTGGGGAAAATGGAATCCGGAATATGTAAATGCCCGTCCCGAAATGGTAGGCGACCGGAAGCTGAATTCATCAAATATAATAGCCATGCTCCAGACAGCATATCATTTCACCGGAAAAGAGAAATACAGGGATACTGCTTTTTACCTGATGAAAGAGCATGGTTATCTTGAAAATCTTATGCGACCATTCAGTGAGATTGGTCCTGCTCCGGAGAGTGCAGACCCTCTGAGCCGGATGTTATCTGAAGAGTGGAATCACTCGGATGATGAAATGTATTACTG
>CAYPHL010000206.1:0-5232 GCA_964410385.1 uncultured Rikenellaceae bacterium | reverse complement strand
AAATGAAAAGACGATTACTTATGCTTTTATTGATGGCTGTTATTCTCTCTTGTTCAAACACCGTGATGGCCCAATGGATTCAGTGTGGCCCTGACAATGGTCCTGTAAACTGTCTGGCTTCAATTGGCACCAGATTGTTTGCAGGGACTGATGGCGGTATGTTCATTTCTGAGGATGGTGGTGACAGCTGGTCTAATCCCATGTCAGAAGTATGGTCATCGGAATTGACAAGCTTTGCAGTTATGGGCACAACTCTGTTCACGGCCGGACGTTTCGGGGGATTCGCCCGTTCAGTCAACAATGGAAACAGCTGGACAAGCGGAGGTGTAAGTACGGGACTTCCATCCAAAGCCATTGTCGCTTTAGCCGTACAGGACTCATGGATCTTTGCAGGAACTCTGGGTGCAGGCATTTATCGGTCAGATAACTTGGGAGATAACTGGATCGAAGCCAATACAGGCCTCCCGAAAGATACTATCACCTCGTTTACGGTCATCAGTAATTTGCTCTTTGCCGGAACATGGGGAGAAGGTTTGTTCCGGTCATCAGATTATGGTGCCAGCTGGATTCCTGTGATTTCAGGACTGTCAGGAGATACTATCACTGCTCTTGCAACAATAAATACAAGCCTGTTTGCCGGAACCTGCACAGGGCAGGTGTTCAGATCAGATAATAATGGTGATAGCTGGATCCCCGTATCTGTTGGTCTTGCCAATAACAGGGTAACTTGTTTCACCTCCCTCAGCAGCACTATATTTGTGGGAACTTCAGATGGAGTATATAGTTCCACCAACAATGGTGGTCAATGGACCCCGGTCAATACCGGAATGATATACCGTGAAGTAAGGGCCTTGCATACATTCGGGGGAGAACTTTTTACCGGTACAGGAGGTGGTGTATATCGTTCAGCCAGTACAGGAGGATCATGGGCTGATGTCTCACAGGGGATGAAAAATGCCGGCATACGTACCCTCGTAAGGGATGGATCAAAGTTCTATGTGGGCACCTGGATTGGAATTTTTCTTTCAGACGACGAGTGTAACAATTGGGAGTCTTACCTTGAAGGTCCGGCAATCTTTTCCATTGCCCTCACATCAGAGGATTTCTATGCGGGGCATTGGGGTCGTTTATTCTACACTCCGAGAAGCTCAACCAACTGGTTTTCTATTCAATATCCTGATTCAACCAACCGTATATATTCACTAGCTGCCAGGGATAACACTGTCTATGTAGGTACTGAATCGGGTGGACTGTTCAGGACAAAGCATTACGGAACCTTTATGTGGGAATCTACCCTGGTGGGATTTAAGAAAATTCCGGTGAATTGCCTTTTATTAGACGGAGAAACACTCTATGCCGCGACTGGGACGGGATTATTCAGCTCAATAAATGAGGGAGGCAACTGGACACCTCTTAACAATGGTCTGACAAACCTCAATATTACAACACTTATCATAAAGGGTACAGATCTTTTTGCAGGGACAAACGGTAGCGGAGTGTTTCGATCAACAAATCACGGTGGCAGCTGGACGCCGGTAAACAACGGTCTGACAAGTCTGGAAATCCTGTCACTGGCCGTAAAAGACAACAATCTCTTTGCAGGGACCTGGAATGGCGGGGTGTCCCTTTCAACCGATAATGGTGCGAATTGGACCTTAATCAGTCATGATTTTGTTTTAGATCCGTGGCATAAGATCCCACAGGTTATTCATAGCCTTGTGGTTGATGAAAACTATATCTATGCAGGTGAACGAAGGACAAGTGTCTGGCGACGCCCTCTGCAGGAAATAATTACATCTGTACATCTCATCTCAGGTGATGTTTTTTCAGAGTTCAGACTGGAGCAGAATTTCCCTAATCCTTTCAATAATAGCACGAAAATCCGCTTTAGTGTTCCTCACCAAACCCGTGTAGTTCTTAAAATATTTGACCAGTCAGGCAGAGAGGTCGCATTGTTGCTCAACAAAGAATTCTTACCAGGTACATATGAAGAATCATTCAACGGAAAGCACTTGTCAGAAGGTTTATACTATTATCAGATGCAGGCCGGAGGATTAATTAAAACCAGAAAATTCATTTTGCTCAAATAAACAGCCACCCCAGTGAATGGATTTATATTTGAAACAAAAGAAATATTGGTTTTGAAATCATGCGAATAAATGCAGGAAGAGCAATAAATAAAATTTATCATGAGAAAAATATTATTAATGATAGTCATAATGTGGGCGCTTGAGTCAAATGCACAGAATTACCTTATTCAGTTTGCAGGAGCCGGTGCTTCATCTTCTGTAAATACAGTTAAAATTGAAAATCTGACATCCGGTATATCACTTACTGTTAACGGAAATGATATTCTCCACCTGAAAGGAACAACAGGTATCAATCAGATTGAGAACAATCGATCATCTGAATTACAGGTTTACCCTAATCCTTCCGGAGGCATTTCTAAACTGCAAATCTTACCGCCATCCGAAGGCAATGCTGTTATTACAGTATATGATATAACCGGTAAAAAGGTAGCTCAGATTAATAGTTATTTAGATACCTATTTACAGGAATTTCAACTTTCAGGTTTAAATAATGGCTTATATCTGATAAGTGTAACAGGCAGCACTTATCATTTTTTCGGGAAACTACTGACCAACAGTAATAATAAAGGAGAAGTAACCATTGAACATACCAGCAACAACCAGGCAATAAATGAAAAAGGATCAAATAAGGAAAAGAAAGGTTATCAGGCAACAGTTGACATGGTTTATTCAACGGGCGACAGGTTGAAATTTAAGGCCATATCAGGAAACTTCAGCACTGTAAAAACAGATATACCTGCAGCTGATAATACAATTACATTTACTTTCATAGCCTGTACCGATGCCGATAAAAACAACTATCCTGTTGTGGAGATAGGAAGCCAGATCTGGATGGCAGAGAACCTTAAAACAGCCAAATACCGTGATGGAACTGCAATTCCCAACGTGACTGACAATACATCCTGGCGCAATCTTACAACAGGGGCTTTTTGTGATTATGATAATGATCCGGACAATAGTATCATTTTTGGCAAACTGTACAACTGGTTTGCTGCTGTCGATACACGAAATTTATGTCCGACAGGCTGGCGTATGCCGACACATGACGAATGGAAATCACTTAACGCATATCTTGGTGACGGAATGATTGCCGGTAGCAAGCTGAAAGAAACCGGGACGAAGAACTGGAGTCCTCCCAATACTGATGCTACAAATGAAACCGGTTTTTCTGCCCTCCCCGGAGGATACCGTCTTGGCTATTCTGTAGCGTTTACTAACATTAAGAATCAGGCTTCCTGGCATTCGTCTACAATGATTGATAACTTAAACTCCTATGGTGCTTGCGTGGTATATAATTATGGTTGGCTGGCCACTGCTCAGGGTGTCAAACAAAATGGCTATTCTGTCCGCTGTTTAAAGGAATAATTAGCCATTGATAACCAAAGTTTATAACCATTACCCTGAATCAGCTCCGGGGGCTTTTCAATTCCTTTATCTTGACCCTTACTTGACTTTGGCATCAGGATAGAATAACTTTACCTATAAGTTCCTTTTACATAACTAATGGCTGGTCAAAGTAAATATAAAATAAGCCTTCTTACTATTTTTCTTATTCTGCTTTTAATTTCGTTTATAAAGCCTGTTTATCCGGAGGAAATGCTTCTTCAGCATTCAATTACACTGGTAATGGGTGTTTTTCTTATCATGGTAATAGTTAAGAATTCTCTATCTGACAAATCATTTACCCTTATTGTTTTATTTCTGCTTCTGCATGTTATTGGTGCCCGTTGGATCTATTCCTATGTTCCTTACAATGAATGGATCAGGTTCATTACAGGCGGATCGTTTACATTTCTGAACAATATGGATCGGAATAACTATGACAGGTTTGTCCACCTGATGTTTGGATTAATGTTGTTTTCCCCAATCAGGGAAGCATATGAGAAATGGACTGGCTGTCCGGTCAGGTTTTCAGGTATTATTGCTTTCCTTACAATAACATGTTGCAGCCTTTTTTACGAAGTTTTTGAATGGGGGCTTACCCTTGTACTTTCACCACAGGACGCAGAGGATTATAATGGTCAGCAAGGGGATATGTGGGATGCTCAGAAAGATATGGCTCTGGCATTTACAGGTGCAATCATTAATTTGTTGGTCAATTTTTTAAAGCAAAAATTCAGAAGGCCTGAATAGTATTACTATTTTACCTGATAAAGTTCAAGATAAAAGTATCACTCGAAAATATTAACTACGGGATAGACTGCTACTATTTTCCGGTATATTATGATACTACAAGAAAACCTTCCAAACAACAACTACTTGTAGTTTAATTGTTTATACCTCATGGGTAGCCATGTAGGTAAAGAGAGATAAAATTGCTTAGCCTATGGCAGACGGAAGAATTCTTTTTCCTACCAGAGATTAAAAAGTAGTTCAATTTTTTCTTTTGACTGGGATAAGTACCCCGATATTTTACCCCACCTTTGGCTCTAATATGGGTACAGTATAGGCATATCAGTCCTGAGTAATGGTAACCCGCCCACTAAAGAGATATGCCCTCATATAGGTCATATATTACTGGCACGTGGCATTAAAATTAATTTGACTTCGGCTTTTAGGTGGTGTAACTTAGCATGAGAATTCGATTAATGCATTATGGTTTAGGAAATTTATCAATATATCCCAGCGACCAATCCAAAATTAAAACAAATGAAAAATCTTGTTATTGTACTTCTTTTAATTTTTGGAAGTTCAACAATTAATGCCCAGGATAATAAAATTATAAGTCACAGTTTGGGGCAATCCATACTTTCAATTTCACCAACTTTTCTCCTCAATACTCCCAATGGAGTACAATTTGCAGGTGGAATTAAATTCCAGTTATTCCTCGGTAAAAGGTTAAGCATAGACGCAGATTTAGCCTTTAGCAAAGATTATTTTCATCTGGGCCCCGGCATAATAGGTGTGCCAATAGGACTTTTGGGAACAAGTTTTGATGATGAAGAAGCGCCACTACAATCTTTCCTGTTTTCTCTGGCTGCAATAGCACTTTCATTTGAACATTTATCATACCATAATATTTGACCTAAAAGGTCGAAAAATAATATTCGTGGGACTCTGGTGGGACTAATGGCATTAATAAAAAACCTCATCATATTAATAATCAATGATGACGAGGTCTGAAATTGAGGTCGGTGGCGGA
>CAYPHL010000205.1:0-5298 GCA_964410385.1 uncultured Rikenellaceae bacterium | reverse complement strand
CCACGGCTTCGGGTAAACTTCGCGCCGCCAGTGGACAGCCAACGCACAGGACCACTGCAAAGGAGTAACCGCGGATGTTTTTCTACCCAATATTAGATAAATTTGACTAAGGAATTTAGAATGTGTAACTTTGATACTGTTATACAAATAATTGAGTCCATTTATCGTTTAATATTGTGATGAAACGGAATTTTGTACGAAAAATATTGGGCGGATTAAGTTTAACATCAGCCTTATTCATTTTCCAGGCCTGTTATGGAACACCTCAGGACATGGGTCTTGATATTCTGGTAGAGGGAAAAGTGAAATCAAAAACCTCGGGGCTTCCGATAAAAGGAATTAAGGTATCAGATGTTATTAACGGTCAATACGATCTAACTGATAATGATGGCCTTTTCTCATTCTTTACCGAGAGGCATGAGAATATGAAAATCCGGTTCGAAGATGTCGATAATTTGGAAAACGGATCATTTCAGAACAAGGATACCCTTTTTACAGTGATCAACGAGAAAGTCTTCCTGGATATCAATCTCAATGAGAACTGAATGTTATCAGCAATCAAAAAGTTAACATTCCGGAAATTCAGGGAATCAGAGACTAAACTACATGAATTGAACTATTTATTCTGGGAATGTACAACAAGGTGCAATCTCAGTTGCCTGCATTGCGGTAGTGATTGTTCAAAATATAGTGCTGTTAAAGATATGCCGGCTGCTGATTTTCTCCGTGCACTTGATACGATCGGATTACCTTCAGGAAATTTAACAGTTGTACTGACAGGAGGAGAACCCCTGTTACGGAAGGATATTGAGATTAGCGGAAGGGAAATCAGAAAACGCGGAATGCGCTGGTCACTGGTCACTAATGGCCAATTATATGATAAGCAACGGCATAATTCACTGCTGAATGCCGGTCTTGGTGCATTGACTATCAGCTTTGATGGTTTGGAAGAATCTCATAACTGGCTGAGAAATTCAAAAAATAGTTTCAAGAAAGTCGATGAGGCAATAAGCCTGGCTGCCAGTTCATCCCGACTGAACTTTGATGTGGTAACATGTATCAATACACGTAATATTCATGAACTCCCTCAGGTTCGCGATTATCTCATTCAGAAAGGTGTTAAGGCATGGAGATTATTTACAATTATCCCGAAAGGCAGGGCAAAGAACAATCCTGAATTGTTCCTTACAGACAATCAGTTTAAAGAGTTGATGGATTTTATAAGTAAATGCAGAAAAAATGAGGTTCTTGATGTAAAATTCAGCTGTGAAGGATTTGTCGGAGAATATGAATTGAAGGTCAGGGATAGTTATTTCTTCTGCAGGGCCGGAATTAATATAGGTTCAATACTGGCAGATGGCTCAATTTCTGCCTGTCCGAATATCGACAGATCATTTGTACAGGGGAATATTTACCAGGATGATTTTTTTGATATCTGGAACTCAAAGTACGAATTATTCAGGAACAGAAGCTGGTCCAGAACAGGGATATGTGCAAAATGCCCTGAATATAAGGATTGTCAGGGCAACGGATTACATAACCGGGAGAGGGATTTGAAAAATGTACTTGTCTGCCATTTCGGAAAAATCCAAAATACAACCGGTGAAATTATATCAGCCTGAAACTCGTATATTGATTTTTCCCGACACATTAACTAAGCATTCAGCAGCTTCTCAATATCCAGCTTCTTCATCTTAAGCAAAGCCTTGGATACCCTTTCTGCCCTCAAAGGGTCGCTCATAAGTCCGCCAAGGATCTCCGGTATGATCTGCCACGAAACTCCAAACCTGTCTTTCAGCCAACCGCATTGTATTTCTTCCCCTCCTCTGGTAAGTTTATCCCAGAAATAGTCTATTTCTTCCTGAGTTTCGCATTCAACAACCATTGATACGGAATCATTAAATGTGAACTGATGCATATAAGAACTGTCAATGGCCATAAAGCTCTGTTCGCCCAGCCTGAATTCTGCATGCTTGACTGTTCCTTCTGTATCCTTGTCACCTTTTGAATACCTGGCGATATCAACATTATCACTGATATTGCCGAACACAGAAGAGTAAAAGCTAATAGCCTCTGAGGCTTTGCCTGCATTTCCACCTGTAAACATAAGCATTGGGGATATTTTTTGAGAGGTTTTCTCCATACCTCCGTATGAAAGCTGCCAGTTCACACCGAATTTATCCTGAAACCAGACATACTTACTGCTCCATTCATATTTATCAAGGGGCATGAGTTCGGAACCTCCTTTTATCAATGCCTGGTAAATTAAGTCAATCTCATTTTCGGTATTGCATAACACGTAGAAAGAGATAGACGGATTAAATGATAATTCAGGTCTTCCGTTCAGAAACATGATTTTTAACCCGGCTGTTTCAAGGATTACAACCATTTGGTTTTCAGCACTAATATAAAAATTCTCAAGCACCTGGCTGTAAAATTCTGCCGCTTCTTTTGCCTCGCTTCGAAACCACAGACAAGGATAAATCAGGTTTGTTTTCATTTTTTCGGATTTTAAATGCCTTGGGATTTATTTCTTCTTTTCATCACAATTAAACATCCACTGAACTCCATATTTATCCCTTAGGCTTCCGTAGTAATCTCCCCAGAACATATCCTGAAGTTCCTGTTCTACCTTCCCTCCCTCTGACAGAGCATCAAACAGGCGTTTTGTTTCCGCTCTGGTATCAGGATGAAGAGTGATATATACATTGTTGCCGAAACTGACCCTGAATCCCATTGATTCCGGAGCATCGGTCCCCATTAACAGGTGTCCGCCAAGGATCGGCAATGCAATATTCATCACAAGGTCCTTGTCTTCTTCGGGAAGGGGAGGCATGTCTTCTGAAGGCGGTATATCGCCGAAACGGGACACTTTTCCCTGAAATTCGCCTCCGAAGACCGATTTATAAAAATTAAAAGCTTCCAACGTTTCACGCCGGAAGTTCAGATAAGTACTGACTTTTGCCATAATTAAATAATTTAAGGATCTGATTAATTATGACAATTTATACTGTGTTTTGTTCATATAAGCCAGTGCGAAAATTTCACTGATAACAATACGTTAGCGACAATAGCAGATGCGCAATGAACAATAAGCATATTATGCAGGTTCAATTATTTTATAACCTGACGTCATATGGATTTTTTAATTCTTTATCTTTAAAAGGTATAAATGTGATATATGAAACGCAGAGAAATTTTAAAAACCTTATCAGCTATTCCTGTTGCAGGAGGTATAATGTCAGTTGAGTCCCTGGTATCACAGGGAAGCCAGAAGAAGCCTGTAAATGATGCAGGTCTTTTGTCAAATCCACCGGCGGGAGCTCTTGCCCTTGGTCCGGAAATATATCAGTCAATAGGTGTGGAACCGATGATAAACTGCAGAGGTACTTTCACGATTATCAGTGGTTCAATTGAATTGCCTGAAGTACAGAAGGCTGTTGATTATGCTTCAAGGCATTATGTTCATATTGATGAACTGGCCATGGCTGTTGGCAAAAGGCTCGCTGCTATTACGGGAGCTGAATGGGGAATGGTTTCCTCAGGCTGTGCAGCAGGTCTGAAACATGTCACAGTAGCCTGTATAACGGACGGTGATCCGGAAAAGCTTGTCAGGGTCCCTGATCTGACAGGTTTTACAAAGACAGAAGTTATAGTTCCACGCTACTCCAGAAACCAGTATGACCATGCAATAAGAAATACAGGCGTAAAGCTTATCACCGTGGAATCTATGGAAGAATTTAAGAATGCCATTAATTCACGGACGGCAATGATCTATCTGTTCTCTGCACCACGTGAATACTACAACGGACCGTTATCCATTGAAAATATAGCTGCGGTTGTAAAAGACAAAAACATACCTGTACTTGTTGATGCTGCTGCCGAAATACTTACAATTCCGAATGATCATCTGAAAAGAGGTGCCACCATCGTAGCATATAGCGGAGGCAAAGCGATCAGGGGACCTCAGGGTGCAGGAATTCTTCTCGGCAATAAAGATCTTCTGTTCTCAACATGGCAGGCCAGTTCTCCTCATCATGGTCCGGGAAGAGACAATAAAATAGGCAAGGAAGAACATATCGGTATGCTGGCAGCTGTTGAGGCATGGGTGAGACGAAATCACACTGAAGAAGAAAAAACCTGGATCTCCTGGATGGAATATATTTCAAAGAAAGTTACCGGAATAAAAGGCGTGACTACTCAGATCACCGCACCCCAGGGAGTTGACAACCGTACCGCCCGCCTGTCAATAACATGGGATTCGGCAGTCCTCAATATTACCGGAGAAGAAGTTGCGGAAGATCTTATAAATAATAAACCGAGGATTGCAACCGGCGGGGGACGAACCAATCCCAGGGATGGCAGCACTTCCATCTCAATCAGCGCTCAGATGATGCAGCCGGGAGATGAAAAGATTGTTGCAGACAGGATCTATAAAATCCTTTCCCAGAAACATGATAAAAAAGTTGTTGTTGTTGAACCGCCCGCTGCAAATATGGTCGGTCACTGGGATGTGTCCATAGAATATTATTCCGGCAGAGGGACACACAAACTTTTACTTGAGAAACAGGAAGGCAATACGATCAGAGGTCTCCATAAAAGTACTTTCTCGATGCTGGATATTGCCGGCCAGATTGATGGAAAAAAGGTAAGGCTTCAGAGCAATTACTCAGATAATGCCGAATCTGTACCTTTCATTTTCGACGGGATTGTTGATGGAGATACACTTACAGGTGTACTTTATTTTGGCGAATATCGTTCAGCCAATTTCACTGCAAAACGATCAGAACAGAATCAAAGACCTTCTGCAAGTATAAGAGTACCCTCTCACGGAGGAAAGAAAAGCGATTCATGGTAGAACCGGTACAAAAGTTCCGGATGGAAGTTATTACCTGAAGCAAATCAGGCCACATAACATTCCACAACCAAACCTGTTGCGCATCTGCAGTAATTTTTTTTATAATATTATATGTAAATCCATTCCCCGACCTGGTACCGACCTGGCTGTGGGCCTGTATATATCCAATTCTTTTCATCCTGCTCTTTCAAAAAATATCATTTAACTTTATCTTCTGCCGATAAAGAAATTTTATATGACCAAACTTCAAAAAAAAGATCGCTTATGTTAGTTGTGCTTTCAGTTATTTTATTGTGCCTGCTGACTTTTTTAGCCGCCTTATTTATTATCAGTCCGGGCAGACTGAAACCTTTTAAAGATCAGGAAGGTCAGGTTCTTGACGGAAGTATTTCCGAAAAAATATTTATAAATATCGGAGGAGTTAAACAGGGGATGTTTCT
>CAYPHL010000204.1:1275-5300 GCA_964410385.1 uncultured Rikenellaceae bacterium | reverse complement strand
GTGTTATCTCCCTCCATTTTAATGAGATAGCCTTTATATACATGAAAGGTCTCATCAAATTTATAACAGATGAATGTATGCGAACCCATGTCGGCACCGGTGTTCCGGACAGCTGACACTTTGCTTGATGAGATGTTTGGAATGTGCCGGGTGAACTTCTCAAGCTCGTACAGAGGGATTGTTTTTTCGGAAATACTGCACCTGTCAAGGTTCTCATGCAGCTTGTCCTGGTAGATCATCAGATCACTGTCAGGATCGTTCCATTCTTCGGGATTGTTGTAAATCAGAATATTACCTTTCTTATCTATGAAATATCCCGAATGCTGCTTCCCCCACGCATGATTTCTGTATTCATACTGAAAGAGCACCTCCTGATCATCGCTCAGGGTGAAATTCTTACGGCATCCCGTAAGAGAGACAAGAGCCACCAAAAGGATCAGTATCTTATTTACCTGTACTTTCATAGTCACTGAAATCCCACAAAAATCGTTCCATTATATGTTTGACTGAATGCAGGTTTCGATAAATTTATCAGCATTATTTAAACTCATGGATATTAAAAATATTCCTGTAATTGTTTTTTTTTTCTTATCTTAAAGCAATATTTAAAGGGTGGGAAAAGCATTGTTCAAAGATTCTCAGGGAAGTCAGTAATTCAGGATAAGCAACATATATATAGTTAATTAAAGATAAGGAATATCATGTTGTAATTGTTCCATAAACTCAGGAGGGAAATAAAATGGAAAAATTCTTTGATTATTTCGATGCCCGTCACCGCCAGACCATAATGAACAAACCGGCCGGAACTGATGGTCCTGTTATTACAATATCAAGGCTGACGGGATGTGACGCCCGGCAGGTGGCCGGACAGGTTGTGGATATCCTGAACCGGAGAGAGGATGCAAAAAAGTGGAGATGGGTAGATAAGGATATTATTTATGATATTGCCAGAGAGCTGAATACAAATTCCGAAAGGGTGGAGACATTCTATAAAGGGTATGAACTGTCAGGTATGTCAGAAATGATAATGGCTTTTTCGGGAGGGTATGTAAGCGATCTGAGGGTAAAAAAGGCCATCAGGGACGTTGTCCTTCCGATGTGTAAGGAAGGTAATATTGTCCTTGTGGGAAGAGGCGGGGTTTCAATAGCACAGAACATTGAAAATGCACTTCATGTCAGACTTATCGCTCCCTTTTACTGGAGGGTAGAAAATGTAATGAAGAAGAAGCATCTGGATATGAGCAAAGCCGAAGAGTTCATTGTGGATACCGATGAGAAGAGACATCAGCTTATAACAACTTTCCTCGAAAAGAAATCAGTTAATATCGATTACCTGTTTGATATCACACTTAACAGGAAATCTTACGGGATAGATGAAACCGCCGGACTTATTGTTGAGATGTATGAGAAGAAGTGCAGAAAAACCGTCCCCGAAGCTTCAAAAACCTCAAATATCTTATAACCAGATCTTCTTAGTTAGTGGCTCTCCGCTCTTTGCCCTGAGCTCTTTGCCCTGGGCTCTGCGCCCTGAGCTCTTTGCCCTGAGCTCTGCGCTCTGAGGTCTTTGCCATTACCTCACACGCAGCTTATATCCCCTATCTTCTTTATATGCTCGCTGGTCCTGCGGTCGAGGCTCTTTATATAGGCTTCCCAGTCCGAAACAGGGAATTTTGCCACACCGCTTTCAATAGCAGCTTTTGCTACTGCCGGTGCAACACATGAAATAAGCCTGGGATCGAGAGGTTTCGGAATTATATATTCCTTTCCGAATATAAGTTTATCGAGGTTATAGGCTTTCAGCACGCAGTCCGGGACAGGCTCTTTGGTAAGTGCAGCAAGGGCTTTTGATGCGGCAAGCTTCATCTCCTCATTAATAGTCGAGGCTCTTACATCGAGTGCTCCGCGGAAAATATATGGAAAACCGAGAACATTATTGATCTGGTTGGGATAATCCGAACGGCCGGTGGCAAAGATAAGATCGTCGCGTGTTGCCATCGCATCCTCATATGATATCTCAGGATCGGGATTGGCCATGGCAAAGACAACAGGATGATCAGCCATTGTTTCAAGCATCTCTTTCGAAAGCATTTTTGCAACAGAAAGACCAAGGAAAAGATCTGCTCCCCTTACAGCCTCAGCCAGTGTATCTATATTTCTTTCTGTGGCAAATTCCTGTTTATATTTATTGAGATCTGTCCTTTTACGGTTTATGACACCTTTGCTGTCGGCCATAACTATGTTCTCTCTTTTAACTCCGAGAGAAATATACAGTCTGGAGCAAGATATTGCAGCTGCGCCTGCTCCGCAGACGACGATCTTCAGTTTGTCTATCTCCTTTCCTGTTATCTCAAGAGAATTCAGAAGTCCGGCTCCGGAAATTATCGCGGTGCCGTGCTGATCGTCGTGAAATACCGGTATATCGAGCATCTCCTTCAGCTTTGACTCGACCTCAAAGCATTCAGGCGCCTTAATATCTTCCAGGTTTATCCCTCCGAATGTCGGGGCAATTTTTGCACAAACCTCAACAAGCTTATCGGGATCTTTCTCATCAACCTCAATATCGAAAACATCAATGTCTGCAAAAACCTTGAATAATAATCCTTTACCCTCCATGACAGGTTTTCCGGCAAGGGTCCCTATATCACCGAGACCTAATACAGCTGTTCCGTTAGAAATAACTGCAACAAGGTTGCCTTTGGCTGTATAATTATAGGCATCCTCAGGGTTTTTTTGTATCTCCAGGCAAGGAAAAGCAACTCCGGGAGTATATGCAAGACTTAAATCGAATTGTGTTGAATAAGGCTTTGTTGGTATAACTTCCACCTTACCATGACGGCCTCTGCTGTGATAGAGAAGCGCATCTTCCTTTGTGATTTTTGCCATATATTTTCTTATGAATGTAAACCGGATAAACCTTCATCAGGTATTTGTTGTCCGAAATTATAATATTTAAACCATAATAAACATTAAAAAGATCAGGTTTTGGAATAATTGAAAATAAATTTTGTTGTGAAGCCGATTTTAGATATTTTCAAAGCCGGTTTTACCAGATAATAATTAACCTATTTATTCCGGATATTTATGGATCAGAAACTAGCAATCGGCGCTGATATAGGTGGAAGCCATATCAGTTGCGCGGCAGTTGATATTGTATCATACAGGATACTTAAAGAGACGATAACTGAGAGGGAAGTGAACAACAAAGCTCCGGCCGGAGAGATAATTTCTGTGTGGGCGGATGCTCTTTCTGCAGCTATAAGTAAAATTCCCCGTGAAAATCTTAAGGGTATCGGTTTCGGTATGCCGGGACCTTTTGATTATGTCAAAGGTATCAGTTATATAAAAGGTGTGGCCAAATATGAGAATCTGTACGGCTGCAATGTTAAGGAAGAAATCGCAAAAGCTCTTAAGGTCCCGGATGATTTTCCTGTCAGGTTCATGAATGATGTTTCATCATTTGCGGTTGGGGAAGCGCTGATGGGTAAAGCTGCACCATATAACCGGTCAATGTGTATTACGCTGGGAACCGGATTCGGATCGGCATTCATAAGTAACAGGATCCCTGTTGTCGACGGACCTGAAGTTCCCCGGCTCGGATGCGTTTATCATCTTCCTTATAAAGATAATATTGCAGATGATTATTTTTCAACCAGATGGTTTATTAGAAGCTATAACACACTTACAGGTGTGGAAATGAAGGGGGTTAAGGAACTTGCCGAAAAATCTGCTTCCGATCAGATCGCAATAAACCTTTTCCGTGAATTCGGCGATAACCTGGCAGTATTTCTTGCACCCTGGCTCATAAAATTCAGGGCAGAGATAGTTGTAATAGGAGGAAATATATCCCATGCCTATAATCTTTTCGGGGATATGTTCGAGAAACGGCTTAAACAGGAAGGCTGTAACTGCAGGGTTGCTCTGTCTGAACTTAAAGAAGATGCCGCCCGACTCGGCGCCGCTTTCCTTATGGATGAGAAATTCTGGCAGGATATCCAACATGCATTGCCATTGATGTGAAAAGTTGG
>CAYPHL010000204.1:0-1175 GCA_964410385.1 uncultured Rikenellaceae bacterium | reverse complement strand
TGAAACCTGAAACATTGAACTTTAAACTTTAAACTCTAAACTCTAAACTCTAAACTCGAAACAATGAATACACAAAAAATCAATCTGTCAAAAATAGCTCCTGTTCTCATGGCATTTTTTGTCATGAGTTTTGTTGACCTGGTCGGAGTAATTGTTGACCGGGTAAGCAGTGATATGAACCTCAGTGCGACTGTTGCACAGCTTATTCCCTCAGCAATCTTCCTGTGGTTTTTTCTGCTTTCTGTTCCTATTGGCGTTCTCCAGGCCAGGATAGGTAAACGCAATATGCTCAACATTGGTATGGGTGTAACTGCTTTGGGATTACTTGTCCCATGGCTCTTCTATTCATTCCCGATGGTAATGACCGGAGCTGCATTGCTTGGCATCGGAAATACAATCGTCCAGGTATCGGCCAATCCGCTTCTTGTCGATGTGGTCCCCGGGAACAGGCGGTCAAGCTTCCTTAGCTTCTCCCAGTTTGTAAAAGCTATAGGATCAATGCTTGGCGCCCCTCTGGCTGCAGTCTTTGCAGCAAAATTCGGGGACTGGAAAATACTATTCCTTGTATTTGGTATTGTATCGATCCTGTCGGTTTTATGGCTCGGGAATGTGAAAATAGATGAAACGAAGCAGGAAGGCCTCAAAGTTTCTATCGCATCATCATTCAAACTGCTGGGAAATAACTTCATCCTGCTTATGGTACTTTCTATCTTCCTTGTTGTAGGGGTGGATGTGGGCTTTAATTCAAACTCAGGACAATTCCTCATTAAGAGATTTGGTATAGAACAGGTTGCAGCCGAGTCGGGGAGGAGTATTTATTTCCTCGGCCGTATGCTCGGTACTTTTGCAGGTGCTATTATGCTGACAAAGATATCATCGCAAAAATTCTTCATGTGGACATCACTTCTCGGCATCCTTTTCCTGGTTGCCATTCTTCTTATAAAGTCATCAGCCCTTGCATGGGTGCTGATTTTCCTTATCGGTCTGGCAGTTGCCAA
Organism: uncultured Rikenellaceae bacterium; assembly: GCA_964410385.1. Lineage (GTDB taxonomy): Bacteria > Bacteroidota > Bacteroidia > Bacteroidales > VadinHA17 > LD21. The sequence continues at coordinate 177 of CAYPHL010000204.1, read as the reverse complement.
CATATGGCCCCTTGTATTCTCAATAGCAGTCGGGAAATATCCTGAGCGCAGCAATGAAATTTCTGGACTGATGATGATGGCTATATCTGGCGGAGCCGTCATTCCGCTTCTGGTAGGCTGGATAGGGGAAATAAGCAATCTGAGTATCGGTATGCTGGTTCTGGTCGGATGTATGAT
>CAYPHL010000203.1:0-5403 GCA_964410385.1 uncultured Rikenellaceae bacterium | reverse complement strand
CCCGGATCCAGTGCAAATATCAGGATCAGGGGAATTGGTTCTGTGAATGCTTCAAGCTCACCGCTTTATGTTGTTGACGGTGCCCCGTTTGACGGAAATCTTAACTCCATAAATACAAATGATATTGAGTCGATTTCTGTACTGAAAGATGCAACATCGGCAGCTTTGTACGGAGCTCGAGGTGCAAATGGCGTCATCATTATTACAACAAAAAAGGGATCTGCCGGACAATCGACAATAAACTTCAAGGCAACTGTAGGAACCGTCAACAGGGCTGTCCCCGAATATGACAGGGTAGATGTCAAGGACTATTATGAACTTATGTGGGAAGGATGGTATAATGCTCTTGTCATTGCAAGCAAATTCACTCCGGAAAATGCAGCTGCCACAGCCAGTGGGAATACTGCCAGCGGACTTGTAAATAAGCTGGGGGGTTATAACAGTTATAATGTGGCTAATGACCAGCTGGTTGGTCTGGACGGTAAGCTTAATCCGAATGCAAAACTTCTTTACTATGACGACTGGAACGAGAATCTCGCACGTACCGGGATCAGACAGGATTATAACCTTTCACTCAGCGGAGGTAATGAAAAAAGCAAATACTATGCTTCCGTTGCCAACCTCAACGAAGAAGGAATGGTCAAATGGTCGTATTTCAAACGTCTGACCGGCAGGGTTGGTGCAGAATCGCAGGTAAAGAAATGGCTTAAAATGGATGCAGTACTTTCAGGCGGTACATCCAAACAGCAGGGATTCCTTGCAGAAGGTACTTATACAACCAATCCGTTCTACTACGGAAGGATGATGGGCCCGATATATCCGATATGGCAGAGAGATGCAAACGGTGAAATTATACTCGACGGTAACGGCGACAGGATGTTTGATCTGGGAGGCGGCTCCAGCATTTATAAATGGGCCGGCCACACACGTCCTTATGCACCAAATTCAAACCTGATGCTGACACTTCCCCTGGATGAAAGATCAACTGCTCTGAATAATTTTTCAGCCAGACTGGGGACAGAAATAACTTTCCTGAAAGATTTTAAATTCAGGGTATCTTATAATACTGACCTGTCCAACTATTTTCTGACTACTTACCAGAACTATCTTTATGCAGATGCTGAAGCAGTAAAGGGACGTTCTACAAAGGAATACAGGAAAGTCATTTCTTACACAATGAATGAAATACTTACCTGGAACAAAACTCTCGGTTCCCACAGGATATCATTACTGGCCGGTCATGAGAACTATGAATATACCTGGTCGAATGTGTATGCAACCAGAACAGGTTTCACAATACCGACAACTGAGCTTGTTGCTGCTTCTGTGGCAGAAGGAAACAGTTCATCTTCCGACGAGTATTCAATTGAAGGATACCTCTTCCGCGGCGATTACAATTTCGCTGACAAATATTATGTCTCAGGTTCGTTCCGTACAGATGGTTCTTCGAGATTTTATTCAGATGTTAGGTGGGGTAATTTCTGGTCACTTGGAGGTTCATGGAGAATTACCCAGGAGCGCTTCATGGAAAACCTGCCCTGGATAAATGACCTTAAACTTAAGGCTTCATTCGGTGAACAGGGAAATGATGATATCGGTACTTATTACGGATGGCAGAGCCTTTTCTCAATTTCAGGAAGAAACAACGGTAACTATAATGGGGCATTGCATTCACAGCTCGAAAACAAAAAACTCCAGTGGGAAAAGAACTCAAATCTCAATGTAGGGCTTGATTTTAGTTTCCTGGACCGTATGTCCGGAACAGTTGAGTATTTTATCCGAAACTCCAGCAACCTGTTGTTCAGTGTGCCTTTACCTCAGTCGACCGGTATTTCATCAAACTGGCAGAATATTGGTTCAATGAGCAATAAAGGAATTGAAGCTACCCTTGGAATAGATATTCTCAAGGGGAATCTTATAAGATGGAATCTGGAAATTAATGCCACATCCTATAAAAATAAAATAACAAAAATGCCTCTTGGTACTGACGGAAAGCCACAGGAAATTGTATCCGGAACAAAGAAATTATCCGAAGGACACTCTATATATGATTTCTGGCTGAGAGAGTTTGCAGGTGTTGATCCGGAAGACGGAAGCATTTTGTTCTATAAGGACATTAAAGATGAAGAGGGTGAAGTAACCGGACGTGAGACTACGAAAGATCAGAACGCGGCAAGTTATTACTATGTTGGTTCTTCAATTCCTAAAGTATACGGAGGTATAACAAATACAATCTCAGTTAAGGGATTTGAACTCTCTGCTCTTGTAACCTATTCTCTGGGAGGCGATTTTTACGATTCAAACTGGGCATCGCTGATGCATACTGGTGCCTTTGGTTCCCACTGGTCATCTGACATTCTTAACCGCTGGCAGAAGAAGGGTGACAAGACAGATGTGCCACGCCTGCAGAATAATTATACTGCCGGAACCGCAGCCTCATCACGTTACCTTATAGATGCAAGCTACCTTTCATTGAGGAATGTCACACTATCATACAGGATCCCTGTTTCAATTTCACAGAAACTTGATATGTCTGCTTTAAATGTTTTCGTTTCAGGTGATAACCTTGGATTGCTTTGTAAGCGCAAGGGGATGGATCCCCAGCAGTCTTTCGCAGGAACGGCTGACTTTACATATGTGCCGAGCAGAATAGTAAGTGTCGGACTCAATTTAACTTTCTAATTCCACATAATATGAAAAAGTTATTATTACTTAATATATTCATCCTCCTGGTTATTCTGGCAGGATGTGAAAAAGATTACCTTGAAAGAGTACCGACTTCAAGTCTTGCAGAGAAGGATCTTCTTTCAACAGTTGGCGGAAACCATACTCTTCTTCATGGTATACACAGGTCGACTTATGCCTTCTATAGCTCACATGACAGATTCGGTCAGAAAGCGGTAGATATGGCCGTTGATCTTCTTGGTGAGGACTATTACCAGAGTGAACGTGGTTACGGGTGGTTTGTAGCATGGTATCAGTACCTCGATCACAGAAATATCAATTCAGCCAATCTGGAATGGGTATGGTCATATTATTATGATATAATTGACAATGCCAATATTATCCTGGCAAACATTGATAATGCTTCCGATGCTGCTCTGAAATCTTCTGAAGTGCAGTTCATTAAAGGAAATTGTCTTGCATACAGGGCATTCAGCTTTTATCAGCTTGTTCAGCTTTATGCACAGCGTTATGATATCGGCGGGGCCAATTCTCACCCTGGCATACCTGTTTATACCGAACCTACTCAGGAAGGAAAGGCAAGATCAACGGTTGCTGAGGTATATACTCAGATCAATAACGACCTGGATGATGCAATTGAACTTTTCACGACCTCAACATTCAGCAGGGCAAATGTGTCTGAACTTAATTTAAGGGTTGCCCAGGGTATCAAGGCCAGAGTAGCGCTGACCACCGGGCAATATTCGGTTGCTGAAGAAATGGCAAAAGCTGCACGTACCGGCCATGCTCTCGTTCCAGCTTCAAAATACGGTTACGGCTGGAATAAGGCCGACAATACAGAATGGATGTGGGGAGCAGTTCTTATAACCGAACAGCAGACAAGCTATGCTTCGTATTTCTCGCACATCGACCCTTATTTCGGAGGTTATGCAACTCTTGGAAATCATAAGCTTGCCAGCACAGCTGTGTATGATTATATGAGCGCCACTGATGAGCGTAAGAAAACATTCCGGACCATTGCCGGCAAACCCAGGGTTGGCAGGAAGTTTACCGGTAACGGAGGATATGATGCAACAAGTCAGTCCAACTGGACAAATGATTACCTGTACATGAGATCTGCAGAGATGTACCTTATTGAGGCGGAAGCAGTAGCCCGGCTGGGTGGAAGAGATGTCGATGCCCAAACTGCATTGTTTAATCTTGTTTCAAAAAGAGATCCTTCATATGTACAAAGTGTCCTTACCGGGGAAGACCTGATCCAGGAGATCCTCATGCAGAGGAGATGTGAGCTTTGGGGTGAAGGATTCAGGTTCTTCGATCTTAAGCGTCTTAATCTTGATCTGAACAGGGAGAATCTTGGTCATACATCATCACTGTGGAATGCTGCAGGTTATTTTGCAGCTGGTGACAAGAATTTTGTATTCCTGATACCAAAACAGGAGATGGATGCAAATCCGAAAATGGTACAGAACGAGTTGTAACAAAAAAAATAAATTAATTATAAGGAAGGCTGTCTCTGAAAAGGCAGCCTTTTCTTTTTCTTTCATCCCTTTTTCTCTGTTATCAAGAGTCGAAGATTGAGGCAGAATGGAGTGGAATTATTGAGTTATAGGCTTTAAGATGGTCACATTAATCAAAAATAATTACCTGTGATATTTGTCATATTAAATTATTGTTATATTAGTGCCGCGATTATTTCTATTAACCTAAACTATTATTTATGAAACGAATCCTGATGTTTATTACACTGGTGCTAATAACAGGTGCGCTTGCTATGGCACAGACAGTGCAGATTTCGGGTACTGTGACCGGCTCAGAGGACGGTCTGCCGTTACCCGGCGTTAACATTACAGTCAAGGGAACGACCATTGGCGCGATTACAGGTGCCGACGGAAAATATGTCCTGGCAGTCCCGACCGGTGCACAAACCCTTGTTTTCAGCTTTATCGGTTTTGTTACACAGGAAGTGCCTGTACAGGGCAGGACAACAATCAATATTGTCCTGAGGCAGGACCTCTACAACGTCGATGAAGTTGTTGTGGTAGCCTATGGTACGCAGCAGAAACGTGATATCACGGGCGCGGTATCTTCCGTGAAAGTTGATGCAATAAGGAACGTTCCGGTACAAAGCTTTGACCAGGCATTACAGGGAAAAGCTGCCGGGGTATCCATTACGATGCCCAATGGTGTATTGAATAATCCTCCGGTTATCCGTATCAGGGGATTTAACTCAATTACAGGAAGCTCCTATCCTCTTGTAGTGGTTGACGGTGTTCCCATATTTACAGGCGATTATTCATCCACTACCTATGCCAATGCTCTGGCAGACATAAATCCTTCCGATATAGAATCGATGGATATTCTTAAGGATGCTTCTGCAACCGCACTTTACGGCTCCAGGGCTGCCAATGGTGTAATCATTATTACAACCAAACGCGGTACAGGAGCAAAAACCAGTGTAACATACGACGCTTATGCAGGTTTTACGGAGCCATACAATATTTTCGAGGTAATGAATGCAGAACAATATCTGTCGCATAAAAATAAAGCTCTTGCAAATGCCAATTCCTCAACTGTTCTTAAATATGCTGTTGATGCAAACGGGAAAAACATTAATACGAACTGGGCCGACTTTGTATATCAGAAAGGATTTCAGCAGAGCCATGCAGTTACTTTTTCAGGATCCACAGCATCTACCAACTATTTCCTTTCGGTTGG
>CAYPHL010000202.1:0-5413 GCA_964410385.1 uncultured Rikenellaceae bacterium | reverse complement strand
ATGTCCGAAATACCCGGGCGATTCCTGAGATGGGGATTGTTTCTCTTTTTTGCTATTATCCTGGCGATCCTCGGGGTGACATGGTTTATCAACTATCCGGATATTGTTACAGCGCCTGTAACTATTACAACTTATAACTCTCCTGCCCCGCTTGTTGCAAAATCGGGAGGTAAAATTGAAAGGCTGTTGGTTGACAATGGGGAAGATGTTACAACGGATCAGTCTGTGGCAATAATTGAAAATACTGCTGTTTATGAGGATTTACTTACTCTTGTTGAATTTCTTGACACACTTGACTATAATCCGGACTGGCGGAATAAAGTTGCGAAATATATTCCTCCTGAAAATCTTTCAATAGGCGAAATTCAGACAAGCTATTCGCGGTTTGTGACATACTTTTTTCAGTTTGGAGAATACCTGAGGCAGTCTTACATTCTTTCAAAACTTAAGTTACTTGAACGACAGATAAGAAATCAACAGGAATACACTGCCGAGCTTCTTACACAAGAGAGGCTGTCGGAAGAAGATCTCAAACTTGTTTTCCGGAGTTATGAGCGCGATTCTGTACTATATTACAGCAGCCTTCATTCGATAACGCTGAGCGAATATGAAAGGTCGAAGCAGGTGTTGATACAGAAAAAATCTGCACATAGTTCACTCAAAGCTTCCATTAAGAACAATGAGTCATCGACCCTGAAGATGAAGGAATCAAGGCTTGATCTTCTTGTCCAGCTTGACAAAGAACTGCATCAGTATATTCTCGACCTTGATGACTCCTATAAGATGCTTACGCTGGCAATAGATCAGTGGAAGGAGAAATATCTGGTCAAAAGTCCAGTAAAAGGAAGGATAACCTTTACGAGTTACTGGAACATTAACCAGGTAATAAAAGCTGGAGAAATACTGGCAACAGTAATACCTGATGATCCGAGCAGGATAATTGTCAGGGCAAACGTACCGGTATCAGGACTCGGAAAAGTAAAAACCGGTCAGGAGGTGAATATCAAGCTCTCAGGATTTCCTTACATGGAATATGGAGTTTTAAAAGGGAAGGTCAGCATTTTATCGCTTGTACCTGCAGGTGATTATTACATAGCAGAGATTGACCTGACAAACGGCTTAAAATCGACATACGGAATTAACCTCGGCTTTATAAATGAGATGACAGGAACGGCAGATTTAATTACAGAAAACAGCAGACTAATTTTCAGACTTATAAAACCGCTCAGGAGTATATTGAACTGAAAATAATGGTTTTACAGAATACAGATTAAATGAAGGATGTCTAGGTGTGGCCTTAAACAGGTGCATAAAAAAGAAAAAAGGATTAAGAGAAAAAAACTTTACAAATTGATTAATAAATCTGAAAGAGAAGGGCAGGGGTTGTGCCCTGTGCTCTGAGCTCTAAGCTTACAGCCCCTGCCCCGACCTTTCCTCAACAGAAAGGTGGTGGACTCATGCGAAGATAATCTTTTCCCGTGACTATTGTTTCGGCCTGTGAAAGGATAAATCAGGGAAATTTTAATGAATTTTCAATAATTAATATTTACGAAAATGAAAAAACTTAATAAATTACAGATAAATTACGAAAGATTGATGAAAAATGAACAATTATTATTACTTAGAGGAGGTTATGATGGGAATGGTTGTGAAACTGAATGTAGTCACGATGTGAACTGTACAGATCCCAAATGTCCAAAATGTAGGGAAACAATTCTGAATGGTAAGCGTTGCCAGAATAGTTGAAATTAATTTTTATAAGGAAGAGTCCATCTTAAAAATGTAGATTAGATGGATTCTTTACTTTGTGTTTTTGAAGGCTGACCTTCATGCTTCAACATTTTTTATCTCAGAAGAGCGTATGGTATTGAATTTCTTTTTCTGGTTAATGAAGTATCAACACTTTTGTGGTAAAATTTTTATTTTAACTTGTAAGATTATACTTCATAGTCAAATCAAAATGTTTATGAAATCAACTATTGGTACCTTCATATCAATCCTAATCCTGATATATTCCTGTACTACTGCTAAGGACAAAAATCACAAGAATTTTACTCTTAAAGGGAAAATTATTGGTCAGGATTCTGGCTTTGTAGTCTTAAAATATAAGCCTTATAATACTTTTGTACGCGATACTGCTAATATCGAAAATGGCAGATTTGTATTTAAAGGGATAATTCCAGAACCAATCGAAGCAGAAATATTTGTAGGGAACGACCTCAATACTACTGAGTTTTATTTGGAACCTGGTGTAATGAGTCTATATCTAACAAAAAACAAATTTCAAGAGTATATTTTGATCGGGTCAAAGACACAGAATGAAAAAAATGAATTAACCAAACTAGAAAAACCTATACATGACAGGATAATACCTTTAAGAGAGCGAAGTTTCAAAATCCAAAACAGTATTGAAAATTCAAGGTGTATTATTAAGATAGAAGAATATGGGAGACAGCTTAAGGAAGTCGATGACCAGTGGGCCCAGGCAAGAAAAGAGCTGAATCTGGCTTACATAAAATTCATTCTGGAGCACCCTGAATCATTTGTTTCGTCAAGATATTTACACATATTAGAGGCAAATGAAGAAATAACCCTGGATTCTTTAAAATCAATGTTTTACCGTCTTGATATTACAATACAGAACAGTAAATATGGCATGATTATTAGGGAACATATCAGAAAAAAAGAAAATATCAGGATCGGAATGTTAGCTCCTGATTTCAAAGCAACAGATATGAACCAAAAGAAAATTACTCTGAATCAGTTTAAGGATAAAAATGTTGTATTATTAGATTTCTGGGCAAGTTGGTGTGTCCCCTGCCGGAAAGAAATTCCTTTCTTAAAGGATATTTTTAACAAATTTCGCTCAAAAGGTCTTGAAATAATTGCAGTATCAGTCGATATGGAAAGAAATGCCTGGTTATCCGCGATTAAACAAGACAGCACAGAGATGTGGTTTCATATACCTGTTGCCGAAAAATATTCACTTGGCCCTGAACATATATCAAATGACGACATTTATTATAATTACTTCGTACAATCCATCCCTGTTAAGATACTGATTGATAAAGATGGCAGAATTGCCGGACGATGGGTCGGCGCATCAAAAGATGATGCGGAACTATTAGAAAATGAACTGAAAAGTTTGCTGAGATAGAGAAATATATACCCTTTATAAATATTTTCCATAAAGCAAATCTTTAGATACCTCTCGGATTAAAAGATCCGTTTCATTTAAGGACTATTTATCATTCCTGTCCGGTTAAGAATCCCAAATTAATAGCTGGTTCTCATCGGACAAATTATTAAAGTAAATATTGTTATTAAAAAGTTCTTTGATAGGAGTCTTCTCAAAAAGAGTTAGACACACTGTTTGAGCGAAAGTGTAAAGACTTATTGCCATAATCAACTTCTTTTAAGCAATTGCAATCAGAGGGTAAGTACATATTGCGATCCATATCTGACAATAAACCGCATTCGGACTGGGACCATAAAATGCCTTGATATGAAGTTACTGTTTGATCCATAAAAAAGAGTTCAATTTTCCATCTTTTACGATATAGTTCTGCGATTGTCAAAGCTGGCAGGGTTAAGTCATTGGTCATAGATGCATAAACGACACTTGTAGCATAGTCTTCATAGACAATCAAACGGAATTCCTCCGGATAAGATTTTGAAGACTTATAGCCTGTTAATCTGACCAACCGATCACTGATAATGTCTGCAGTACTATCGAATTCTGAAGAAGAAATGACTTCGTACCTTATATTGTCTTTTGCTCTTGAAACGAAGAATGCCCTGCATTGATGAATAAGAGTATATAACCGATGAAAATCGACATATCCTTTATCCATATAATAGTATGAGCCAGGCTCTACAGGCATTTTATCCAGAGAGATTATGTCATGAACGGCACCCCTCGATAATATCTACGAATATGGGGATAGAACTGCAAAGATCAAGCAACGTGTGCATCTTGTCAGCACCTTTCTGATGATGGAATTTAGCCCAGAGGTAAAGACTTAAACACAGGTCAATGGTTGTGCTATCAAAAGCATAGACCATATTGTCCAAATCAAGTCTGAACTCCTTATCGTTAAAATATAATTGTCTTGCCTTTTTGATAAAAATCTGAGCAAAATCGGTATGATAGTTACTTTTAATAAGTGAAATTTATCCGTTTTATGCTTAACGAATTTTTTAGTCAAAAATGTTACCTGAACCAGAAAAAATCCTAAATTTATATGTCGTTATCATAAAACTCTTTAAAAGATACCGGTAAAGATGAAAACCTGGTCTGTCATTATTTATTTGCTGGTCACGATATTTATATTCTCCTGCAAATCAAAAACAACCGAAAACCTTGAGGAAATGGCACGCCGTTCTTCCCGCCCGGAAGCGGTTACTGTAAAAACAATCAGGCTTGAACCATCAACATTTTATCATGAACTGATAAGCAACGGTAAGGTATGGTCCTCGGAAAAAGCCGTTGTCCCTTTTAAAGTTAACGGCATAATTAGTGAACTGTATGTTAAAAACGGCCAGAAGGTCAGATCGGGAGACCTTCTGGCAGTAATCGAGGATTTCGAATATAAATCAAAACTGGAACAGGCAAAGCAGGGACTCGAAAAAGCGGAGATAAACTTCAAAGATGACCTTCTGAGCAGTTATTACGCGGCTGATACTACAGGCCTTTCGGCAGAAAAAATCAGGAATTCGCGAATCCGGAGCGGTCTTAATGATGCTTTAACTGCCCTTGCGATTGCAGAATATAATTATAACAATACACGCATCTATGCCCCTATAAGCGGTATCGTGGCAAATCTCGAAGCGATGCGCTGGAATCCTTCCCAGAACTATAAAAGCCTTTGTACTGTTATTTTCGATGAGGTGATGGAAGTGGAGTTCCCTGTAATAGAATCTGAGTATGGTTTTATTGATAAGGATATGCCTGTGGGTATTATCCCGTTCATTAATGACAGTACGCTCTTACAGGGCAGGATAACACAGATAAACCCCCAGGTGGATGAAAGCGGAATGGTAAAGGTTAAAGCCCGGTTCCGGAATAACGGGAAGCTCATTGACGGTATGAACGTTAAAGTAGTCATCCGGAAACCTGTTCCTGACCGTCTCGTGGTGCCAAAAGAAGCGCTTGTAATCCGGCAGGGGAAAGATGTCATCTTTGTACGCCAGGACTCACTGGCAATATGGAAGTATGTCACTGTTGAGTATGAGAACAGTACAAGTGTTGCCCTAAAGGAAGGACTTGAGGCCGGTGATCTGGTTATCGTCAGCGGAAATGTCAACCTTGCACATGAAACCGTCGTGAGGGAGGAATGAAAGACCAGCCTCAATACAGTACCTTCCTCTCCACATTCACAGTCAACATACTTTTTGTAATGCTGATCATTGC
>CAYPHL010000201.1:0-5414 GCA_964410385.1 uncultured Rikenellaceae bacterium | reverse complement strand
GCCGGATCCTTTTCTGATCCTTTGTTTACGGTCTTCAACCCTGATCACTTTCCCGGCGATCTGATCGCCTGTTACAGGTTTATCTTCATATTTGCAGCTGTCTCCCCTCGTATAGTATAAAATATTATCGCCTCCGGTTTCTTTCCTGATAAGCCTGTGAACCACAAATCCCGATTCTCTTTTCCATGCGATGATCTGCCCGGGAGCCAGATTGAAATATTCTTTGAGTGGTTCAATAAATATAGTTGTCCCTGGTTTGATGGCAGGATACATACTGTAACCATCCGCTTTTATTTTCAGTATTGTTCCTTCAGCGAGAAGCGAGAAGCCCAGGTCCCTGACTATTTTATGATCTTCACTTTTCATTTTCATGTTGAAGGATGTAATTGATTATTGTTGCATCAGGGCGGAACCGGAGATAATAAACCGGTACTGATGTACAGATCTTTACTGCGGAGTCGAGCATTCCTTTTATTAGGAAGTCGCTCCAGTTATGCTGAATGCAGTTTGATATTAATGAAGTAATTGCAGCAGCGCCCTTTACAGGAAGTATTAAATTTTCATTTCCATGATCAATCAGGAATATACTGTCGATATATGATTTACGAGGTTGGTCGTTCCTGTAGACGGGTGTGTTGTACATCATATAACGGGTACCATTTTTTCTGATAATTAGCCTGTCATCGTGAATTATCCGTGCCCCATGCCTGTCCCATAATCCCGCCATTGTTGTTTTTCCTTTACCTGAAATGCCACTGAAAATGAAACCTTTGCCTTCATAACTGACTCCCGAAGCATGGATCATTATATCGCCATGAATCACTGTGAGATAGTATAGTATCAGACCGTCGAGGGGATATTCCATCGGATCGAAAGATTTGCCGGGGTTATTTATCTGCAAATCCCATTCCCTTTTATGAAGGGAGAATTTCAGTATAGCTGACTTTTCTTCATCATGTCCGGGGAAGTTAACTGAAATGAACAGATCATCATGATACTGAAAAACGCTCCAGAAATCATCGGATTTTTTAATCCTGGTATTGCCGATCTCTTCAACATAGGGTGCATCAAAAACTTTTACTGCATTCTCAGGCAGTTTTATCTTCCCGGATTGAATTTTTATCAGGAAGTCATATTTATTTTCTGTGGAAATATATTTGCTGAATCGTTGAGAAGGTATAATATCCGTTTCGTCCAGGGTATTCTCAAACCTTATTTTATAACCGGCGATATTTAAATTATACTTTCTCATCAATAACTTTCTTTTTTAACCGCTAAGATCACAAAGTTCGCACCAAGAGCACAAAGGGTCTTGCGGGCAGCGCTAACAAGTTGGTTCACTGATCTTCAATAATGAGGTAATTTCTCATATTATCAATCAAGGAAAATACATCTTTAGTTGCGACATTAAAGTCAGCATCATATTTATTGACAACAGCAATGATCAGCTCTTCGATTGAATTTTTCCCGTCGATAAGCTCCCAGATAAAAGCGCCGGTTTCGTTCAGGGTATAGACACTGGTCATATCGGCGATATTATTTGTAACCGGGATAAGAACACATTCATTTCCGGTTTTTCTGGTGACTATCGATGCGGAACGTACCGGGACTGATTTCAGATTCATCATAGACTCACATTAATATTTCAAAAGTATTAAAATTAGGGTTACTTGTTCCATTATATAGAAATATGGAACAGGCAGAGGAAGGATCGGTCTGCTTGTTTCCTGATCACCCTGTATTTCAGAAAAATGAGGGATAATACCAGGCACCCGTATTTAGAAGTTCAGTGTTGCCGAGAATGCGGGCAGGAAGTCAATACGTTTCCCGGGGTGAGAAAGGGCGTATGTCCCTATTTTCTTATTCAGCAACAGATTCTGGGGCATTATATTTATTTTCCATCCCGGTTTCTTAATGTTTCCGGAAAATACAAGATTGTTATTTTTTTTGTAGATCCCTATCATTATTGCATATGCTGTAATGCCGGTCGCGTAGGATAAAGCATAGTATGGGAACATCGATTCAGGGGTGAATAGTGTCGCCATTCCCAGACCGATAGCTTCTCCTCCGGCTGCAGCCAGTGCAATATTTCGGCCCTGCTGTGGAGACAATTTTGTATCTCTGGTAAGAAGATGACCTGCTATGGTTCCTCCAAGAGCTCCGGCAGCAGGTATCAGAAGAAGCGAAGGATCTAGATCTTCTGAATCGTCTGCCAGATCGGACAGGATCAGGAAGCCTAAAAGTGCATTTATGCCTGCAAGTGTACCGGTTGCATTTAAATCTCCGATTGTGTAATCATGTTTGTCTGCTATTCTGTCAGCGATCAGATAACCGCCTGCACCTGAAACAAGGGAAGTCAGGCCAAATACTCTTACATCTTCAACTTTGAAAGCGCCGATCAGGGCCAATCCTTCGAGAGGCATAAGTGTTCCGTAATACGAGTATAATCCGGCCCTTCCTTCGGTCCAGGGTTTGTTTTTCCCAAGGGAATATCCAAGTCGTCCCATGCCTATGCTGGAAGCAGTTGAGATTGCCAGGAGGAGTTTGCCATCATCGACTTCATCACCGATAAGGAGTGCTCCCAGCGCAAGTCCCTGTGCAGCTCCCATAGCTTTTCCATGAATAGCCAGAGAAAGGGAATTATAAGATACAAATCTGTCTTTGAGAGTGATAATGGGAAGCAATACGGATGCACCTGCTGTTAGCAGTGGTATGCCTGCAACGAGACCTTCGTTATCTTCAAGGCCAAGTACTGCTATGGCTGCACCGCCATAAAATGCGCCGAACAACCCGGAAGCGATAAGGTATTGGGTATACATACTTCTTTCACCGGAAAAAACATTAGTTTCCGGCCCCGGAGGAACCTTGTATGCCCTTCCTGAATCACTTGCCCACATAGCCCTGTATTTGTAATAAAGCGATTTCTCCTCATCCGGCAAACCTTCGAAATATTTGCTGAGTCTTGCTTTATATTCTGCAAGAGTGGTTTGTTCCTGTTCTGAAAGTGTTTCCCCGGCAGTCTGCCGTTCCACAAGCTTCTTATAGAGCGAATCCTGTTCCATCCTCCAGTATTCAGCTGCAGTATTTTTCTGTCCCGAAATTTGTGTGAATGAAAACAGGATGGATCCGATTAAAATAAACGCAATTCTTTTCATTGGACGTGTTTATAAATTTCCCTTCTGTTTAAAGTTTTGTTGGAAGCAAAGCCTCAATTCTTTATCAAATTTAAGATAATCAACTCCAAAAGTCAAGTATCCTTTTCGTACCTTCGCAAAAATCAGAATTTATGAGCAGGAAGAAGGGCAGGGGGAAGAAGAAATCCGGGATTTCAGGAGAACAGTTAAAAGATCAGATATTATCAATTCTGTCTGGTAATCCCAGGCAGGGATTCAATTACAAGCAGATAGCCAAGAGGCTGAATATCAATGATCCTGCGGAGAGGCAGATGATCTCTGAGATAATGCGGAACCTGAAAAAGCAGGAAATTTTAGAAGAGGTATACCAGGGTAAATATAGGGCTAAGATCGTTCATGCATATGTTAGCGGTACTGTCGATATGACCAGGATGGGATATGGTTTTATCACGGGAGAGGATATAAAGGAAGATATTTTTGTTTCGGCCAGGAATCTGAAGACCGCTCTTCATGGCGATAAGGTGAAGGTATGGCTTTATGCCCGCAGGAAAGGCGCAAGGCCTGAAGGAGAAGTTGTAGAGATAATAGAAAGGTGGCGCAGTTCCTTTGTCGGGACCATCGAGCTCATGCCGAATTTCGCTTTCCTTATTCCCGACAATAAGAATATGCCTTTTGACCTGTTCATTCCCTTATCGAAGCTTAACGGTGCGAAGCAGGGGCAGAAGGCAGTTGCAAGGGTTGTAGAATGGAATCCTGATTCAAAAAACCCCGTTGCCGAGGTCATAGATGTTCTTGGTGAACCGGGGCTTCATGAGACAGAGATGCATGCAATTCTTGCAGAATTTGCTCTTCCGTATCATTTCCCCGAGGAGGTGGTAAAGGATGCGGAAAGTATCCCGGCAGAGATAAAAGTAAAAGATATCAGTGCCCGTCGCGATTTCCGGCAGATACCAACATTTACAGTAGATCCGGCAGATGCTCGTGATTTCGATGACGCCCTTTCATTGAATAAACTTGATAACGGCAACTGGGAGGTTGGAGTACATATAGCAGATGTTACATTTTATGTGAAACCCGGTTCGCTCACCGAAGAAGAAGCCAAACAAAGGGCTACATCGGTTTACCTTGTCGACCGTGTCGTTCCCATGCTTCCTGAAAGACTTTCAAACCATATATGTTCCCTTAATCCCGGGGAGGATAAACTGACCTATTCGGCGGTTTTTGAGCTGAATGACAGAGCTGAGGTGATACAGGAATGGTTCGGAAGGACCATCATCAATTCCGACAGGCAATTTTCCTATGCGGAAGCTCAGAAAGTCATCGATACCGGCGACGGACCTATGAAAGACCAGGTACTTGTCCTTCATACTCTTGCCCAGCTTTTAAGGAAAAGAAGATTCTCGGCAGGATCCTTCGCATTTGAAAAGGTTGAAGTTAAATTTGAACTGGATGAAGCAGGAAAACCTCTGGCAATAAAATTCCGTGAGATGGGAACAGCCAATCAGCTTATCGAGGAATTCATGCTTCTGGCAAACCGGAGAGTTGCAGAAATGGTCGGTAAGAAACTTAAGGGAAAGACATTTGTTTACCGGATCCACGATAAGCCTGATCCTGAAAAGATCACAAATTTCAGTCAGTTCATTAAAAGGTTTGGCTATAAGCTGGATGGTGATGGGACCACTCCTCTTCCCAAAGCGATGAACAGGCTCCTTACTTCTGTTGCAGGAAAGAGGGAGCAGAATATAATCGAGACGCTGGCTCTGAGATCTATGGCCAAAGCAGTCTATTCGACAGATAACATAGGTCATTACGGACTGGCATTTAAATATTATACTCATTTTACTTCACCTATAAGACGTTATCCCGACATGATGGTACACCGGCTTCTTACATCATATCTGAGTGGTGAGATACCCGGGGGTAAGGAGAAATTTGAGAAGCTCAGCGATCACTCATCCAAAATGGAAAGGCTTGCAGCTGAGGCTGAAAGAGCATCGATCAAATACAAGCAGGTTGAGTTCATGAGTGATAAACTTGGCAGGATATATGACGGAGTGATCTCAGGTGTCACTGAATGGGGTATTTATGTCGAGATCGTCGAGAACCAGTGTGAAGGGATGATCAATATCAGGGAGCTCGGGGATGATTATTATGAATATGATGAAGATAATTACTGTCTTCGGGGCCGTTCAACCGGAAAAGTTTATACTCTCGGAGATAAGGTCAGAATAGAAGTCGTAAAGGCTGATCTTCAGAAGAAACAGCTGGATTTCAGGATGG
>CAYPHL010000200.1:0-5472 GCA_964410385.1 uncultured Rikenellaceae bacterium | reverse complement strand
GTGGTTAAGTTTTTTAACCACAAAGAGCACAAAGGATTGCGCAAAGAGCACAAAGGATATCCGGAAGAACACATAGATTTTGAATTATTAAACTTACATTTGATATAGATTGAATGGATGATCGTGATAAGCGGATTAAAAGGTTTAAATATGAATGAGGTCGGGTTGACAATCCTTGGCGGACTGTGTATCCTTTCCGGTTCATGTACAGGTCACAGTGAGAAAAATGAAGTTAAGAAGCAACCGAATATTGTTTTCCTGCTTGCAGATGACATGAGATGGAACTCTCTCAATTGTATGGGGAATGATATCCTGCATACTGAAAATATTGACAAGCTTGCAAGGAACGGGGTCAGATTCACACATACCTGTGTAACAACATCAATTAGCATGGTAAGCAGGGCCTCCATCCTGACGGGGCAATATATGAGCCGACATAATATCAGGGAATTCGGCAAATCTTTAAGTGAGCAGGCTTTTAATGATACTTACCCTTCTATCCTGAGACAGGCCGGCTACTGGACAGGCTTTGTAGGGAAATATGGTGTCGGTCAGATAAGGGAAAGTGATTTTGATTTTGCACGGGAATATGAGAGGGTACACTGGTTCCCTCTTGAGAATGGCGATTCTGTTCATGTAACAGAAAGAAATGCGGTGGATGCACTTGAATTCCTTAAGGAAAGGCCCAAAGACAGACCTTTTCTGCTTTCAGTAAGTTTTTTTGCCACCCATGCCCAGGATAACCATCCCGATCAGTACAGGTATCAGCCTTCAAGTGAGAAATATTATCAGAATGATTTCATTCCGGTCCCGGAAACAGCATCAGATGAATATTTTAACAGACTGCCTCCTTTTATTGCCAACGAAGCAAACGAGGGAAGGGTGAGATGGCACTGGCGTTTCGATACTCCGGAAAAATATCAGAAATATATGAAAGCTTATTACAGGATGCTGACTGAGATGGATCTGGCGATAGGAAGGATAGTAGCGGAACTTAAGGAACAGGGAGTTTATGAAAATACACTGATAATCTTCACCGGTGATAACGGATATTTCCATTCGGAACACGGACTGGCAGATAAATGGTACCCTTACGAAGAAGCATTGAGAGTTCCCCTGGTGGTTTATGACCCGCGGCTGAGACCGGAAAGAAGAAATAAGGTGATCGATGATTTTGTTCTTAATATCGATATTGGCCCGACAATTATTTCGGCATCCGGGTCAGATATTCCAGGAACTATGCAGGGCATGGATTTCTCTGGATTATATCTTTTGAAAAATAAGAAATGGCGGAAGGATTTTTATTATGAACATCCGTTTGTTACAAGTGAAAAAAGGATACCCTCATCTGAAGCACTCGTGACACGTACCTCTAAGTATATTTTCTGGCCTCATTATCAGCATGAGGAATATTTCGATATTGAGAACGATCCTCTAGAAAAGGAAAATCTGATAAAAAGGCCCGGATATGAAAGAGAAATCAGGAAAATGAAAAGCCGTTTTGCTGAGCTTAAATCCGGGGCGCAATAAATTAAAAAAACCTGAAAAATTTGTCAGGAAGCTATGTCCTGATCATTTTATTAATAAAGGGTACCCTGTTTATTGAAACAGAGTCTGAACAAAAAACAAGTAAAAGTAAAATGAAATGAACAAGACTATGAAAACAAAATTACTTCCTGTACTGGTCGGGCTCATGATGGCAATTATTGCCGGCGCACAAACAACCACAACAATCTTTTATGATGGTTTTGATGGTACTGCAATGAGAGCAGATCTCTGGCATATTCCTACCTGGGTATCGTCCACCGACGGGACTTATGTCGGGAGGACACAATTCCGATGTTCACAAAATTCCGGTCTTCCGGCAATCATCAACGGAGAAGCAGTAATTAACCTCGATACCTACAATCCAACCGGATTCTCACTTTACGGGACTGACCTGATAACCAACCGTTCTTTTTCGTCAGGAGACGGACTGATTTTCACGATAAGGGCAAAGTTCAAATCACCGATGCCACGTGGAATTGTCGGAGGTATTTTTTTATATGATATTGTCGGTACTCCTCCTTATCATGATGAAATAGATTTTGAAATGGTATCTAACAGAACTACAGAAGTGCAGACAAATATATATGACAACGAACCGCTTGGAGAAGGCCATCCGTTCTTTCATCCAATAACAGGTTCTGTTACTGATTATCATACTTATGTTATTAAATGGCTTCCCGGAGAGATATCATGGCTGGTTGACGGAGTTACAGTAAGGACAATAACCACACTTATTCCTGAAAGGTCAATGCATTTTCATCTTAACATCTGGGCTCCTGATGCAGGGTGGGCAGAGGCTTATGACGGAAACCTGCAACCGGTTGCCCAGGCTGGATTGAATTCTGTTTACTCAATGGCAGTTGATTATGTAAAGGTTGAATCGCTCGGGACAGTATCGGTAACTGAAAATAACGATTCTCAGGTCAGGATTTATCCTAATCCCTCACATGATTATATTTACCTCGGTTCGCCGGATATAACCTGTGTCAATATTTATAATATCAATGGAAGCCTGGTTCTTAGCAAACGTGATCTGACCGATGGTATTCTTCCGGTATCAGGTCTGGCTTCGGGAATTTACTCATTACAATACTTGCAAAATGGGATCTGGAGATACTCAAAGCTTATCAAGTATTAAGAACTGTCATTCAGGGAGGACCGGAAAATCTCTCAAGATGATTACTACTTATATATATGAGTGGTTTTTCAATAATTAAAAATCTGATTATATTTGCGGCACTTTAAAAATCCTCCTTCGCCTAGGCTACGGAGGACAAAGCGGGGTGTAGCGCAGTCCGGTTAGCGCATCTGGTTTGGGACCAGAGGGTCGCAGGTTCGAATCCCGCCACCCCGACAAAAGAAAAAGCCCTTCTGTGCCGCAGGCACCGGAGGGTTTTCTTTTCACGAGCGTTGAAAGCCCCAGCTTTCATAAGCGAAATGAAAAGGAAACCCTCCGTACGAGCGAAGCGAGTAAAGAAGGGCTATTTCTTTTAAGCCACCCCCCCTTCGGGATCATGCAATAATCCCGCCACCCCGACAAAAGAAAAAGCCCTTCTGTGCCGCAGGCACCGGAGGGTTTTCTTTTCACGAGCGTTGAAAGCCCCAGCTTTCATAAGCGAAATGAAAAGGAAACCCTCCGTACGAGCGAAGCGAGTAAAGAAGGGCTATTTCTTTTAAGCCACCCCCCCTTCGGGATCATGCAATAATCCCGCCACCCCGACAAAAGAAAAAGCCCTTCTGTGCCGCAGGCACCGTAGGATTATAGTCGCCTCACTAAGTTCAGGTTATAGATTTCGCCACTAGAATAGGGGACAAGAACCTCGGGATTCATTAAATAGCCTCTCTGATAATGACTTAGACTTCTTTTTCCTACCCAAAATCAATGAATAATGTTTCACCCCTTTCCGTTCTACCTATTTCCGGCAAGAGTTCAAATGCTTTTTTATACACTAGGTCCGACTCCACGCCTTCGGTCTCAGTTTTTTGCTTATAGTGCCGGAAAATAACAATTATGAAAAATTGGGTAGTTCATAACATGGGTATATTGTTGACCTTAAGGAAGATGATATGAATGATTATTAAAACTAATATAGGTATATACGAATATAAATAATCCTACTCTTGATTACAGAGCAGTTATCTTGTCTCTATAGAATGCTTAAAAGTGGTCTCCTTTTCCACTATTGTTAAAAATCGTTTTAAATTTATATCAATGATCCATGGCAGGAATTAAAATAATTTGACTACGAATTTTTGTTTATATACATTTGAATTTATTATCTATTTCAGCAATAAAAGATAAGCCGAGAGTTAAATTTATTTTAGATCACAAGGATTTTTATCGATAGTATGAGGTATCCTAGAAAAAAAACGAAGATCCTATTCTTTGCGAGCAATCCCGAAGATACTGACAAATTAGCTCTTGATGAGGAAGCTAGATCAATTAGTAAAAAATCCAAGGAGCTATATATCGGGACTCATTTGAATTTATTACTACCTGGGCAGTTAGACCGACTGATTTGCTGGAAGAACTGAACTGGCATGTGCCAGAAATCGTTCATTTTAGTGGCCATGGAGAGGGAGAGGAAGGACTCGTTCTGAAGGATGAAAACGGGCAATCTAGACTTGTATCAACGGATGACTTGAAAACTATTTTTTCAAGTATGAGGAAAAAGCCACGACTTGTCGTTTTAAATGCATGCTTAACTACTGCTCAAGGGCATGCGATAAACCAGGTAATCGATTGTGTTGTAGGAATGAACAAGTCGATCGGAGATGAAGCTGCAATTTCATTTGCTGAATATTTCTACAGCGCTATTACAAATGGATGTTCGCTAAAGGATGCCTTTGAACAGGGGACGTTGTCCCTTAAACTCAAGGATATTCCAGAGGAAAATACGCCTGAGCTGCTTCATCGGTCTGACATTGATCCGGACGAGATATACTTTGTCAATAATGAGAAAAACAAAAAAGTTATAGCTTCACATACAAAGAGGAAAGCTGGCGTGGTAGGAATTAACCAGCGAACTAAAAATAATAAATGTGAACATAAATCTCCACAACAGGAAATATCGGACGAAAAATCTATACATAATAGAATTAGCATTAAATGGAAAGGATTAAAAAAGTTATTATTTAACAACAAGAAATTGTTAGTGCTAATAGCAACTTCACTAGCCGGGATTGTTTTATTTTTTCAGAATATTGATTATCTCTTAGCAAGAGTTAGTTCGATATTTGGGAATAGAGGTGATTTGATTATTGTTGATCAGTTCATGGCTGGGGATACAGTCGATATAAGGATTCAAAATAGGGGTGAAAAAATTGTATCATTAAGAGAGGCAATAATAAATGTGGAAAATACGTGGCAAATTCCGAGTGAGGCAGCATTCTTTGATTATGTCGAAGGCAAATATGATATTTATCTACGGGATTCACTCAAACCTTATAGTGCGCGAATTAAGATTTTCGAATCAATTAAACCCAATGATGTGAATAGATTTCAAATTATAATACAAGGAGGGGATGGTAAAGAACAAAATCCGGAATTAAGTGAAGCACTAAAACAGGTAGTGGGAAGTGATTTCAAAAAAGTAGCTTATTTTATAAAGTTTAAGCTTAATTTTTATCTTAATAACACTAATAGGGCGATAGTTTCAAAATCTATGATTCATGTTTTAGGTTCTTTATCTGCATCAAATTTTGCTTATATACCAGAAAATTCAGCTATAGATTATAAAAAGAAATATAGGGATCAACTGGAGCAAATAGAAAAATTTAAAGATTATAAATCCGATAAAGCAAATCTTGTTTTAAATAGTGTACTATATGATAAAAAGCTGAATGTAAACGGTAAATAAAAATGAGCATTGTTCAAATTCCCGAAATTTTTTGTATTAAAGAAAGTATTTCCTGAATATGATA
>CAYPHL010000199.1:0-5534 GCA_964410385.1 uncultured Rikenellaceae bacterium | reverse complement strand
AGGTATTCTGAAAACAATTTCTATGAAAGTTTGTTTTACTAAAAAATCCCAAATGAAACCCGAAAATAAAACCCGGATAACCAAAGACTTCAACGAAAAGTCGGTTATAGTATCAAGAGTTTTCGATGCACCGGCAGCAAAAGTCTGGGAGGCTTTCACCACCGACAAACTGCTTGACCGTTGGTGGGGTCCGCTTCCATGGAGGGCTGAGACAAAAATGATGAATTTTTCACCCGGAGGATACTGGTTGTATGCAATGGTAAGTCCTGAAAATGAAAAACATTGGGGCTGCATGAACTATCTGGCAATTGACGAATATAAAAAGTTTGAATTAGAGGATGCATTTTGTGATGAGAACGGAACTCTGAACCATGAACTTCCTGTATCAAAAGGATCTGTTGTTTTCAGCCAGACAAAAGATGGTACAAGAGTGGAATTCAAAAC
This sequence comes from uncultured Rikenellaceae bacterium, assembly GCA_964410385.1. Lineage (GTDB taxonomy): Bacteria > Bacteroidota > Bacteroidia > Bacteroidales > VadinHA17 > LD21. Next base: position 5,090 of record CAYPHL010000199.1, on the reverse strand, counting down.
GGTTTACCCGACAGAATCAGATCTGGAGACATTAGTAAAAATGGGATTTGAAGAGGGTATTTCAATTTGCTTTGACCAGCTGGAACACTTGCTGAAGGAATAATCTGGTCATGCTCACATAAAATTATTTAATAGTAAATTCAAATCCTTTACCTGGACTTATCATTTTGGCTGCAGGAGAAATCCAGGTAATAATTCTTATTCTCCTTTTATAATGCCCCGTCGATACCCGATTTCTTTCCCTCAACTTTATTAAGCGGTTTATAATTCACATTTTCAATTTTCAATACCACCGGATTCGGCCATTTATTGTTCGTATAAAGCCGGTGACCATTAACAGCGCTTATTACCAGTCCGATGGGTGTCTGGCTGAAATAGATCTTTGCATCATACCCGGGCTTGTATTCGACCAGTTCTGATGAATATCCCAGGATGCTGATCTTTGTCTTGCCATCACCCGATAATGTGGTGAAAACAAATTCTTTCCTCTCCGCATATTTCCATTCATCACCACCGGGAATAAAAGCATATACTGTATTGCCATTCTTTGCTCTTGTGAACCATACATCCCTTTCTTTGATTATTTCCCACGGCCGTATGTCATGAACAGCTTCACCATTCACCAGATTCCATAATGCAATTTCACGCAGAAGAGCTTGCTGCTCTATCTGGATCTCACCATCCGGTTTTGGACCGATGTTCAGCAGAAGATTCCCTCCTTTTGCTCTTGTCTCAATAAGCATATTGATTATCTCTGTACCTGATTTATGAGGATCATTTGTAGGTTTGTACTGCCAGTCGGTGCCCATCGTAAAACATGCCTCCCATGGTCCGGGTATTGGCTTGTCCGGCAGATTTTGTTCAGGAGTCTGCATCTGTCCCCGGGTTACTACCATATCAGGCTGTAATTCCCAGGCATATTGCTTTAGTCCTTCTTCAGGTCCGTCAAAGAAAAAGATATCAATCTTTCCGTAATTTGTAAGCAACTCCTTTAACTGGGCCTTATCATAAGCCATAAGTCCGGGATTATTTGCCGGATAATGCTTTGGATCCTGAAGTCGCCCGACCGGAATCTTATTTCTGTGGAAATAGTAAAAATCCTCCGGTGAAAAATATAATCCTGTTGCTATACCCTGATTACGGAATGCATCAAGGACTTCTTTCAGGATATCCCTTCCGAAAGGAGTTTTCATAATATTGAAAGTCGTAGTTTTTGTATCCCACATACAGAAACCCGAATGATGCTTTGAAGTAAAAACAACATACTTCATTCCTGCAAGTTTTGCCAGAACCGCCCATTCTTCCGGGTCAAATTTCTTAGGATTGAATGTTTTGGGCAGGTCATTTTCAAACCTCCCGAGATAATCTTCCGAGGCTCCTGCCATGGAGTGACTGATAACAGCTCCAACCTGGGAATCCATGCTCCAGTGAATGAACATTCCAAATCCCATATCCATGAACCATTGCTCACGGTCAGGATTATTTGAATTTTGCTGTCCTGAAAGAATACTGCATACAAAAAATACAGAAAGAAAAAAACAAGATAGTCTCAGCTTCATTTAAGAAAAATTTAATAGTCAGGAAGTAAAGATAATGCTTATCAGGAATGTCTCCTAAATTTGCATATAATTACAACTACATGGATCCTGAATTCTTCACTTTCTGATACCGATTGTAACATTGGGCGAGAGAAATAAACATTCTGGTCCCGAAATTTTAATTAAAAGATTAAGAGCCTTTTTAATTGTATTTAGTAATTTATCATCTGAATAGCAGTAAAATGAGTTTGTGATTTCGAATTCCATTCCATTATTTTCAATCGTTTCTTTTAATCTCCTGAAATCAATAAGTCTTTCAGCCCAGCTTCCGGTGTAAGGATCGCAGGTATTTGTGGGATGATCCGGATGATATTCCGTTATGCCGCTTCCCAGATATCGGTTGACCATATTTTCAATATCTTCCTGTCTTAATCCCCGGCTTTCACAAGCTAATTTCTTAATCTCACCTTCGCTTAAATCCGAATACTTTTGCCGTATGATCTTTTCGCGTTCTTCAAGGAATGATGTGCTGAAGAACGTATCATCAATCCTGACATTCCTTTCACATCCGTGGTATTCAGAAATAATGTGCTTTTTTTTCAGTTTTTGTTTAATTAACGGATTTTGTGAGTTTGCACCGGTCACAATGATCAAGTTGAAACTGTCAAGCCTTGATATGGATTTTAACCAGCTTTCCGGATCATATATATGTTCAATGACATCCACAGAGCAGATCAGGTCGGGATGTATTTTAAGTTCGTTCATCTTATCAACAAAAGCTCCGGCGTCACCGCAAATAAAATCATCTACAGAAATTCCGGTTTGTTTTGAAATTGTCTGTGCATCTATCAGAGACTTTTCATTAAAATCATTGTAAATAACAGTTTTAAAATCAAGCAGTCTGGCTGCAAGGGAAAGTATCCCGCAACCTCCTCCATAATCGACAAAAACACTTTCCCCAACAGGTTTTTTGACACTTTGCAAACATTTCTCCAAAACCTGAGAATAGAAAGAAATAAAGTATGATGAATTGCTGATATATCTCTTCAGGTATTGTCCTGAATATTCTGAAATATCCAAACCCTTATTATAAGCCTCGTTGAGTCCTGAAAACAGATACTTTAATGCTCCACCTATCCTGTTCTTCATTTCCATTCCATCTGCCCCTCCCGGGCACAAGATTCAGAAAATAATGTCATCCTCATACAATCCGATCACAGCGGCAGAAGGTAAAGATAAGTCATTTAAAAACAGCATTTTTCAGAATGATTGAATTATTAATAAAATCTTGACTTTCAACCTATATTATCTTAACTTACAGGATATTTCTAAATTTCCTTTCATGAAAGAAAACTTAACCACGGTACTTATTATCGTATTGATGGCGGTAATGCTGGCCTCGTGTTCAACAAGTACATCAACATCAAAGCTGATAAGCATTGATGACTACACATTTGCACGACAGGGTGATGGAGACCAGCTGGCAACCATGAGCAATCCTGCTGTTTATAAAAGAGGTGAGGTTGTTCATCTTGTTCTCTTCAATGTCGGCCCCTTTAAAAAGGATGATTCCGGACTGAACTGGTTCGATATTGATGTGGAAATCACAGATCCCGATGGCGGGATATTATTGTCTGAAGCTGCACTCCTTGGTGATGGAGGTCATCTCGTTCTTGAAAATGATATGGCATCCTCCCCTGAAGGCACTTTCTCTTCCACTCCGGAAATGAAACCGGGTAAATACAGGTTCAAAATGACCATATATGACAGGATAGGGAAAGGCAGAGCAACCCAGACTGCAACATTCACTCTTGAATGAAACTGTAAAACTGATTATCCGTTTAAAGATGAAAAAACTTACATTAATGCTATTTATTACTGCAGCCTCAGTTGCAACATCTGGCCAGGGCGGGTTGAACGGTTCATGGAAATATTCAGCACCGGGCGGAGAAATGAACATGCAGATCACTGCTGAAACTATCATGATCAACAACCAGGTTTTTCCATACAAGGCACAGGGTAATGTTCTGATGATAAATGAAGGGACAACTATATCTCCTTATCCTTACATGCTCGATGGTAATCAACTCACTATTGAGTTCCCGGGAGGGACAGAAATAGTATTCACCCGGACAATGGCAGGACCACCGGCGCAGGGACCACTTCCCCAGAGCATGTCGAGACCAATGTCAGGAACGGGACAGGGACAAAATGCAGCTATACTTACCGGGAAGTGGCTGTTCCAGAACCAGCAGGGTCAGTTGCTCCTGGAATTCGTTTCAGAAAACAGGCTTTCCTTTAATGGCGAATCAACACAATACCAGCTGAAAGAAGGTATAATCCAGGCAATGGGTGATTACGGATGGATTGATTATCCTTATACACTGAACCAGGGCGTGCTGACCATTACATTCCCTGATGGTTCAAAAATTCCATTTAAAAGTGCGGGGAATACATCAGGTCAACAATATTCTAATCAGCAGGGCATGAATCAGCAGTCTCAGGGAAGCGGAGCAACATGGCAGCTCAGAGGAACACTCTGTTCATGGTCTGGTTCTTCAAACAGCTCCAGCGGATATTCAAGAACACGAAAATTAGTCTTTGATGGTCAGGGTAATTATCAATTCGGCAGCGAGGCCAGTTTCAGCAGTGGTGCAGGTATAGCATACGGAGGCAATCCCAATGTCGAGACCGGGACCTATGCCGTTGGAGAAAGTGTTGTTACACTGCGGAACAGTTCAGGCGAATCATATCAGTTCAAAATCAACATGCGCCAGGATAACGGGATGATCACTGAACTGATGTTAGGCGAGACTCTGTATGCAACAGGACTTTGTGAGTAATACCTGCTCTTTCAATCCTGCATCTGCATTCCCTTACCGGCTGTCGCAAATTTAGTCAATGCCTTTAACAGCTACAGGATTTTCCTGTTTTTACTATCTTCGCCTTCTCAATTTCAGAAAATGAAAAAAATCAAAATTGCTATTCTGGGCGGAGGTAATATTGGAACATCAATTGCCAGAGGGCTGATCAGATCAGAACAATACAAAATTGAAGAAATAATTTTCGGAGAAAAACGGGAATCGAGAATTTCATTTCTTAAAAATATCGGCTTCAATGCTACTGATAACAATACAGAAGCCATTTCTGAAACAGATATCATAATTATTGCCGTTAAACCTCAGCAATTTGAAACACTCCGGGAAGAAATAAAGGACGGTATCAGCCCTCGTCATCTGCTTGTTTCAACAATAACCGGCATAACGCACAGGGAAATTGAGAATGCATTCGGCCCGGTGCCAAATATCCGTATTATGCCAAATACAGCTGTTGAAATATGTGAATCGATGACTTGCATGTCGTTCAGGAACATAAAGCCTGAGCAGGAAAAGATGATCACTTCCATTTTTGAGAAAATGGGAAGAACTATTGTAATGCCCGAAGAACTTATGGATGCTGCCACTGTCGCCGGATCATGTGGAATAGCATTTGCCCTCAGGTTCATGCGTGCAATGTCGCAGGGCGGTATTGAAATTGGATTTAATGCCGAAA
>CAYPHL010000198.1:0-5570 GCA_964410385.1 uncultured Rikenellaceae bacterium | reverse complement strand
TTTCAGGGTTTCAGGGTTTCAGGGTTTCAGGGTTTCAGGGTTTCAGGGTTTCAGGGTTTCAGGTTCCAGTAACCAGCAACCAGTAACCAGCAACCAGCAACCAGCAATTTCGCAGGTACTCTCTATCTGAATCTGACAGTTTTTGCCGCATTATACAATTTCTGTGCAGCGGCTTTCAGTTTCTGTTCCGGCACCTTTATGACTTTCCTGTCATAGGTCATCAGTCCGTTAGTTTCAATTTCCACATCAGTGGTCTGGGTATAGATTGCAGCCGAAAGTGCCCTGTTAATGAAAGGTACTATCTGGTCAAGATATCCTGAATATGTTTTGAAGAGGGTATCGGCGTTCTGGAAGGTTCTGTAGCCCCAGTTGTTCTTATCAAGCCATGTATGGTTCTCAAGAGGAAGCCCCAGTCCCCCGAATTCTCCGAGAACAATAGCCTGTTTGGTACCGAAAATTTCCGGTTTTGCCATAACAGGTCCCGGATAATTATGGAGATCAAGTATATGGCCTGTTTCATGGAAGTTCCCACCGCTGGCGCTGTTTACGAGCCGTGAGGGATCTTTCTGCATTGTCCAGGTGGTAATCTCAACAGTTTTGAACTGTCCCCAGGCTTCATTGAATGGTACCCATACCACAATACAAGGGAAGTTGAAGAGATAATCTATAATCGCATTCCATTCGGTACGGTAGATCTTCTCGGATTCCTGTGTTCTTGTCTTATCCGAACCGCCTTCCATACCCGGACGGGTATTCCATTGTCCGCCGCCCATATCGCCGCTTGGCATATCCTGCCAGACCAGCATTCCTGTCTTGTCGCAGTGATAGTACCACCGTGCCGGCTCTACCTTCACATGCTTACGTATAGTATTGAATCCCATCTCTTTCGTCTTAACTATATCAAACAGCAGAGCTTCATCGGTCGGGGCTGTATAGAGTCCGTCGGGCCACCAGCCCTGGTCAAGAGGACCATACTGAAAGACGAATTCATTGTTAAGCATCATCCTCAGGAAACCGTTTGCATCAGGTTTCATTGATATCTTCCTCATAGCAAAATAACTTGTTACCTCATCAGCAACCTTACCCTTTCGTATTATAGCGATCTTCAGATCATAAAGGAAGGGGTTATCGGGTGACCATAGTTTTGCGTTCTGTACCGGAAGCTCTATCTGTGTTCCCGGTGCTGCCTCGGTTCCGGAAACCTTAACGGTTCCGTCCCAGGCTGAAACACTTACAATATCTCCCGGCTGGGCATTCTGAATATTTACATTGAGCTTAAGTATCCCTTTATCAATATCAGGTACCTGTTTCGTAGATGCAATATATGTTTTGGGGACGGCTTCAATCCACACTGTCTGCCATATACCTGTTACTGAGGTATACCAGATTCCGCCCGGTTTGATGACCTGCTTTCCCCTTGGCTGCACACCTTTGTCCACCGGATCGGTGACCTTAAGTTCAAGCACCTGTTGGCCACTGCCCTTAACAAAGGTTGTTATATCGAAGGAAAAGGGATCATATCCCCCCTGATGAGTGCCTGCAGACACACCATTCACGAAGATTTCCGATTTCCAGTCAACAGCCCCGAAATGAAGTAAAATTGTCTTCTTCCTGAAATCCGGCGGGATTGTAAATCTGGTCCTGTACCATAATGTATTATCGGGACCCACTGTTTTACCTACTCCCGACAATGCGGACTCTATGGCAAATGGCACAAGTATTTTTCCGTCAAAGGTCGAAGGTCTGGCGCTTTCGCTGCCTGTAATTGCATAGTCCCACAATCCGTTAAGGTTCTTCCAGCTGTTTCGTACCATCTGGGGACGAGGATATTCGGGAAGCGGATTAAGAGGATTTACATTTGCCGACCATACTGTTGTGATCCTGTCACCGGCCGGTTTCCATGCGGAAACCTGAGACCGGGTTATCCCGGCAAAAACTGACAGGAATACTGCTGCAAATAATAATTGTTTCATGGATAATATTATTGGTTATTTTGTTATTGGTAATACATTTTCCCAAAATAAAACAATTTATTCCGGAATTAAAACCGGTAATGATCAAAGGAGGAAATTAAAGGGACATCACACCCTCATGATCCTTTTTGAGACCGGCTGGTCAATTATTATAGGTACCTTTTCAACAATGGTGCTGGTCGAATCGAGATGAAGGGCCCTTTCGTCAGGCTGTCCTACCTGTCTGACAATTAGATGTAATGTAAGAACAAAATTCTCATAGCCTGAAAGTTTTACATCCCGGAGCATGATCCTGTCAATAAGGATGAATTTGAAATCACCCTGAAAACCGTGCTTTCTCAGGGATTCATAACTGCTGTCGAGGTTTATCTCTCCCGATTTCACCATATCTTCAAGAACCTCTCTGAAATACAGATTAATCTTCGGATCAACCTTAAACCCTATCCTGAAATCGACCCTGATAAGGATACCCGGGATGATCTGCTTTACAGTATAATCAAATCTGTTTGGCTCATCAACCCTGTCGACATGAAGGAACCAGTAGGTCTTTGCACGTTTGGGCTGTTTATGGAAGATTGAATAAATAACTTTGGATTCAACCTGGTCGATCCTGTTCGCCCGTATAATATAAACAAGGTGTGTCGCAAACAAAGGCACAGACTCATCTTTACTGAGGTCGGTGAACACATCGAGGTACTTATCGAGGTCGGCAAAAGTTATATATCGGTTCTTTAATTTCCTTCCGAAATACCAGCCAAACATCACAAGGAAAAAGACTGTGGATATCAGTAGAGTGAACCAGCCTCCCGATCTGAATTTGTTCAGATTGGCGATAAGGAAGCTGCCCTCGATAAAGAGATAGGCAATCAAAAGCAGAAGGACCAGACGGTGGTTAAGTCCTTTCTGCAGGAGATAATATGCAAGTAACAAGGTTGTTACAAGCTCAGTTAAGTTTATGGCAAGTCCGTATGCCATTGTCATCTCTGAGGATTCTTTAAACAGGAGGACTGTAAGGCTGCATGCTACCCAAAGGAACCAGTTTACAAACGGCAGATAGATGTTCTCCCTCATGGCTGTGGGATGAAGTAACCTGATCTTCGGCCATAAATTAAGTGAGACCGCCTCCCCGAACAGGTTGAATGATCCGGTTATTATCGACTGGCTTGCAATAAATGATGCCGCAACCGCAATAATTATCCCCGGTATAAGGAGCCATGACGGCATGATAGCAAAGAAGGGATTCATATCAGATACCGACCGTATATTCATCATAACCCATGCACCCTGTCCGAAATAGTTAAGTATAAGAGCAGTTTTGACGAAAGCCCACGATATTCTGATGTTTTTTACATCGCTTGAGCCCATACCGGCATAAATCATTTCGGCGCCAGTAATTGACAGGAAGACCGCACCGAGAAGCATGAATCCGCCCGGATACTCATTTACAAACCGGTAAGCATAAACAGGATTAAGCGCTTTTAAAATGTCCGGATAACTTATTATCTGAATTAGTCCCACTGCAGCAATTAAGATGAACCATATTGCCATTACCGGTCCGAGGGCTCTCCCGAGTATGTTTGCCCCGAACTGCTGGACAAAGAAAAGAAGGCCAATTATAAGCAGGACAACGGGAATTACAGGTATTGCCGGGAATGAAAGCCTGAAACCTTCTATCGATGATGTCAGTGTGATTGCGGGTGTAATGATCCCGTCGGCAAGAAAAGCAGCTCCTCCGATCATTGTTAGAAGCGCGACCCAGGAACCCTTGCTTTTTATAAGGGAGAAAAGGGTAAATATGCCGCCCTCGCCGTTGTTATCAGATTTCAGCGCGATCAATACATACTTGACAGTTGCAGAGAGCGTCAGAGTCCAGAAGATGCACGACAATCCTCCAAAGATCAGCAACTCGTTCAGGTTTCCCGGCGTGTTGTTGATTATGGCCCTGACTGTATACAGGGGGCTCGTCCCGAGGGAACCGAAAATTATCCCCAGGGTAGCAAGTGCACCGGCAACTGACAGCTTCCTTATTCCAGGATTAATTTCACCGTTTTTCATCACAGCCCTGCAATTAAGTTTAATTAAAATGCAAAAAGGACATCAAAGTTATAAATAATTTATCTTTGAGGCGGAAATGTCAGTTATAAAATCAATAATACAGCTGTTTAACATGGCTGATCCACGGAATAAAAACCTGAAGGGACCGGCAGCTCTCTTTCTGTTTATGTGTATTTTACCAGTACTGCATGGTCAGGATACGCTATCATCAGTACAAAAGGTATCTCTTTTGTTCATGGGCGACATAATGGGACACGATTCACAGATCAATGCTGCCGCGATACCCGGCACAGGAACTTATGATTACAGGGAAGTGTTCATGCATGTAAAACCCCTTATCGATTCCAGCGATTTCGCAGCAGCCAATCTGGAAGTCACCCTTGCAGGTCCGCCCTATAAAGGATATCCTCAGTTCAGCTCCCCTTCTGCACTTGCAGCAGCATGTAATGAGGCAGGAATAGACTGCCTTTTCACTGCAAATAACCATTCTGCCGACCGGGGAAAATCCGGTATCATCAGCACCCTTGACAGGCTCGACAGTATCGGAATACTCCATACGGGAACATTCAGGGATAAAACAGCAAAAGACACACTTCAGCCGCTTGTCATTAACAGGAACGGCATTTCTGTCGCCTTCCTCAATTATACCTACGGAACCAACGGAATAACAGTGCCTCCCCCAGTTATTGTAAACATGCTGGATAAAGAAAGGATCACTGAGGATATTATGAAAGCTAAAGAATTAAAGCCCGATGTCCTCATCCTTGCCCTTCACTGGGGAACAGAATATGATACAATCCCTTCGGAAAACCAGATATTACTGGCTAATTACTTCTTCTACAAAGGTGTTGATATTATTATCGGATCGCACCCCCATGTGATCCAGAAAATGATATGGCAGAAAGACAACCCGGTGTTTAAAAATAAAGCTGTTACATATTCCCTGGGGAATTTCATTTCAAACCAGCGTAAACCAGGTACCGACGGCGGTTCAATGGTTAAGATCGAACTTACAAAAACCGACAGTTCTGTTGTGATATCTGATGCCGGCTACTATCTGACATGGGTATACACCCCTGTCGAAAACGGAAGAATGAGATTTTATATACTCCCCTGTGCAGGATTCGAGAATAAACCGGAATTCTTTACAGATAAGAATGATTACCTGAGGATGATGAAATTCATTAAAAGTGCAAGATCCCTTCTTTCCACCCAGAATGAAGGATTCCGCGAAATTATTCCTCAGGGAAAGTAACTGCATTAAGATCATACTGGTATCGTTTTACCCCTGAATCCCCCAGGGGAAATAGCCGGCAACCAAAGGAATATTATAGTCACAAAACGACTGTAATTATCTGGTATTTAACTAAATAAATTTCCCCTCCTTTTAAAGGAGGGGAAACTTTTACCCCCACCAACCCTCGAGTTGACGGCCATGCCCCAAATCCCCAGTGGAGCTTACCAAAAATGGCCGGATTTATTCTCCCGCAGCTTTTGTAAATCTGACCCTGTAACTAAAAAATGTTAATAATTCATTGCAGG
>CAYPHL010000197.1:0-5575 GCA_964410385.1 uncultured Rikenellaceae bacterium | reverse complement strand
CATGCTGTTACGCTTGTATCCCGAAAACCCCAACGCCCGCCATATCCGCAAAGTGGTGGACGTACTTGAAAGCGGTGGAATAATTATATATCCTACCGATACAGTATATGCCATGGGATGCGATATTAAGGCACATAAAGCAATTGAAAAGATTGCTAAGCTTAAAGGTATGAATCCCGATAACCCTGATATGTCAATCATCTTCCATGATATGAGCCAGTTATCGGAATATACAATTATCTATGACGATAATATTTTCAGATTGCTTAAGCGTAATTTGCCAGGTCCGTTCACTTTTATAGTGAAGGCAAATAATCAGATCCCGAGGTTATTCAAGAACAAGAAAAAAACAGTGGGTATCCGTATTCCCGACAACAATATTGTAGCTGAAATAGTTAAGGAACTGGGACGGCCGATAATCACAACTTCTATTCACGACCCTGATGAGATCATTGAATATACGACCGATCCCGAACTGATCTGGGAGAAGTTCCGGGATTTCGCCGAAATAGTAATAAACGGTGGATACGGAAAAAATGAAGCATCAACAATAGTCGACTGTACCGGCGATGAGATCACTATCCTCAGACAGGGATTGGGTCAGCTTGAATGGTAAAAAGTCCAACATTTAAAGGAAGTCATCTTTTGTAAAAACTCCTTGTAAACAGAACCAGGACAGATAAGATTTCCAGCCGGCCAAGAAGCATAAGAAAGGCCAGGAACCATTTTCCTCCGGCGGGCAGTGATGCAAATGTTGAAAAAGGACCGAATGACCCGGGAGCCGGACCTATATTCCCTAGTATCGACGCCGAAGTGCTGAATGATGTTATCAGATCATATCCCATAAATGATATGACAATTGCGCTTATGCAAATAATTACAAAATATAATGTAATGAATACCAGTAGGTTATATATGAGAGCCTGTGGTACTATCTTGTCATCAAGCCTTACAGGGATCACCGCGTTCGGATGGATGATCCTTTTCATTTCATGACGTGTATTCTTTGCGGCAAGCAGAACCCTGATCATATTTAAGCTTCCGCTGGCCGAACCTGAAGTTCCGCCGGTGAACATCAGCAGGAAAATTATCAGGATAAGGAAGCCTCCCCACAAATTGTAATCGGCGTTATAAAATCCTGTCGTTGTAATTATTGATACGGTTTGAAATGCACCCTGGAGAAGCGATTTGCCCGGAGGAAAGATATTCTCCAGCCATAGGATAAGAGACACTATTACAAGGAAAACAAGAACGATAATAGAATAAAATCTGAACTCGGTATTACCCGCAATCTTTTTAAGATTCTGTTTATAGCCGAAATAAACCAGAGTAAGGTTCACCCCGGAGAGGAACATAAATATCGTAATTACCAACAGTATATAAGGTGATCCGAAGCTGGCAAGGCTATTGTTTTCAGGTGAAAATCCTCCTGCTGAAAGAGTTGATAATGAAATACATAAAGCATCAAATACCTTTACCCCGCCAATAACCAGTAATAGTGTTTCTGCAAGGGTAAGTATCAGATAAACAGTTACCAGCATCTTGAAAGTCTCGCCTGTCCGGGGATTTAATTTGTCGGTCGACTGACCCGTAAAATCTGTAATTGTAAGCTGGATATTTACAGCTCTCAGGACAGGTAACACAGAAAGGGAGATGAGGATGAACCCTATACCGCCCAGCCATTGTGTGAGGCTTCTCCAGAGAATGAGGCCTTTTGGTAAAACATCAAGGTTGGTGATTATTGTAGCACCAGTAGTAGTGAAGCCGGATACAGATTCAAAGAAAGCGTCACAAAAGTTTTTGATCGAACCTGTGAACAGATATGGAAGAGTTCCGAACAGGCTTAATATCAGCCATATCCCAACCGTTATTATATATCCTTCCTTGTATCCTGAGACCTTCTCCTCATTTCTGAGAGGAGAGAAGACCAGTATTCCTGCCACTAGAGTCAGAATACCTGAAAACAGGAGTGAGGTTGCAGCCGGTTCTGTAAGGAAGAACGAAACTGCTGCGGAAACGAGCATAAAAAGCCCCTCTATAACCAGTGCCAGGCTGATGACTCTGGCAATGATCCTGAAATTGATCATAATTTATCAGGTGAAGAATTTGGCAAGTCTTTCATATGCGGTTGGCAGTGTAAAAACAACGACCTTATCGTTTGCTTTTATTATTGTATCGCCGGTAGCAATGAAAGGTACCCCGTCACGCGTCCCTCCACCAACTATTGCATCCTTCGGAAAATCCATACTCCGGAGAGTTCCACGGGTTATCTTTGCATTGGGAGGAACATTGAACTCAAGTATTTCAGCCTCGGTCCCTGCCATATATTTTACCTGGGTTACATTCAGACTTGTGGTATGGCGAAATATCCTGCTTGCCGCTGAAATCTTTTTATTTATAATAGTATCAATGCCTGAATTTTCGGCAAGGTTTATATATTCCATGTTTTCAACCTCGGCAATGGTCTTTCTGACACCCATTTTCTTTGCCAGGAGGCAGGAAAGAATATTGATCTCCGAGTTGCCGGTTACAGCGATGAAGGCATCCATTTTCGAAACGCCCTCCTGTTCGAGCAGATCGGCATCCCTGCAGTCTCCATTGATAATAAGTGTGTTATCAAGTACTTCGGCAAGAGCTTCACATCTTTCAGGATCAGAATCAATAAGTTTCACCTCGCAGTTCTTCTGCATATATAATGCAACATGCTTTCCTATCCTGCTGCCACCCAGTATCATAATACTGTTCACTTCATGACTCTCCTTTCCTGATGTTTTCATCATTGCATCAATTCCTTCATTTGTTGATATGACGAAAACAAGGTCGCCCGGCTGAAAAAATTCATTTCCTCTGGGAATGATGGTTTTATCTTTACGTTTTATAGCGACAGCACGGTATTGATCATTTTTCTCGCTGAATGCCACTTCCTGAAGACTCTTGTTAATGATCGGAGCATTTTCTTCGAGTCGCTGAACAAACATGGATAATTTTCCACCTGAAAACTCCATATATTCTGTAGTCCCGGTTTCCTGAAGCAGTCCAAGCACCTCTCTTGCAGCAATAAGTTCCGGATAAATAAGCGAATCAATCCCGAGCGCCTTGAAGTATTCAAGATTTGACGGTTCAAGGTAATCCAGGTTATCAATTCTTGCGACAGTCTTCAGGGCTCCGAACCTTTTTGCAAGAATAGATGAAATAATGTTGGTGTCCTCAGATGTTGCTACTGCGATGAATAGATCAGTTTTTTTCTGAAGAATATCCTGCAGGATCTTAATTGATGTTGCTGAACCATGATAAGTAAGCACATCAAGAGTGGATTCAATAGGCTTAAGTCTTGAATCTTCGGAATCTATCAGAATGATCTCATGATTTTCATTCAGAAGCATCTTTGCCAGGTGAGAACCCACTTCACCGGCTCCGGCAATTACTATTCTCATAAAAATGATGAATGAAAAAACAGGGCAAAATAAGAGATAAATAGTATAATACTCAAGTTTTTTCACACATTTATTTGCAACTGCCTTACAACCTGATCCTGAAAGCACCGGAATTTCTTACAAAGTGCACAGTATCAGCCTGAATGGCATTTAATCCGTACTGTTTCCTGACTCCCGGTCCGACAACCAGTGCTTTCAGCTTCAACATTGTGCTTATATTTCTTTCAACGACTGGTCTTTCACCTGTAAGTACAACCATTTCCGGAGATATTTTTTCAAGTATTGAGGATGTCAGATAATTTGTAAGGAGGACATGATCTCTTTCATTAATTGAAATACAGACATTATCACTGATAGTTGTTGTACTTTCCTTCAACCCGTTTATTGCCCTGTGCCTCTCCACTTCGCGGACAGGAATGATGGTATCGGAGTAACAGGTCAGCAGACTGCCGGCTCTCACTCCGATAGTTGTATTGCCAATCGTATTATAAACAATCAGTTCTGCTGATTTCCTCCCGGAAAGAACTTTTACAGTGCCTGCTGAAATGAACAGGAGGAAGAATACTAACGGATAAAATACCGGTATTGATTTCCTCCCGAGCATATAACGGATAAAAAGGAACAGTGTGATCGAAAGAAATATGCATTCAGTTGTCGAGAAACCGATATTCTCTATTGTTGAAAGCGGAAGGGATGCAGCCCTTTCCGTCAGTGACTCTGTCAGTTTTGTAAGGAAGTCGAGCAGCCATGCGAGCAGTTTTGACAGGAAAGGCAGCGGGTAGGTCATGAGTACAAGCACTCCTGCTATGACTACCAGCGACGACAGGGGTACAATTATAATATTCGAGATTATGAACCAGACGGGGAAGCGGTTGAAAAGCATCACTGTAAGCGGCAGTGTTCCCGCCTGGGCAATTATTGTCACGGCTGCCGATTGCCATATCAGATCCGGTATTTTATGCCTGAAAGTTATTTTCAGATAGAGGTCATTGTAAAATGAAATGATGAAGATAACTGCAGAATATGACAGAAGGAATCCTGCATCAAAGATCACTGAAGGTCTGATGAGGATAAGCACGAATGCAGAAGCCAGCACTGAGTTTATTCCGTTTACCGGTCTTTTCATGATCTTCCCGGCCTGCAGGAACGAAAACATCAGCGTTGCCCTGAGAACTGAGGGTGTCAGGCCGGTAATAAATGCGAAAGCCCACAGTATCAACAATGTGATGAGAATTCTCACAATGCTCATTCTCCCCTTCATGAAGAAGAGGAGTCTGAAAATGAACAAGCTCAGGATTACGGCATGAAGTCCCGATACAGCCATAATATGCATTACTCCTGCTTTCATGAAGTATTGTTTCTGTTCGGGATCAAGCATATTCTTCTGTCCCAGGGTAATTGCAGCAACCAGACCTAGTCTTTCTTCTGGAACACCTCTTTTACTAAACATCCCTATGATCTTTTCCCTGATTATCAATGAACTGTATTTAAGCTTCCTTCTGTCTGGTTTGGAATGGACTGAAATATCATTGCTGCCGGTAAAGGCTAAATATCTGATACCCTGGGTTTCCATATAAAAAGCATAATCGAATTCACCGGGATTCCCCCGGCTTTTGATCCTTTCCGGCATACATTTAATTATAAGTTCATCTCCGGGAAGAAACGAGGGCCGGTTAAGCTCTTTCCTGTGATAGACAAGCAGAGATCCGCCGACCGGAAGTATGCTTTCATTTTTCAGCATGGACGTTAATCTGATTGTCATTTTCCAGGTATTTTCCTTCTCTTCAGGTACATCATCCAGTATACCTTTATATATAGTCTCTTCCCGGGGAAGATCAGATATCCGCATCTTCTCCTGTGTATAAAGAAATAGTCCGGCCAGCCAGAGTGCCAGCGTAAGGAAAATGCCGTATACAATATTGGTAAGGTATCTGTTGAAGCGGATACTGGTACAAAAGAGAAATATTGTGATTGATGCGGAAACAATAAAGAAAAGTGTCCCCGGACATATCCACAGCCCGGTAATTATTCCGGCACATAACGGCACACCGAGACGCAGGAACGGGATTTCCTTGTTTAGCACGGCAAGCAGTTTAAGAGACAGAATAAAGGTAAGAAAAAAAAGTGCCTAAAGTGCGCTA
>CAYPHL010000196.1:0-5609 GCA_964410385.1 uncultured Rikenellaceae bacterium | reverse complement strand
ATACCCAGGGATCGATTGCAATCTTCGACGGATCAACATTTGTTGCAAGTAAAACAGTATCGCTTCTTGTAGCTCCTGTAGCAACAGCGGCCACAAACATTGCCTCAACCTCCTTTACCGCCAACTGGACAACGGTTCCTGCAGCAACGAGCTACAGGCTTGACGTTTCTGCATCGAGTAGTTTTTCATCATTTGTATCGGGATATAATAACCTTTCGGTTTCAGGTACATCTCAAAGTGTTACAGGATTAACAGTAAATACAACGTATTATTATAGGGTCAGGTCATACTCATCTCTTGGAACTACCGGCAATTCAAATACAATTACCGCGGGAACCGGTCCATCGGCCCCGACAGCAACAGCTGCAACCAATCCAGATCAGTATTCATTTACTGCAAACTGGGGATCGGTGACCGGTGCTGCAAGTTACCGGCTCGATGTATCAACATCAGGCAGTTTCTCAACATTTGTTACCGGATATAACAACCTGACTGTAAGCGGAACCTCACAACCGGTGGAATGGCTTGCAACCAGCACTGCTTATTATTACCGGGTAAGAGCAGTTAATTCTTCAGGAAATCCCTCATCAAATTCCAATACAATAACTGCAGTGCTGGCCCCGGTGGCCCAACCCGCTTCCTCAGTCAACTCAACTTCATTTCTTGCCAGGTGGAGCGCTGTGTCAGGGGCTTCAGGGTATCTGCTGGATGTATCAACAGTAAATAACTTCGGATCTTTTGTGCCGGGATATAATAACCTTTCTGTGTCAGGAACATCCCGTAGCGTCACGGGATTGTCGGGAAGTACAACTTATTATTACCGGGTACGTGCAGTCGTCTCTTCGGTTAATTCAGGGTACTCGAATACAGCACTGGCCATGAACCAGAATTATGTAAAAAAAGTCCAGGTATTAAAAGAGGAGACCAAAACCCAGATAGCTTCAGATAACCTTTTAACTTCAGAAAGAGTTTATTCAGTCTCAATGTTTGACGGACTTGGCAGGCCATTACAGCAGGTAACCATGGCAGGCTCACCTTCACAGAAAGATATCGTCCAGCCGTTTGTTTATGATACCCTTGGGAGGGAAAGATTTAAATATCTGCCTTTTACCAGCAGTACTTCGGGAATTTACAAATCAAATCCATTAACGGCTCAGCTCACCTTTTATACAAGCCAGGCAAATGTAGTTCATGATGCTTTGCCGGTGTCTGAGACGGTTTTTGATAACTCACCCCTGAACAGGGTATATGAGCAGGGAGGGCCTGGTCTGACATGGAAAGTTGTTAAGTCATCCGGAGTAAGCACCCGTACCGGCCATACCACCAGGTTTGAATATGGCACAAACATCGCCGACAATGTATATCTCTGGATTTGTGATGAGGTAAATAAGATCCCAAAAGCGCTAAGTGCGACAAAATTCTATCCTGCCGGCAGGCTTTTCAGGAACAGGACTTACGATGAAAATGCCCCAAATACCACAGGAAACGCCAACTGGACAGAGGAATTTAAAGATAAAGAAGGGAAGGTTATCCTGAAAAGATCATTTGACGGAACAAATCAGCTGAATACCTATTATGTCTATGATGACCTGGGGTTGCTGAGATATGTAATACCGCCTCTTGCCACGATAACAACAGATGGTAGCGGTAATGCTGTTCTGGCAGCTGGCGATCTGGCTAATTTATGCTATATTTACAAGTACGATAAGAGGCAGCGAATGGTGGTAAAGAAACTTCCCGGAGCAGATTCGGTATTGACGGTTTATGACCGCCGCGACAGGATTGCTGCCACCCAGGACGGAGTACAGCGGGCAAAGTCGCCCAAGGAATGGTTGTTCACCAAGTATGATGAACTGAATAGACCGATCCTTACCGGGACAATCCAGTCGGCCAATACACGGGTTCAGATGCAGACAGCAGTAAACGGATATACTGGTACAAACCTTTATGAAACAAGAACCACAAGTTCCACACATCATTATTATACTCAGAACTCTTTCCCGAATTCCGCTTTCACAAAGACTTATCTGACAGTAACCTATTATGACGATTATGATATAGACAATAACGGTTCTGCGAACTATACATATACTACCGATACCGATTTCCCGAATAACAGCGCATTCGGTAGACTCAGGAACAAACCTGCTGTTACAAAAGTAAGAGAGCTAGATCCCGCAAGCAGTTCCGAGGTATGGTTTACCACCGCAACTTATTACGATAAACGTTACAGGATAATCCAGACGAAAACAACGGGAATACAGGGAGGGAGCAATCTTGTGACCAACGAGGTAAATTTCCCGGGATGGCTCGTAAAGAGCAAAGAGAGCCAGACAGTTGTGCAGGGGGCAACGACACTTACAAATTATGTGCTGACAAGAAATGAATATGACCACCAGGGAAGACTGGCAAACATATATCATAAAATAAACTCAGGCACGGAAAGGAACATATCAAATATTTCGTACAACGAACTCGGACAGCTGCTTACAAAGAAGCTTCATGTAACGTCGGGGACAGGATTACAGAAAATCGATTATACTTATAACATTAAAGGCTGGCTTAAGAAGATCAACGAGCCTGACCTTAGCGGAGGAGAAGGAGACTTTTTCGGTGCTGAGCTTTTGTATAATGAAGGTTTCACACCATTGAACGGGACAGCTATGAACGGTGCAGCAGCATATAATGGTAATATAAGTGGTCTAAAATGGAAGAACGGAAGTTCGGGATCTACCCAGAAAGGATATGGTTTTATTTATGATCAGATGAACAGGCTGACAACTTCCAGATATGGGGAGGGTATCTCGTATACTACCAATGTCAACAGGTATCGTGAGATCACGACATATGATAAAAACGGGAATATACTCAAACTCCTGAGGTCAGGTCAGATTGCCACCGGATCGTTTGGAAGGCTTGACAGCCTTACATTTAAGTATACAGGTATGGGTAATCAGGTAAAATCCATCGCTGACTCGGTACCGGATGTTGCAGGGAGAGGTGACTTCTATGATGCCACGAACGGATACACAAATAAGGAATACTATTACGATAAAAACGGGAACATATGGCTCGACAGGAACAAGAGAATGAAGACCGTATACAATTACCTGAATCTTCCTGCAAGGGTCAGTGACACAATTACCCCGGCAAACAAGATAGAATATGTTTACACATCGGCAGGAGAGAAACTGAAGCAGAGACTTTCGACCGGAATGACACTTTTATACTCTGGGAATTTTGTTTACACCCTTAATGGCACACCTGATAATATAGCAGTAAAATACATTCTAACACAGGAAGGTAGGGCAACGAATTCAGCAGGTACATACACCTACGAGTATTTTATGAAGGATCACCTGGGTAATACAAGAGTGTCATTTAATGTACCATCAACAACAGCAGTTATTGTGCAGCAGGATGATTATTATCCTTTCGGTATGCTTCATAAGCCTCAGACGACGGCAACAAGTGAAAACAGATACCTCTTCAACGGAAAGGAGTTCCAGAATAACCTTCTTGGCGGCGTGAATCTTGACCTCTACGACTATTCAAGTCGTTATTATGATCCGCAAATAGGGAGGTGGCACGTTGTTGACCCGTTGGCGGAGAGTTATTATAATTGGTCACCTTATAATTATTCCTTGAATAATCCTGTTCTTTTAATAGACCCAAATGGAGAAGGTGTTTGGGATGTGATAAAAGGGATGGGAAAAGGTGTTGCAAATTGGACAGCTTCAGCAGCAACAGGTTTATTTGAAATGGTCTCCAAAACCCCAATGGAGCGAAACCTTGAAACTGTATCATTTATTTCTGATGTTGCATCAGTTGGAGTTAATCAATACGTAAGTGATATTGCGGAAGGAATAAAACAAAATGTTCAAAACAAAATAGAGACTATTAGGAATGATGAGATAGGAGAAGCAACGGCTGAAATTATAACTAAAAGTGTCTTAGATATAGCCGCTGTAGTAGCTGTAACAAAGGGTGCTGGTGCTGTAACAAAAGTTGATGGAGTTGCTACGAACCTTACTAAAGCTGCTACTCAAGCATCGAAAACTGTAGGGAAAGGAGAAGGAGCAGTTTATGGTACAAAAGTCCACTCTGAATTCAGTAAAATGAAAATTAAAGGGACTACTCCTGAGGTATCATATAAAAGCGGTCAAGTAGTTCCTTATGGAACAAAAGGTTCAGTAAGAGTGGATAGAGTACAAGGTAACATCAATAACCCTAAAGCGATTTTTGATTTAAAAACAGGTGGAGCTAAGGTAACGCCATCAGATATTAGAAGATATAAACAACATGTACCAGGAGCATTAGATATTCAGATGATTAAGCCATAATAAGATGAACAATTCAGAATTAAAGAAATTTTTAGACATTTCAGTTTTAAAGGATACAAACATAAAATCAGTGTTTGTATTAAGACGTAATTTTCTTTATAAAAAGAGCATTGAGGATGGTTTGTTAAAAGGATTTTGTTTTGAAGGATCACAGAATAACCAAGATGGATTTTACCTATGGTGCTTTATACAACCATTATTTGTTTTGTCAGATAGTATTACACTAACATTCGGGCATAGAATAAAGTTTGATAAATCTAAGGATTGGTGGGGCATAAACACAGAAGGTAGTAAAGTAAAATTTTTTATAGATAAACTAAATAACTCTATTAAACAAGAGAATGAAGATTTTTTAAAGAAAATAAGTAGTGCAAATGATTTTTATAAATACTTTTTTGATACAAGAAAAACAAATATTAGAATTTATGAAGCTGTTGTCTATTGTGCATTTTACTCCGGATTACCTGAAGCTCGTAAAGAATCTTTTACCCTTCTGGACTATTTAAAGAACACACAAGACTTGACTATCCCTTGGATTAAACAAATTCAGGATAATATTATAGAGTTTTCTAGATCGAAGGATGCTATGATCAAAAATAAATTACTTGTTTGGCAAACTAAGACTGTTGATAATTTAAAACTATAGTTCAATAATAAATTATTTTGGGACTGTCTCTTTTATTTATTTTTATATTGTATCTATTTGACAGATAAATAATCATGAAACCTTGTACGACGAAGGATTTTGTTTTATTTCGATTTAGAAGCATGAAAGATCCCGGTTGCAGAATCTGTGGATAAATTGATGCTTTTCCAGCCTTCATAGCTGTAAAGCATATCTTGCAGCAGGCGACTGGCCAATTTATGCTATATTTACAAATACGATAAGAGGCAGCGAATGGTGGTAAAAAAGCTTCCGGGAGCAGATTCGGTGTTGATGGTTTACGACTGTCGCGACAGGCTTGCTGCCACCCAGGACGGAGTACAGCGGGCAAAGTCGCCCAAGGAATGGTTGTTCACCAAGTATGATGAACTGAATAGACCGATCCTTACCGGGACAATCCAGTCGGCCAATACACGGGTTCAGATGCAGACAGCAGTAAACGGATATACTGGTACAAACCTTTATGAAACAAGAACCACAAGTTCCACACATCATTATTATACTCAGAACTCTTTCCCGAATTCCGCTTTCACAAAGACTTATCTGACAGTAACCTATTATGACGATTATGATATAGACAATAACGGTTCTGCGAACTATAC
>CAYPHL010000195.1:0-5719 GCA_964410385.1 uncultured Rikenellaceae bacterium | reverse complement strand
TTCTGCTATATTCTTCCTCTTGTGGATCTTGAGAATTATCTTGGCCGGTATCCGGAACAAACATCTGAAATATTCAAATACATAGATGAAATCGAAAGAAGAAACCAGTAAGTTCAATCCCTTTCCAGGGTTAAGGCCCTTTGCTCCGGATGAAAGTGAGCTTTTCTTCGGACGTGAAAAGGAAAGTGATGAAGTATTTTCCAAGCTTCTGAGAAACCGTTTTGTAACGGTCACCGGAGCGTCCGGAAGCGGTAAATCGTCTCTGGTTTACTGTGGCATTTTGCCAAGGATAAAGGAAATGGGGCGCAAAGAATTCTCTCCGTGGAGAATTATAATCTTCAGACCTGGAAATGATCCCTTCGAGAGTCTGGCTCATGCCATCCATGAAAATATTGCTGAGACCGGATTGAAAGAAGTCCCTGTTGAAACACTTCTTTCCGACCTTCACAGGGAGTCAGACGGCATATCCATAGCCCTGAAAAAACATATAATAAGGGGATATGAGAAAGTTTTACTGGTTGTCGATCAGTTCGAGGAGCTTTTCAGATACCGCACATCCGATACTGGTGGAACATACGGTACTGAAACCGGAGAATTTGTCGAGAATCTTGTCAATGCGGTAAGCCTTTCGGATTCAAGAGTCTATACAGTTGTTACAATGAGGGCCGATTTCATGGGTGAGTGTGCATATTACCAGGGGCTTACACAATTGATAAACACAAGTAATTTCCTTATACCGCGTATGGAAAGGGAGAATTACAGGCAGGTTATTGAGGGACCTGTGAAATATGCAGGAGCTTCGATCGATAAATCATTTGTTGAGACTCTTCTTGACGATATTGATGAACATTCTGATCAGTTGCCGGTATTGCAGCATGCTCTTATGCGGACATGGAATCACTGGCTGGAGCTGAAAGATCCTGAAAGGCCGCTTGGTTATGCCGATTATGATTCAGTAGGTACGATGAGGAATGCAATGGCACGACATGCCGACGAGGCTTTCGGAGAACTCGATAACCGTGGCAGGGAGATATGCAGAAGAATGTTCAGGGCTCTGACTGAAAAAGGAAGCGACAACAGGGGGATCAGAAGACCAACTGTCTTTTCAGCCCTGAAATCTATTATTGACTGTTCCTCCGCAGAACTGGAAGAAGTAATAGAAAAATTCAGACAACCATCAAGGTCATTCCTCACACCACGATACGGTCTTCCGCTGAATGAAGATTCCGTTATCGACCTGTCGCACGAGAGTCTCATCAGATTGTGGGGCAGGCTCACTGCATGGGTTGACGAGGAGGCTTCATCAATTCAGATGTACCTGAAGCTCGCTGAATCATCGTCATTATACCAGCATGGGAAGACAGGATTAATGAGACCTCCGGATCTTCAGCTCGCAATCAACTGGCGCGACAGGGAAAAACCCACACTGAAATGGGCCAGAAGATATGACCCTGCTTTCGAAAGAGCAATGGTATTCCTCAGGACCAGCGAAAAAGAATATCTTGATGAAGAAGAAAGAAAGCTGAAGATCCAGAGAAGTAAAATGAAGCGCACAAGGATAATGACAATATTCTTTGGAGGTGCAACAATTATTGCTCTGGGATTAATGATATCGGCATTTATTCAAAAAGTCTCGGCCGACAGGCAAAAAGCGCTCGAAGAAACAAAACGTATACTTGCTGAAAAGGAAAGAATAAAAGCGGATTCAACAGCTTCAGTTGCTTTCATGAAGTTACAGGAATCCGATTCCGGAGCTGTTATCGCACGGAGAGACGCCGAAGAGGCACTTAAGCAAAAAGCATTCATTCAGTCAAGGTTATCGGCAGCTGAAAGCTTTGCTGATTCTGCACAAAGCGCTGTTATAGAGGCAGGACTGATAGCTGCTTCTGCCACCGAGCAGAAGAATGCCGCTGTAAGGTTAAGAATGCTTTCTGTCGGGAAATCATTATCACTAAGATCCCTCCAGCTCGACGGAAACAAAGATCTTCAAACCCTCCTGGCTTATCAGGCTTATCTTTTCAATAAGAAAAACGGAGGATTTGACAATGATGCTGATATTTATTCCGGGCTCTATAATGTCACACGACAATATTCAATCGGTTATAAGACCTTCAACGGTCATGAGGGAGAAATAAAAAGCATTGCGTTCCATCCCGACGGTAAGGAATTCTATACATCGGGCAGTGACGGCAAAGTCCTGAAGTGGACATTATCAGGCGATAATGGTACCTTCCGGGAAATCTATTCCGGCGAAAAGGTTATAGAAATTCTTGCTGTTAATCCCGATGCATCATGGCTCGCTGCCGGTGAAACAAACTCTTCCGTTCATATGATACCGCTTAAGGAGGGAGGCGTGAAGTATAAGCTTTCAGCTCATACAGACAGGATTAATTCTCTTAACTTTTCATCAGACGGGAATTTCCTGTATTCTGCTTCACTCGATGGCAGAGTTCTTAAATGGGATCTGAACGAAAAAACCTGTACAAATGTTACTCCGGCAGGAACAGGAATAATAGAAGTTGATGTTTCTTCAGGAGGTGAATATTTTGCAGGTATCAATTCAGAAAACAAAGTTATTGTATGGAATCCTGAAAATAATCACAACTACTTCATGATTGAAACTGTAAGAAAGAAAATCAATGTGATAAGGTTCATACCTGACAAAAGTATACTTGCAATTGGTGATCCTGAAGGATTCGTCGAACTGTGGGATGTGGTTCTGAGAGAAAGGATTTCATTTGTAAAAGCACATACCTCAAAAGTAAACGATATACAGTTCAGCAGGGTAAAGGCACAAATGGCAACAGCCGGTGCTGACAGATCGGTGAGGATCTTTAACATAAGAAATGTTTCCGATCTTTCAGAACCACCGGTGATAATTGCCGATAATGAAGGTTCGGTAATTACAATTCAGTTCAGCCCTGACGGACAATCAATTATCTCGGGTACAGATAAAGGCAAGAACAATCTCGTCAGCCGCCTCACCCATTCTGACTTCATGGTACGGGACATCTGTTCGTTGGTTACAAGGAACATGACCCAGGATGAGTGGAACTTATATGTAGGGAGGGATATACCATTTGAAAAGACCTGTACGGAATCTGATTTCAAAATAAGGATAAGAGAAGTAAAATAAATTCATCCGGTCTTCTGATATTTTATTTCAGTCTGAGATAGTATATTATTTGGGACAAATCCCTTTTTAGCTAAATTTGCAGGCCATAATTATGGTTTTATTTGTTAGTACGCTATACCTTATAATATAATGAAAAACAAAAAGACACTTCTGATGATACTGGACGGCTGGGGGATCGGTGACGGATCAGCAGCCGATGTGATAAGTACAGTACCAACACCCAATCTTGACGAGCTGGTGAAAAAGTATCCCAGTTCAAGACTGTTTGCCTCCGGGGAGGATGTCGGACTGCCTGAAGGACAGATGGGAAACTCCGAAGTGGGGCATCTTAACATCGGAGCCGGAAGAATTATCTACCAGGATCTTGTAAAAATTAACAAGGAATGCAAGACCGGGGAAATAAAGCAGAACAAGGTTCTGACTGAAGCGTTTTCCTATGCCCGTGATAAAAATAAGCAGGTACATTTCTTTGGTCTCCTTTCGGACGGAGGAGTTCATTCTCTCGACAGGCACCTTTATCATTTATGTGATATGACAATGGATTACAATCTGAAGAATGTATTTATTCATGGATTCGGCGACGGACGAGACACTGATCCCCGCAGCGGTCTCGGATACATGAAAAACCTTCTTGCGCATCTTGAAAAATCAAACGGTAAGGTTGCCTCCTTTGTCGGCCGTTATTATGCAATGGACAGGGATAAGAGATGGGAAAGGATCAAAGAAGGATATGACCTGATAGTGAACGGCATCGGAATTCCGACTACTGATATTCTTGATGCTATGCAGAAATCTTACGATTCCGGAGTTACCGATGAATTCATGAAACCGATAGTTGTGGTGGATGATTCCGGGCAGCCTGTAGGGAAAGTACAGCCGGGTGATGTTATTGTCTTCTTTAATTTCAGGAACGACAGGGCAAAAGAGCTTACAATTGTCCTGACCCAGAAAGATATGCCGGAACATGACATGAAAACCATCCCCCTGTATTACTGTACCATGACTCCATATGATGCTACTTTCAAGGGATTACATGTTATATATCCAAAGGAGAATGCCGATAATACAATGGGAGAAGTTCTTGCTTCAGCAGGAAGGAAACAGCTGAGGATTGCCGAGACCGAGAAGTATGCACATGTTACATTTTTCTTCTCGGGAGGACGGGAGGAAACATTTGAAGGAGAAGAGAGAACACTTATCCCTTCACCAAAGGTTTCTACATATGATCTTCAGCCCGAAATGAGTGCATACCTTGTAAAGGATGCTGTAATTAAAGCCATTGATTCTGAAAAATATGATTTTATATGCCTGAATTTTGCAAATGGTGATATGGTAGGACATACTGGCATTTACAAGGCAATAATGAAAGCTGTCGCAACAATCGACGAATGTGTGGGAGAAGTTGTTAAAGCTGCCAGGTCGAAAGGGTATGATGTTCTGATAATTTCTGATCATGGAAATGCCGACAAGGCGGTCAACGAAGACGGCTCTCCGAATACTGCCCATTCGCTGAACCCTGTGCCTTGTATCCTTGTAAGTGATGACTATAAATCAATAAAGGAAGGCATCCTGGCTGACGTGGCTCCAACGCTTCTTACAATAATGGGAATAACGATCCCGCCCGAAATGACAGGGAAGATACTGGTGTGATGCTCCGGATAGGGGATACGATATTCAGTCTCGATATTATTGAAAAGAAATTCTCATGTGATCTTCAGCATTGCAGGGGAGTCTGTTGCCGATATGGCGATTCGGGGGCGCCGCTGACACCTGAGGAGGTTGAAATCCTTAAGGAAATATGGCCTGATCTGAATCCTTTTCTCAGGAAGGATGGCATAGCGGCAATTGAAGAGCATGGGACAAGTATAACTGACAGCGACAATGATAAGGTTACACCCCTGATCGATAATATGGATTGTGTTTATTCGGTTTTTAATGGTGAGATTCTAATGTGTGGAATTGAAAAAGCCTGGTCGGAGGGAAAGATAAGTTTCCGGAAACCACTTTCTTGTCATTTGTTCCCGTTGAGGGTAAAGCAATTTTCGGATTTTACTGCCGTGAACTATCAGGAGCTTTCGGTTTGTTCGGGCGGCCGGAATTCAGGTCTCAGGTGTGGCATATATCTGTATGAATTTCTGAAAGAACCATTGGTCAGGGCTTTTGGAGACCAGATATATGGGGAGTTGTGTGCGGCGGCAGAAGCATTACGGAATGGAAATAAATAAACCACACGCGGAAAACTCTCCGGTTTGACATTGCGGAATAATTGTTGAAATTGGTGCGCCACGGTTCCAAGAAAAGTTGAGCATATTGACACGATCCACAGGTAAAAAATTGATTAGTCATATCAAATCTTTATAATTCAATAGTTAATGAATCATAAAAAATCCTCCGGTTCATTAGTTTTTTAAAAAAATCGATATCTTTGGCACCATAATTCAAAACCTAAAACTAAATAAGTATGAAGAGACTATTACTGTTGATGTTTTTGTTTGTGTTTGCCGGTACATCAGTACTGCTTGCACAGACAAGAGTGATTACGGGAACAGTTACCTCTGCTACAGAAGGGGAAGGAGCGCTTCC
>CAYPHL010000194.1:3952-5739 GCA_964410385.1 uncultured Rikenellaceae bacterium | reverse complement strand
TCAATACTTCTTCGCAAATTCCTCAGCAAGCTGATTTATCTCAGCATCTGTCAGATGCACCCCGGAGCTTATTATAACCCTGTACCTGAAGGTGGTCGATTGTCCGGGCTGCAGCGCAAAATCAAGTTTTTGTTTCCCATTTGTGAAATCGGTCCACCCGAGCGGATTGGCTGCAAACAAACCATATCCGCGGGCATGCCAGTAAGTGGGGTAACTTTGATTCTTCGGGTGGTCACAGACTACAATTGAAATCTTTTCGGCACCGATATTCCCATAGAGATCCATCCATTTTGCTCTTGTTCCCCAGACTGCATCTCCCACGATCCCTTCACTGCTACGGTAATTGCCTGTTGCTCCCTCACTTGCTTTTACTTTCTGAGAAGAAAGTGTTCCATCAGCTTTCAGGAGTTGTACCATCTCATCTGAAGGTAATTCAAGCTGACGGGCAACCCTGATCCCGAACATACCCTCTTTTGTATCATCAAATTTAATGACTGATGTGCCGGCCTTAAGGGTTGTAAGTCTGTCAATTATCCGAAGAGATCCCTTTATGATGAAATGATATTCCGTTTTTTCAGCAAGAAGCTGAACTCCTGCCGGATCGAGCCAGCTTTCATTGGTTATGAGGATGGCCTCTCCTTTCCCGCCAGCCATTTTTTCAACGGAAACATGCTTTATCTCTCCGCCGTTGGGTTCTTTGACTCCGCGATGACCGTTCCCCCAGAAATCGAGACCATTCACCTTTCCATAATTAAGCCAGATACCTACCTGATGAATATGGTCATTCCGTTCACCTTCCTTCGGATTAAGAGGAAATCCGCGGGTGATCTCCGTTCCGGCAGATGTTGTAACAGGATAGAGAATGGGTTTATAAACATTTTCCGGCCAGCGGTAGGAGGTGAAGAGCTTCCCTCCTACCAGAACATCAACCTTTCTCTCAGCTTCATTTTTTACAAGGAGGATCTTTGAACTATTATCCTGCTGCGATACTCTTGATGCACCGCAACTGAAGGAGAGCATAAGTATAAATGCAAGAATTATTGATCTGCCAATAGTTTCTTTCATCTGCAAATTTTTCATAGAGATTTAAAATCTTTTTAACCGCAAAGATCGGAAAGTGATTACGCAAAGAGCGCTAAGTGAACAATCCAAATAATTTGCCTCTGCGTACTTTGCGAATTCTTTGCACACTTTGCGGTTAAATCTTTATCCTCAGACTGTTACCGAAATTACACTACCTCGGGAACAACGTATGGTTTTCTGTATTCCCTGGTAAGCATCTTGTCGGCTTCCTTGTCCTTCACAAATTTTTCTTTTGCACCGTCAAAGGTCAGTTCCCTTCCCAGACGATATGAAATGTTTGCAAGATTAGGCAGACATGCAGACATGTATCCTTCCAGGATATCGCAGTGCAGTGTTTCGTTGTTGCCGGCGCGGATGGCATCGAGGAAATTGACATAATGACTTCCCCCACCCGGAGCTCTCATCAGATCGGTAGGTCTTTCACCTACATTTGATCCTGCAAAGGGTTCCTTTTCACGTTTACGGAAGGCTTTCCACTGACCACCGTCTATTTCAACATACCCGTCGGTGCCAAGGAACATATTGCCAATCTGTATACCCATACTTGATTCGGCATTGGTAAACCGGCCCCTGGTCTCAAACTCAAGGATGGTCCCGTCGGCATATCTGAATATTGAAGCCTGGGTATTGGGTGTTTCCTGCTCACATTCTTTCGGATCGATACCGAATACTCCGCCCATTGAATGAATCTTAACAGGATGTTC
>CAYPHL010000194.1:2058-3852 GCA_964410385.1 uncultured Rikenellaceae bacterium | reverse complement strand
CCATCATGCATGAACCTGATGGCTTCCATGACTCCGGGTATCGAGCGGTTCTGTAACCCGGTCTGAACCCGCACATTGTATTTCCTGGCAGCCTCAACCATCTTGCGTCCTTCCCAGATACCATACGATGCAGGTTTTTCTACGTAAACATGTTTTCCTGCCTGGCAGGCCCAGATCGTTCCGAGTGCATGCCAGTGGTTGGGGGTTCCGAACGAAACCGCATCAATCTCCTTATCCTCAAACACTTTCCTCATATCCCATTCTGTTTTGGGAAGTTCTCCGGTGTTTGTCTGGACAGTTTTTGCCCTGGGTTCGAAATACTGTTCGTCAACATCACAGATGGTCTTAAGCCTTACATTCTGTGTGTCCTTCATACGGCTCCAGGTATTGACGTGTCCGCCTCCCTGTCCGCGTATACCACAGACAGCCAGGGTAATGCGTTCATTAGCGCCGGAAATTGAATTGTAAGATTTCGAGCTGAAACCAACGCCGCCAATTGCAATGGCAGCAGTTCCCAGAGCGCTTTTCTTGATAAATTCTCTTCTTTTTGTCATTTCAGGGTTGATTAGATTTATTAAGTTAATGATCTGAAAATTATTTATTATATGTTATTTCGTTGATTATTTAAATATTAATAAATTTAGTGGTTTACCATTCATTTCTCTTAACCACAAAGGGCACAAAGGGTTCTCAAAGAGCACAAAGGTGAAGAATTGTATAATTAAAATTAACTGAAAGAAATTTTTGCTGCTTTTTTCTTTGCTTTTGCCAGGACCTTTTCGGTTTCAACAGGAGCGCCTTTTTTAAATTTACTTTCCTCGGCTGCTGCCATGAAAGTAAAGATCTCAATTGTTTCTTCAGGTTTTACCGGCGGAATTCCGGTCCTGAAGAATTTTATTATCTCAACAAGAAGCGGATTATAGCCGGCATATGTTCCGAGGACTTTTATTTCCTTTTCACCGAACACCGTTCCTCCATAACTGGATTTTCCGGATCGTATACCTCTCATGGTACCGATCCTGTTGTCACTCCATATCCCTGTCACCACGTCGGTATCGGGGGTAAATGCTCTTGAAACGGTTTTACAACCTGTCCCCATTATTGTAAAAAGTGTTTCAACTCCATGAACACCGTACCAGAACAGGTCAGGATGAGTTTTTTCGAGTGTGGCCGGACTGAATACATCAGCTCCAATTACTCTTCCTACAGAACCGGCTGCAATTTCTTTTGCCCCGGTAATATACCTCAATGAGGATGCGGAAAATAACGGCACATTGTAGTGCTTTGATGCCTCAAATATTGCCAGGGTATCGGCCAGTGATGCAGCGATCGGTTTGTCAATGAAGAGTCTTTTGCCTGCTTTCATTACCGGGATGGCCTGTTCAAGATGAAGCCGCCCATCATTGGTCTCGAGCAGGACAAAATCGACTTTTGTAAGAAGTTCATCTATTGATCCGACGATCTCCACTCCCATTTTTCTGACATCTTCGGTATAGCCCGATATCCTGTCGACGCTCGACTTTATATCATTGCTTCCTTTGGGATATGCTGCCACAACTTTATATCCTTCAAATTCAGGGCCTGAAGAAGGATCATTCAGAGCTTTTGTGAATGCAATACTGTGTGAAGTATCCAGACCAATTATCCCTATTCTTTTTGAATTCTGGGGAAGAACACCTGATCCGGCTACCTGTTTCCCGGCTAAACCAACAGTAATAGCAGCAGCTGTTGCTGTTTTAATGAAATCGCGACGCTTTAGGGGTTTGTTCATTGAGGTTATTGTTAGTTTTTACT
>CAYPHL010000194.1:0-1958 GCA_964410385.1 uncultured Rikenellaceae bacterium | reverse complement strand
GATGTTCCGTTTCCGTCGGTCATTCCCGAAATAAATAGTTTCCGGGGTGCAAAAGCTGCAGCCAGATCAGGCAGGTCATAGTGTGTAAGCGCCTCAGGAACAGTGCTGAGTATGAATCTGGTATTGTAATTCCTGTTCATCACTATTGATGAATATGAAGAATACGGCTCTTTAAGGATCATCCCCGATAAATTTGCATCAAATAATGCCGCATGAAGAAGTACAGGGGCCATTTCTTTTACTGCAAAACCTGAAATTTCAGCATAATGACATTCACTTTTCATCCAATGCAGAAGCTTCACCACATCTCCTGCCTGTATCCCCACGATGCTTCTCCCTGCCAGAAATGATGCATACCACAGGTTATGGGAAGCACCGTCAAACCAGGCATCGCCCCGGAATGATCCCGGACCAGTTTCTCCACAGCCCAGAATATCGGGAGCAAGAACTGCAAAACCCTGCAGTACAAATTTTTCTATCTCTCCTCCCGGCCCGGCTTCAGAGGATTTTCCTGCAGGATTAAGGTAGAGCATGGCTTTGGTGCCCCAGTTTACAGGTCTGTACAACAGGAATGGAATAACATAATCGCCCTCTCCTTTAATAAAATATTTCTCAACCGAATAACCCTCTTTCCGTATCCGTCCCGTAAAAACAGGTTTATCAACATCGACAGGTTCATTATATCCTGTCAGTATTTTTGCTGAAGAGATTATGCCTGCAGAAAATTTCTCAGGATCTTTCCGTGCAGCATTCAGCTCCTGAAGCCTTAATTCAGCTTCCTTCCTGTTCAGGCTGAATACAGTTTCACCTTTCAGGGAAGTTGATAATTGTCCGGTCGGAGTTACTGTAAGCTCTTCTTTTGTAAGAGGTTGAATGACTTCATCTGTAATGCTTCCGGGATTATTAAGATGTTTCCTGAAGAAAGCATACATTGCCTCCCTGTTTTTTTGTGTTGAAGCATGAACATCATCATCCTCCACTCTGGAGAAATTGTCAGATGCATTGTAAGCTTTATAGATCCCGGTAACCTCTTTCTCAGTCTCCATGGCTCCCTGGATGCTGAACATATCTCTTGTTGTTGTTATCATCAATGCCGGCCTTGGTGCTCTTACCAGTAACAGATCGGGATGATCCAGTCCGCGATAAAGAAAATGGAACATTACCTGTTCCGCATCCTGGGGTCCTATTGACTGAAGGAGCCGTCTGTAGTTCGTTATATAGTTTTCCGGAGCTACTGCATATATCCTTTCATCGAAAGCAGCAATATAAGCCGACTGTGTACCCCCTCCCGAGCGGCCTGTTATTCCTATCCTGCCGGGATCAACATCTTTGCGTGTAAGAAGATAATCGACAGCCCTTATCCCGTCCCAGATCATATATCTTGCCTGCGAAGCTCCTGTAATAAACGCCTGGGCACCGGGATATGAGTGCTCTTTTGTCGGACCGCCGACAGCTGACCGCCCTGTTTCCGGATTTAGATATTCGAGCCTTTCCCCCTGTCCTACCGGGTCGAAAGCGAAGACAACAAAACCTTTTGTGACAAGGTTCAGGATCACATGCTGATATACGGCACTGCGGTATCCTTCCTCGGAATGCCCGCTGCAATAAATAATTGCAGGAGCTTTGGTCCTCTTCTTCAAATTTCCGGGAATATACAAAGATGAAGTCACATAAAATCCGGGAACAGATTCATAGATAATGTGTTCGATTTTATATAAACCTTTATCGATTGTCTTGACGACCTTTGCATTGAGAGGAGTTTTCTCCGGTAAAGGACCGACAATATCCAGCAGGGTTTCCCGGATATACTTTTGTCTATCCTGCCACGCCGGAAGTGTTTCAAGTTGTGATATGCTTTTTTCCCTTTTATCCAGAAGATCATAGCACTGGTCTGTCAGATGGTGATATAGTGAATTCGGGGCATCGCTGAATTCCAGCCAGTTATCTTTTATTACATC
>CAYPHL010000193.1:0-5837 GCA_964410385.1 uncultured Rikenellaceae bacterium | reverse complement strand
GTTTCAGGGTTTCAGGGTTTCAGGGTTTCAGAGTTTCAGGATTTTATTACCTTCAAACCTTCCAACCGTCAAACCGTTGTGCCATTGCGCCGTTGTGCCGTTGCGCCCTACCTTATATGCTTCTTTATCCGTTCGAACAAATCATGAGGCTTGAAAGGCTTAAGAACATAATCATTAATATTAAGCTGATCCATCCGGTCGTGGTTCTCCGACATAATTGCAGCAGTAAGCGCCACTATGGGTATATCTTTTATCCGGGGATTACCTGAATTTCTGATGATCTTTGTTGCCTCAATTCCATCCATTATCGGCATATGAAGGTCCATAAGTATGAGGTCGAAGTCCTCATTTTCAAGCTTTTCGATAGCCAGCTGACCATCTTCGGCATGTGAGACAATAACACCCCATCCTGTAAGGAACTTATTGGCTACAAAGAAGTTGATCTTATTATCTTCGGCAACAAGTATCCTTTTTCCCTCGAGGCCGCTGAATGATTCGACAGCCTGAGCTTCTTCAGTTCCTGCACCCTCAGATGATACTTCAAAAGTCAGTGTGAACCGGAATGTCGATCCTGATCCCGGTTCACTGTCAACGCCTATTACACCACCCTGTAATTCAACCAGTTTTTTACAGATTGCCAGACCGAGGCCCGTTCCTCCATACCGTCTTGTTGTATCAGATGAGGCCTGGGTGAAATTCTCGAAAATTGCAGATTGCTTCTCAGGAGGTATACCGATACCAGTATCGCGGACAGAAAACTCAAGTTTGGTCTGATTGATTTTTCTCTCCAGTTCCTTTATCGTAACAGTAATACCACCCTGCCTTGTAAACTTAAGTGCATTTGAAAGCAGGTTCGAAAGGATCTGGTTCAGCCTTATCTGGTCACCGATGACATTAACCGGCAGATTGCCTTCTTTCCTTATAGAGAAATCAAGCTGTTTGATTTTAGATCTGAAAGAATAAGATCTCACTATCTCATCGAGGAAATCATTAAGATTAAATCTGATCTGTTCGAAAATGATCTTGCCGGATTCCATCTTATTGTAATCAAGAACATCATTCACAAGAGTAAGAAGATGATTTCCTGAAAATCTGAGAGTTTTGATATAGTCCATCTGATCCTCCCTCGGATTGCCCTGAAGGAGAAGGTTTGTAATACCGATCACTTCATTAAGAGGCGTTCTTATCTCATGGCTCATTGTCGACATAAAGATCTGCTTCGACTGGGCAGCTTCTTCGGCCTTCTGCCTGGCAGTTATCAGATTATCGAGCATGATCCTTCTCTGCAGAGCAATTGCTGTCTGGTTACCGATGAAATCTAGAACATATAGATCGTCCTGTGAAAATTTATTCTCATCATTATAATCCTGAAGGCACAAAACCCCTATTACATCGTCGTCGACCTTAAGAGGAACACCCATCCATACCTTACAGGGAGTACCTACCAGTTCCACATCACCCGATTCTTCAAGCTTCATGAGATCTTTCTCCTTGAGAAGAGCTGACTTTTTTCTGTGAATGACCCAACCCGTAATTGTCTTTCTGGCAGGAGCTTCACGGAAATTATCTTTCTCATCGGCGAAGAATGGCATGGACAGGGTGTCATTCTTCTTATCATAGAGAGCTATATAAAAATTATTTGTATTCCATATCCGCCCCAGTTCGCGTTCAATAATCGGATAAAGCTCTTTCAGGTCCATTTGCTGAAGTGCAGCGGAGGAAATATTATACAGGACCTCCTGTTGAAGAGCATTTTTCTTCTCGGTTGTAATATCTCTGTATATTCCGACAAAAGCAGCCGCTTCATTATTGACCATTATTGCAGTAGAGGTGAGGGAAACCTGTATACTGTTACCGTATTTATCTTTTCTTATTGTTTCCCTTATTACCCTGTGGCGCTCAGTAGCAAGTTTGTCAATACTTTCGGCTTCTTCCCTGAGCTCATTTGGAACAACCAGATCGTTTATATTCCTGTTGACTGCTTCCACTGAAGTATAACCAAACAGGTTCGTGAATTCCCTGTTGACCATCGTTATCCTGCCGGGAACATCCGAAATTACAATAGCCAGGGGTGTAGAGTCTATAAGATGCTCAAGAAATGCCTTTTCCCTTGTGATCTGTTCCTCATATTCCTTGTGCTTGCTGATATCTGTGACAGTCCCCCTGTATCCGATTATCCTGTCATTGTGAAATATTGCAAATGAATGAGTTACAACAGGAAATACTTCACCGTTCTTTTTTCTGGCATAGTATTCATTACTTGAGATATCCTCGGGATTCTTTATAGCCGCAAGGTTTTCAATCATCCTTTTATAGTTTTCAGGAAAGAACTGGCTTATATAGAGTCCCTTTCTCATTTCTTCCACTGTATATCCTGAAGCCTGGAGGGCCTGGGTGTTGGCAAAAATAATCTTACCATTCAGATCGACCTCATATATCATTTCAGGGAGCATATTGGCAAAATTCTCGAATTCAGCCCTGTTCCTTTTCAGATCGGCATTTATTTTCTGAAGATATCCCGGTTCCCAGGTAATAATTATGTTTCCGGATGATACAAGGAATCCCATATAGGTTCCTTCAGTGTCATCGCCTGTGGGAGATACGGATATTTTATTTGCCTCACCTGTTTCGTAAATGTGGCTTATGAGTTCAATCAGTCTGGGTCTTTCAGCCAGTGGTGTTTCATCCACAGCTTTTCCTATAACCTCATTCCTGTCAATGAACTCCACCTCCTCAACTTTACTGTTGAGGCCTGTTATATAAAACCTGCCGTCATCACATTTCCTGAATAGCGCAAGGTAACTGCTTACAGTGGAGAATATCCCGTCGAGGATATCAGTCTCAGTAGTTTTAACTGTCACATCCTTCCTGCCCTGTGAACGAAGAGATGCAAGTTCTTTTTCGAGAAGAACATATTTCTCCTCAAGTTCTCTAAACTTAGTTCTGTAATTCATCAGACAGTTTATGTATTGCGGCCTAAAATTAGCAAATAATCACGGAACCGCAATGACCTGACGGCTGAAATTCAGTTTTTATGCGATGAACTGCCTGATGCGAAGCCAGATAAGTAGTATTTACAGATGCCGGTGAGTCCGCATTCCCCGCAAAGTGGTTTCCTGGCCTTGCATATATATCTCCCGTGCAGGATTAGCCAGTGATGCGCATTATGCATCATTTCAGGAGGAATGTTTCCGGTTAACTGCATCTCAGCCTTTTCAGGGGTTTTTGCATTTACAGTCAGTCCTAATCTGGCTGAAACCCTGAAAACATGAGTATCAACAGCCATTACCTGTTTTTTAAAAACAACTGATGCAACCACATTCGCTGTCTTTCTTCCGACGCCCGGAAGTGTACGGAGTATTTCCGGTTCAGATGGTACTTTCCCGTTAAAATCTCGTACAAGCATCTTTGACATTTCGGACAGGTGCTTTGCTTTGTTGTTAGGGTATGAACACGATTTAATATAGCTGAAAATCTCCGACTGCTCAGCTTTTGCCATTGATCCGGCATCCGGAAACCTTTGAAGCAGGGCCGGGGTTATGATAT
The DNA here is from genome assembly GCA_964410385.1 of uncultured Rikenellaceae bacterium. Taxonomy (GTDB): domain Bacteria; phylum Bacteroidota; class Bacteroidia; order Bacteroidales; family VadinHA17; genus LD21. The sequence goes on along the minus strand of CAYPHL010000193.1, from coordinate 2,291 downwards.
TGACCCTTTTGTCAGTGCACTGTGCCGATAATATGACTGCAACAATAAGCCCGAAAGGATCACTGTATTCCAGTTCTGTCTCAACAACAGGGCGGTTTTTTGCGAAATACTCAAAAACAAGCCTGTATCTTTCTTTTAATGTCATCTGTTCATTCAATCTGCTGACCGGTGAATTTAATGAATTTTATATTTGTATTTTTAACATGTGCTTTGAGAGTATTATTAATATCACCTGTTATTGATTTTGATACCAGCAGGGATTTTATAACTTTAACCTGAAAATGAGTACGTTTTGGAATTAATATCTGTTGATACCGGTGGATCAGGATCCAGGATATATTTAGGATATAACTGGGAGAATGTAAGGGAAATGCTTCCCGGCAAGTCAGTGATTATAATCACCGATAATAATGTATATGACCTATACAGTGACAGGTTTCCCCCGTTTCGCGTACTTAAGCTGGCACCGGGAGAGGAGAGTAAGCAGCTGGATACAATCCGGTATCTTGCAGAGGAGCTTTTGAATTCGGGCATTGACCGGACAGGCTTCATACTGGGTATCGGAGGAGGAGTGGTTTGCGATATCACCGGCTTTCTTGCATCAGTATATATGAGGGGCGTTTCATTCGGATTCGTTTCAACTACACTGTTGTCCCAGGTCGATGCAAGCACCGGAGGAAAGAACGGGGTAAACCTGGGAGAGGTAAAAAATGTGATCGGAAATTTCAGACAGCCCGAATTTGTTATCTGTGATACGGCGATGCTGAAAACATTGCCTGAGGAGGAATATCTGTCCGGACTTGCAGAACTGATCAAAACCGGAATAATCGGAGATGTCACAATTATTGATATCCTTGAAGATAAGTATGACAGGGTAATAAAGCGTGATACCAAGGTTCTCTCGGAACTTCTTGTCAGATCGGTTAAATACAAGGCATCGGTCGTTTCGCAAGATGAAAAGGAAACAGGTCTCAGGAGAGTACTTAATTTTGGTCACACCTTTGGCCATGCATTTGAGCTTCACCTTGGTATTAAGCATGGCATTGCCGTTGCCTCGGGGATGGAGCTTGCAGCAGCATGGTCAAAAGAACTCGGGTATCTGGAAAATGTTCATTACGAACGGATTATCAACATCCTGAAAAAATATTGTCTTTTATCCGGGTATAGTATTCCTTCCGGAGTAATGGAAGAACTGATACGACACGATAAAAAGAAAGCCGGGACAGATATTCATTTCGTTTTTATTGAAGAACCGGGGAAACCAATGGTGAAGAGGCTGCCGGTCATAGAGGTGATTGATTTTTACAGGCGCATTAATAACAGGTAAAATATAGTTTTATGAATTCCTTCGGAACTTTATTCAGGATATCTTTATTTGGCGAGTCGCATGGTCATGCGATTGGTGTGGTCATCGACGGCTGTCCACCCGGTATAAGTATAAGTCCTGCAGATTTTCTCCCTGATCTTGAAAGAAGGAAAAGCGGAGCTTCAGGGACAACTGCGCGCCGTGAACCTGATCTGCCTGAAATATTCAGCGGAGTTTACAATGGTTTTACGACAGGTTCTCCTGTGGTTATTCTTACCAGTAATAAGGATAAGATATCTGCAGATTATGATGACTTCAGGAAGATGCCCCGGCCGGGACATGCCGATTTCACATCATCGGTCAAGTATTTCGGATTTTCTGATCTGAGAGGGAGCGGACATTTCTCGGGCAGGATAACATGGGGGCTGGTAGTTGCCGGAGTGATTGCGAAAAAGCTCACAGGTGATATTATTGTATCAGCAAATCTCATTTCTGCCGGCGGATCGGCTGATATAGGTGCAGCAGTAAAAAAGGCAGTTGAGGAACATGATTCCATCGGAGGGATTATCGAATGTGTCATAAGGAATGTTCCGGCAGGTCTTGGTGAGCCTTTTTTCAATTCCTTCGAATCTGTCCTCAGTCATCTGGTATTCTCAATACCTGCAATTAAAGGGATCGAATTCGGATCGGGATTTGCAGCAGCAGGAATGAAAGGTTCTGTCCATAATGATCCTTTTACTGACAGCAATGGTAAAACATCCACAAACAATGCCGGCGGTATTAACGGAGGAATAACGAACGGGAATGATATAATTTTCAGGGTGGCTGTAAAACCGACATCTTCAACGGGAATAGAGCAGTCGACTTTCAATTTTGAAACAAAAATGATGGAAACCTTAAAGGTAAAAGGCCGTCATGATACCTGCATTGCCCTGAGAATGCCGGTTATTGTTGAAGCTGCTGCAGCCATCGCCCTGGCAGATCT
>CAYPHL010000192.1:2191-5888 GCA_964410385.1 uncultured Rikenellaceae bacterium | reverse complement strand
CCTTTTATATTTCAGTCTCAACAAGATCTTCTTCAATTCTCAGGTTCTCAATAATGAAATCCTGCCTCTCCTGAGTGTTCTTTCCCATGTAGAATTCAAGATAACTGTTTACAGCATCTGCTTTCCTCATTCTCACAGGCTCAAGGCGCATATCCTTCCCGATGAAATTTCCGAATTCATCAGGAGATATTTCACCAAGGCCCTTGAACCTCGTTATCTCCGGATTGGGCCCAAGAGCCTCAACCGCCTTTAATTTCTCTTCAGGAGTATAACAATAACGTGTTTCCTTTTTATTTCTTACCCTGAATAAGGGTGTCTGCAGAATATAAACATGCCCCTTTCTTACAAGATCGGGAAAGAACTGGAGGAAGAATGTCAGCAGCAGAAGCCTGATATGCATTCCGTCAACGTCCGCATCGGTTGCTATCACCACATTATTATACCTGAGATTTTCAATACCTTCTTCGATATTAAGTGCAGCCTGGAGCAGGTTGAATTCCTCATTCTCATATACTATCTTCTTCGTGAGCCCGAAGGAGTTCAGGGGTTTTCCCCGGAGGCTGAAGACCGCCTGGGTCTCAACGTTCCTCGACTTTGTTATTGATCCGCTTGCCGAATCACCCTCGGTGATGAAGATCGTCGAATCAAGCTTCTTCGCATCACCCGAGTTATAATGAATCCTGCAATCCCTCAGTTTCCTGTTATGAAGACTGACCTTCTTTGCCCTGTCCCTTGCCAGTTTCTGAATTGAGGATATTGCTTTCCTCTCCTTCTCGGAATCCTGGATCTTCTTCAGAAGGATCCTTGCTGTTTCCGGATTCTTATGAAGGTAATCATCAAGCTGTTTCTTTACAAATTCATTAATGTAGTTCCTTATTGAAGGAGCGCCGGGCCCCATATCTTTCGATCCCAGCTTTGTTTTCGTCTGCGACTCGAAAATAGGTTCTTCAACCTTAATGCTTATGGCAGCAATAATTGAAGATCTGATATCCGACGGATCATAATCCTTCTTGTAAAACTCCCTTATTGTTTTGACGATGGCTTCACGGAAAGCATGAAGATGTGTACCTCCCTGGGTTGTATTCTGACCATTGACAAAGCTTTGGACCTCTTCGCCATACTGTAACCCGTGAGTGAATGCCAGTTCAATATCCTCACCTTTAAGATGGATCAGAGGATAGAGACCCTCCTTTTCCATGCTGTCATTCAGCAGATCGGCAAGACCATTCCTGGAAAGGAATTTGTTACCATTGAAGTTGATAACAAGCCCGGTATTGAGGTATACGTAATTCCTGAGCATTGTATCAACATATTCCGACATATAGAAATAGTTGCCGAACATGTTTTCATCAGGCTGGAAGATCACTTCACAACCATTTTCTTCATCTGTTACCTTCTGAGGATGATCTTTAATAGTCAATCCGTGTTCAAACTCGATCATTTTCAGCTGTCCGTCGCGGATCGACCTTATAATGAATTTTGACGAGAGAGCATTTACAGCTTTTACACCTACGCCGTTAAGACCTACTGATTTCTTGAAAGCCTTGGAATCATATTTCGCACCGGTGTTCATCCTGGAAACTGCATCTATTACTTTCCCAAGAGGAATTCCCCGGCCATAATCACGAACTCTGACTTCCCTGCCGTTGATCGAAACATCGATCTTCTTTCCATAACCCATCATGTATTCATCGATGGCATTATCCATCACTTCTTTCAGAAGGACATAAATACCATCATCCTGTGAAGAGCCGTCCCCGAGCTTGCCAATGTACATACCGGGCCTCAGCCTGATATGTTCACGCCACTCAAGTGTTTTAATATGCTCTTCAGAATAACCGACTACAGTCATTGACCGGAAATTTTGCGCAAATATAGTTAAATACAAAAGCCATTTGCAGGCAATTTTTCAACAATAATCCGGTAATATAACCTGTGATTTTTAAATAAACTGCTGGATATCAATTCCAATGTAAGATAAAAACCGGTTCAATAAATTAAGGGGTTCTACTGTAACCGGTCAATCCAGTATTCCCATTTGTCTCATAAGAAGTACTGCATTCCTGTTTCTGGCTATTCCGTCGCGCAGAATATAATTGAAATTAATTTTTTCACCATCAATCTCCACCTCTATACATTTATTGATTATTCTTCCGGGATAATTCTCTTCCAGTTTCCCAAGCGAGAGATCGTGGGTTGCTATCAATCCTGTTCCTCCGATCCCGATCAGCTTGTCAATGAAGATTTTTGATCCCTGGCTTTTGTCTTCTGAATTGGTGCCTTTAAGAATCTCATCCAGCAGGAAGAACATAGGTTCTTCTTCCTGTATCTTTAGTTTCAGTAATCCCAGCCTTTTTAATTCTGCATAAAAATAGGACTCATTGGTGGAAAGCGAATCGGTGGTACGCATACTTGTAAAAAGCTTCAGGGGTATAAATCTGAGCTCTTCAGCACAGACAGGAGCACCAGCCATTGCAAGTATATAATTTACGGCTACACATCTCAGAAATGTGCTCTTCCCGGCCATATTCGCTCCTGTTATAATACAAATCTGCCCCTTCTCATCAAGCTCAAAGTCATTGCATACCCTTTCCTTCTCATGAATGAGAGGATGCCCAAGCCGGACAGCCCTGAATACAGGGGTGCCGTCTGCTGAAATAACCGGAAATGAACATTCCAGGTTATTATAAGTATAATTACCCAGGCTTATGAACGCATCAATCCGGCCAATCATCTTAAGCCAGAGCGGAAACTGCTCCCTGTATGTCATCTTCCATTTTTCAAGTCTTCTTACACAATGCAGATCCCATAACAGCAATCCGTTAAGTAAAAATCCTGCAAATATGTTCAATCTGCTGTCAAAGGAACTTATTATTCTTCCCAGCTCCCTCAGAGCTTTAACTGCCGACCTGTCTGTTCCTGAAACGCCGGTTTTCATGCTGTTTATAAGTGAAGACTCAAATGATTCACTATTAATCAGATCGAGCAGCTTTCCCAATGAATCAATAAATCTGTAACGTCCGGTAAGTTCTTCATGTATTGATGATGTCCTTTTCAGATCTTTCAGCACAAAAAGGAAACTTGTCAGTAAAAAGATAATTAAAACAACATAGCTTATCAGGCCCATAATGACAAGAACAAGTGAAACCAGGTTAAGGGCAGGTAAAAGCCACATTATCCATTTCCGGTATAAGGTTGTCAGCATATGATCCTCCCCGGAGAGCCAGTCAGTAAAATCCGATATTTGCTGCTGATCCAGTTCCGTATTCATTCCTGTGGCCAGGAAGCTCTTTCTCCAAAGATCTTTGCCGGATAATTCCTTTATTGCCTCCTGTCGCACCTCCATTGATGAGGAGACAGAATACGGATCTGAAAGCCATTCAGCCAGGACCCGGCTTCCATAGCCTGTACATGTCCTGCACAGGAACTGGAATAATGATGAAGGGCCGAAGATATCAGTATCGTATGAAAAATCATGGTCCTGTCTGATAAAAGGACTACCGTCTTTGAACATTGAAAAATCACCGTCAAGGGCTTTTGCTTCATCAGTATTTATCCTTACAAGGTTTTCTAGGTATATCCTGTGTGAAGAATGAAGAGAATCACTCCTTAGCAGGAACAGAAAGAGTGAGACAAAGAAAACAAGGGCTGCGAAACCTGTGTATTTCGACAGTTCAAAAGAAAGATAAGTAAGAAT
>CAYPHL010000192.1:0-2091 GCA_964410385.1 uncultured Rikenellaceae bacterium | reverse complement strand
TTAGCCTGTATATTCTTTCTGAAATTCAATAATGCATTTTCATCTTTTTTTGCTTTTTTCTCAAGCAACCTTACCGGAAGGCTTTCCAACTGGGTCAATACCATAAGTGAAATGATCAGTCCGGGGTTCCCGGCATCATATTCAGGAATTTTTATCTGCCCGATGGATGGCAGTTTATTAAAGAATGTCCGGTTACCGGCTTTCTTCCACACCTCCTCAATAAGCCCTCCCGTAATATCGTCTTCAATCAGTTTAATGTTCCTGATTTCTTTTGTCTGGACAATTACTTCAGGGGGATGAATTATATCCACCAGACGTATTTCACCTGCTCTTTCAGTCATTTCAAGAAGTGGCAATTCCAGCAGCCAGCCACTTCCCAGTACCGTTACCTTCTCCGGAGCAAAAACATCAATTGCCTTTAATATGAACTCCCTGCACTTTTGCTGGTGTTCAAACCAGCCGTGATCCTGAGCCAGATGATTGACTATCAGCCCCCGCTGGTAGTCATAGTATCCCATCCTGTGAAGTATTCTCCGGTAGTAAGGATCGTGTGTCATTTCCTTTGGTTGTCAGTCCTCAGTCGTATCAGTTCGTCAGCCAGCATATCATGAAATTTAAGAGCCAGAAGATCACAGTCATCGGTCCCGAAGGATGCGGGAAAAACAGGATCGAATATCCTTATTGTTATTTTATGGAATCCTCCGAATATAAGTCCGTGCTTTGGCAGAATGCCACCGGAACCATCAATCAGTACAGGCAGGATTGGCTTGTTCGCTGAAATTGCAAGCTGGAATGCACCCCGTTTAAAGAAGCCGATCTCACCATCGACCGACCTTGTCCCTTCAGGAAAAATCATTATTGACATACCTTTTTTCAGGCAGAGTAATGCATCTTCAATCATCTTTTCCTTGCTCTCGGGATTGCCGCGGTCAATAACAATATAATCCGCCATTCTCAGGTACCAGCCTATAAAAGGGACTTTCATGTTCTCGATCTTGCTTATCCATTTATACTTCAAACGCAGTGAATTCATAAGCAGTATATCGAGTATAGACTGATGGTTTGAGATGACAACATACGTCGTTTCCTTATCCACCTTCTCCCTGCCTTCGGCTTTTATCTTCCATATCGGCATAATATGCGATACGATGAATGACTGGTATATCAGCAGCCAATGTACAACTGTCCGCTTCTTATCGAAGGGAAGTACAATCAGCCAGATTAAGAATGTAAGCGGGAAAAATACCAGAATAAATGCTATCCCGATCAGCCATATCAATATTGATTTCAAAATATCCATACATTAAACAATTACCTTACCCTCTGTGACCTCTGTGTACCTCCGGATCTCCTCTCCCGATAAATCGGGGCAAGTTGTGTAAGTTCTTATAATTCTTTTTATTACACAGAGAGACACAGAGGATACACAGAGGTCCACAGAGGGTGCAAACTCTATATATTGTACTTAAAAGAACTTATAAATATCCGGTCCTGATATTTTTATTTTTCCCTTATCAAAAGCCCTCAATAAATCTTCCGGCATGTGCCTGGTTCCGGTAATATTTAATCCGGGCTCAGCCAGTGGACCGGTTCCCTCGATTTCAAATTCCCTGATAATGCCGTCCTTTACGGGGATCCTGCAGGTATAATTACAATTTCCAATCTCGAAACTGTTATTAAAAACATATTCCGGACCATATGCATAATTCCACTCCCAGGTCCGGTACCTGGTCTCTGCAAGAGAATTTATCAGCTTTTCTTCGTCAGTTGTCAGAACTACTTGTGTATTTCCTTCAGATCCGAGGAAGTATTCCTGCATTATCTCCTTGAATTCACCGGCATCATTTATTCCAGCTGTTCTTCCTTTGAGGTTCGTCACTTTTGAAGGATTTGAAGCTATTGCCCTTGTGACATATCCGGAAGTGTCTTTTCGTAATGATCGTCTTAACTTTTCCAGATCAGCATCAAATAAAAGTGTTCCGTGATGCAGTACTCTTTCCCGGTAAATATGTTCGGCATTTCCTGAAATTTTGAGGCCATCCACCTTAAGATCATTTTTACCCTCAAGCACAGCGTTTATTTTTAAAGAAC
>CAYPHL010000191.1:0-5956 GCA_964410385.1 uncultured Rikenellaceae bacterium | reverse complement strand
CTTTGTGCTCTTTGCGCAATCCTTTGTGCTCTTTGTGGTTAAAAAACTTAACCACTAAGCACTAAGGACACAAAGGAAGGAAGGAAAACTCCGAAGCCTCTGCATTAAAATATGGATAATTAGCAGGCTAAAAATTTCAGTATTTTATGGAACATGTTAAATTTGATACATAATAACCTTATCATCCGGACAATTTAACTGACCAGAAATATCATGAGAAATAAAACAATCAGTATTCTGTTTGCGATAATACTCTTCATCAATGGCTTAACCGGGTATTCTCAGAAATACCATGCTACCGGAGAAGAGAATATTGTCAGGGGAAACAGACTTATTTCATCCCGTTCTCCAAACGGCAGACAGTTGAATCAAATTGTAAAAGTCACCCCCGGTTTAGATATAAATGCCGATGGCGAGATGAAAGAACCTGAGTGGTCAGATGCACTTACGGTTACTCCGTTCATTTCAGGGAAGAACAGCATTGATAAAACCTCGGTAAAGGTATTATATGACAGCACAAAAATCTATCTTTTCTGGTTTGTCGATCAGCCTGACGGATTTACGGTTAAGATGAAGGAGAAAGACGGACTGATCACTTCGGATGATTATATTCAGGTTGACCTTAAGCCATGGCTTCCTGATAATATAATTCATGGCCGTGATTATTCTTATTCAATTGCAGTTAATCCTGATGGCATCATCTGGGATTCTTATTTTGATCCCTACCTTGAAGGATTTTATTATTCTTCATGGAATTCATCTGCAACTGTAAATGTTGTCCGCAAATCAGACAGCTGGCAGGTTGAAATGATTATCCCCTTTGCCGGACTGGATGTTTATTCTGATCCGGGATGGAAATGGAATCTTGAATTCCGTCATTCGAGCTATAAAGATCGCTCAGCGGAAGTAAGCCGTTCCGCTGCCGGAATAACGGTTCAGCAGGGGGGTATGGTGCGCGAATCAGGACTTGTTTCCTATTACTGGCCGAGGCCGGACTTTTTGCAGGAGATCAAACCCGATCTTACCTTACAGGAAGAAAAGTACGCAAATATCAGAGAAATGTCATCTGTCCCGGCTGTTAATAAAATGGAAGACCCCGGGCTGTGGCAGGACAGGGAGATATTAAAAATTGCCATGTCAGATAAAACGGGGAGACGCATAACATCAAATACAGCACAGGCAGCTGCAGGTTTGTCCGGTAATTTTCTTTGCTTCAGTTTAAAAGCCGACGGAGCTAACATTGAAAAAAGTGATGGCACATCCGGCAGGCTTGGTGAGGGCATGGATGCCCAGATGGCAGGTGTGAATGGTGTTTTCGTTGACCAGACCTTGTTCAGCAACGAATGTTTCTGGATTATACTTCAACCACGTTCCCGGAATGCAGATAATATTCACCAGGATTATTACCTCATAGTATTAAATAACCGGGGTGAAATAAAAGGAACTCATTATGACAAATTCGGGGAGCCCCGGAACGAATGGACGCCCGTGGCAAAGGCCGATATCTTCAATACATCTGCCGGCTGGGGCGCGGAGCTGATGATCGACATGAGGTCACTGGACATTCCCGTTGATTATTCAGACACATGGGGTATAAATATTTTCCGTAACCTTTTACTTCCGGGAAAAGACTACGAGTTACAGGCATGGAAATTTACGGGAAATGATTTTTTCAATCCTGCAAAATTTGGTTACCTTTCAGGTGTCTCAATCAGAAATCCTTCTGTTTTCAGATCCTGTATTGAAAGAAGAAATAAAGAAATCCGGTCGCTTCTGGAGAGATTTTCAAAAGCAGATAATAACCTGACCGGTGAACTCACAAAAGAGCTGGCATCTGTAAAGACAGGAACATCTGACCAGTTAAAACAGGCTGAGATCATACTCGATCATGTTGATAACAGCATAGGCATCCTTCAATCGTCGTTATATTACAGGTCAGTTCCGCATCCTCCGTTAAGAGCCGGATACCCCCTGATGGATGTAACCTTCACAGGCAATGCGGGATGGGCAGTCGGAGCTATGGGAACCATTTTGAGAACAGAGGATTCCGGCAGAACATGGGAAAAAGTACATATTAATTCTGATGCAGATCTGTACAGGGTGAAATTTGTAAATGAAAAGGAGGGCTGGGCCGCAGGTGGCAGGATTAGAATTGCGGAAACAAATAAATCCATGAGGCATGACAGGCGCGGAGGTTATGGTTATATTTTTCATACCACCGATGGTGGGAAAACCTGGGAATGCCAGTACGGGGAAAGGGGAAGACATTTGTTCGCGCTGCATTTTACTGATGAAAAAACAGGCTATGCTGCTGGTGAGAGAGGTTTTCTGCTGAAAACGAATGATGGCGGAAGGAACTGGGATGAACTTCCCACAACAGGAACTCTGAACTGGCTTTACGGTATGACATTCACCGACCAGAATACCGGCTTCGCAGTCGGCCTGAATGAAACATTAATAAAAACTACCGACGGGGGGAAATCATGGAAGATGATCGAAGCGTTGCCTGACAGGAGATTCTACGGATTCAAACCAATCTACAGGGATATCTGCTTTAACGGATCAACCGGTTGTATCGTAGGACAGAATGGTACTATCCTGATCTCATCGGACGGAGGAAATTCATGGGAACCATCGGCTACCTTTTATTCACGTGAAATAAGGGAACTGATGGAACTGCGAAGCGTTTGCTTTGTTGATCCTCAAAGGGGTTATGCTGTTGGAGAACTCGGAAACAAAATTATGACAACAGAAGACGGAGGCAGGAACTGGACCTTCCGCAATACAGGAAGCTCTGAATGGCTGAGAGCTCTGTGGGCCGATAATACCGGAAAACTTTTCGTGGCCGGTGAAAGAGAAAAAATAATCACTTCATCTGATAAAGGACTGACGTGGAATATCCTCAATGGTACTGAAAATAAGATCGACATCATGACAATGATGGCCCATGGCGATGATGCCCCGATCCATTTCAATTCGTTTTTTGCATATTATACGATCAATGAAGACAGGAAAATAGTCGATGTGGGTGTAATGAGCGATGTTCACAGCAGTGAATATGAAGAAACATATAATCTTGAACATGACAGGAATATCTGGATGACAGGGGTAGGTACCGCAAATAATTTCTACCAGTTCGAGACAGGTAATAACGGGGCCAATTACTATCATTTTAATCAGCGGCTATGGGAAGGTGAGGAAAATATTGTCAGAAGAATGGTAGCCGCAATAAGGGCATATAAACCCGACATCATCATAACTCATGAAGGTGTATATGGTGATTACGACAAACCCGGGCATAAAGTATCAGGAAGGGCTGGGCTGACAGCTTTCGAGACGGCAGGCGGAAAAACCGATCACTGGCCGGAACTGACAAGAATGGGACTGGAACCATGGCAACCAAAAAAACTTTACAACCTGGAAGGTGTTTCATATCCCGGAACTCTTGATCTGTCGTGGATTGGCGATCAGCCGCTGAAAGGCACAGATATGACATGCAAGGAATATGGCAACTATGTTATCAGGAATTTTCAGAGTCAGGGGATTTATTTTCACAGGCATGAAACAAAACTTTGTCTTGTGAGATCTAATGTACCTGTTCCTGAAAACGAGAAATCAGTTTTTGACGGAATTGATAAAAATTGATTGTAATTATCTATTTTTACAGAAACAGTAACCATTCAAAATATCTGAATCATGACAAAGAGAAGAGAGTTCATAAAGACAAGTGCCATTGGCACGGCCGGGATTGCAATGGGCGGTCTTGGATTAAGCGCCAAATCCTATTCTGCTGTCCAGGGAGCCAATGATCGGATAAATCTGGCTCTGATAGGTATCAGGAACCAGGGAAGTGTCCATATAAATGAATGGTGTGCCCTGGGGAAGAGCCATAATGTGGCCTTGACAACTCTCTGTGATACTGATGAACAGCTTTTCGCACCGAAGGCAAAGCTCGTTGCAGATAAAACAGGAATGAAGCCAAAGACCGAATGGGATATACACAAAGTCCTGGATGATAAGGAGATACATGCCGTTTCAATTGTTACTCCCAATCACTGGCATGCCCTTGCCACAATCTGGGCCTGCCAGGCAGGGAAACATGTTTATATCGAAAAACCTGCCTGTCATAATATCTTCGAAGGCAGGAAGATGGTAGAAGCTTCAAGAAAATATAATGTGCTCGTACAGGTAGGACATAATAACCGTTCTTCAAAAAATGTACGGGAAGCAATAAAGTTCCTTCACGATGGCGGTATAGGAGAAATATATATGGCCAGAGGCCTGTGCTTCAAGGCCCGTGATTCATATGGATATGCAAAGGATTCAACGCCTCCTGCCTCCTTCCATTATGAAAGGTGGCTTGGCCCGGCCCAGTGGAGACCTTATAACGAAAAAAGAAGTCACTACTCCTGGCACTGGTACTGGGATACAGGAAACGGTGATACCGGCAATCAGGGTCCTCACCAGTTCGATATTGCCCGCTGGGGACTCAATAAGCTTGAGCATCCGGTATCGGTTTGTTCCACAGGAGGCATATACGGATTTCGGAAAGATGAAGATTCCCCTGAAAATCAGGTAAAAGGAAATATGGTTTATGGGGATGTCATGACATATGGCAACAGCAAAACTTCCCAGGAGACTCCTAATATTCAGACTGCGACATTCAAATATGACGACGGGACCCTGCTGGAGTTTGAAACCAGGGGAAGGTATACAAACCAGGAAGGCAGGAATGGTCTTGAAATAGGCAATCTTTTCTATGGATCGGAAGGATATCTTGAAATAAACGGAGACACCTGGAGTGCATTCAGGAGACGGGAAAGAGAACCATTTGCAGGATCCAAACCTGTAGAGGGCAGCGACGGGGGAAATCATTTTGCCAATTTTTTGGAATCACTGCGGGCCGGTAAAAGAGAAATGCTGAACTGCGAAATAAATGAAGGATTTTATTCTGCAAGCCTTGTTCATCTGGCAAATATCAGCTACAGATTAGACCGCAAGCTGAAATTCATGAGTGAATACGAAAATTTTGCGAATGATCCCGAAGCTGATCTTATGCTAACAAGAGACTACCGGCCACCGTATATAGTACCGGAGAACGTATAGGTCCCGGGTTATTTATTAAGTAAGAATGAAGAACAAACGAACAGCGAATTAAGAAGTTAAACTTCTGAATTCTTACTTCAAATGTTCTTCATTCTTACTTCAAAGACAATCAATTCGAATATTCTTTAAACAGATCCGTACTCAGATACTTTTCCCCTCTGTCAGGGAAAATCACCACGATGTTCCCTGATTTTGTTTTTTCAGCAATTTTCAAAGCTGCATACATTGCAGCACCGCTGCTCATTCCGACAAATATTCCTTCTTCCCTGATTATTTTCAGCGACATTTTCCAGGCTTCTTCCGTTTCGACCATTATAGTCTCATCAATATTAGAAGGATCATAGATTGAAGGCACGATAGCTTCTTCCATGTTTTTCAATCCCTGAATGTAATGCCCTTTTACAGGATGTGCGCAGACAATCCTGATCCTGGGATCATTCTCTTTCAGAGATTTTCCGACACCCATTATAGTACCGGATGTTCCGATGGCGGAAACAAAATAGTCGATTTTCCCGTTTGCCTGTTTCCATATCTCCTCTCCTGTCGTTTTATAATGCGCTATATTATTATACTTATTGGAGAACTGATCAGGCATAAAATACTTATCGGGGAAACGGCTTATCAGTTCTCTGGCTTTAAGAATGGCTCCGTCTGTTCCCAGTTTGCCGTCGGTAAGGGTTACCTTTGCACCGAAAGCCCTTATCATTTTTATCCTTTCAACAGATACCGCGCTGCTCATCACTATTTCAACCTTATATCCTTTTACAGCTCCTATCATTGCAAGGCCTATTCCGGTATTCCCGGAAGTAGGTTCAATAATAATTTTCCCGTTTTTAAGTGATCCCTCCGC
>CAYPHL010000190.1:0-5998 GCA_964410385.1 uncultured Rikenellaceae bacterium | reverse complement strand
CTACGGATGGAACAGGAATAAGGGATATGGTACCAGGTATCACAGGGAGGCAATCTTTAATCACGGTCTTTCGCCCTACCACAGGAGATCCTTCACTCTCTACAACACTCAGATGTCAATTGAGTTTTAAGACTCTTTCCTGATTTTGGTGAGTTATTGTATTAAGTAAGAATGAAGAACAATCGAATGAAGAATGAAGAATGAAGAACAATATACTTCTGCATTCTGACTTCGTTTGTTCAAATGTTCTTACTTCTGAATAATCTAATTCTACTTTAATGGATTTAAAAAATCGTCCTGTTTTTACCCTTGATCCTTAAAGGGAACATTAGTTTTTCTGCTTTCTCCCTTAAAGGCATAGCCATCAACCTTAGAAATATTTTATAACAAAAACTGCAGTAATTATCTGGATTGTAGGCACGTAAGTTTCCCCTCCTTTGAAAGGAGGGGTGGCCGGGATTGCAAATTTTGAAATGTTTACAATTATCCTTTACCCGGCCGGGGTGGTTAAAAAGTAATCAGGAAAAGGGAACTTAGTTCTCAGAATAACATAAACCACCCCGGCCAGACCATTTATATTCTTGTACATTAGATGATTTTGTGGTCTGGCCACCCCTCCTTGAAAAAAGGAGGGGAAACTTATTTACCTATATTTCTATTAATTACTGCATTTTTCATTATTAAAATGCTCCTTAGGCTGATGGCTATTCTCTTTCGTGTAGTGTCAAAAAAGCTGAAAAACAAATTGTTTTATATTCTGTCAAAGTAGAACTATATTTGCACCCTGAATAAAATTTACAAATCACCATTTTCATGAAGAAATCATTTTCAATACTTTTTATTTTCTTATTAAGCTTAGGATCTGCTATAAAGGCCGATGAAGGGATGTGGCTTTTACCAATGATAGAAAAGCTTAACATCGGAAAAATGACGGATCTTGGTCTGAAGCTTTCAGCTAATGATATTTACAGTCTCAATAATGCCAGCCTGAAAGATGCCGTCGTCAGTTTTATGGATGGCGGATGTACCGGCGAACTTGTATCATCACAGGGGCTTCTTCTTACTAATCACCATTGCGGTTACGGATTTATACAGGAACACAGCAGCGTGGAAAACAATTATCTCAGGGACGGATTCTGGGCCAGGACAAGGGAAGAAGAACTTCCGAACCCGGGGCTAGCAGTTTCATTCCTGATCAGAATAGAGGATGTTACAGATCAGGTACTTGCGGGAGTAAAATCCGAAATGACAGAATCCGAAAGAAATGAATCAATAAATAAAGCCCGGATAACTATCGAGAATGCAGCTACAGCCGGCAATGGTTACAGGGCTTCCGTCTCATCATTCTATGGCGGTAATTATTTTTACCTCCTTGTTTATGAAAGATATACCGATGTCAGGCTGGTCGGTGCACCTCCGTCATCCATCGGCAGCTTCGGTGACGACACTGACAACTGGGAATGGCCCAGACATACAGGCGATTTCAGCATGTTCAGAGTTTATTCCGGACCCGACGGCTTACCTGCTCCCTTTTCAACGGACAATATTCCCCTTAATCCCAAAAACTGGCTTAAGATCTCAATAAAAGATATCAACGAGGGTGATTTTACAATGGTAATGGGCTATCCCGGAAGAACACAGAGATATTATACTTCATGGGAGGTAAATGAACTGTTGAAGATCACCAATCCGAACAGAATAAAGATCAGGGGTATCAAACAGGAATTATGGATGGAAGATATGCTCGCCGATCCTAAAGTAAATATTCAGTATGCTTCAAAATATTCAAGCTCAGCCAACTACTGGAAATACTCAATAGGTCAGAATAACCAGCTTACAAATAATAATGTAATTGAGAAAAAGCAGCAGACGGAAAAACAATTCAATACCTGGTTAAATGAAGATGAATCAAGAAAATCGAAATATGGCCAGGCTCTCAACCTTATAAGAACATCAGTAGAAGGGCGGGCAGAGTTCCAGAATGCATTTCATTACCTCAGCGAATGTACACGGGGCTGTGAGATCTTCGATTTTGCAGCTTATACAGCCAGACTTACCGAAGCTCTGAAATCAGGCGACCGGACAAAGATCACCGATGCATCAGTGAGACTGAAAAATATACTTCCTGAATTATATAAAGATTATAATCCGCCTACCGATCAAAAGACAGCAAAGGCAATGCTTCGTCTTTACAGGGAAGATGTCCCTGGGAAATTCCATCCGGATTTCTATAAGAATGTTGTTGACAGGAAATTCAAGGGCAACATCGATAAATTTGTTGATGATATGTTCAATAGATCAATATTTGCCAGTGAAGAGAGATTTAATGCATTCCTGGATAATCCTAAACTTAAAGTACTTGAAAATGATCCGGTTGCCATTACTGTCAGATCAGTTAACCAAATCCGCTCTTCACTATCGGAAGAACTTATGAAGTTTGACACTGATCTTTCTTCAGGCAGGAGGTTGTGGATAGCTGCCCTGAGGGAAATGGCTCCGGAAAAAACCCTTTATCCCGATGCAAATTCGACAATGCGGCTTTCCTATGGAACAATAAAAGATTATGATCCGAGGGATGCGGTTACCTATAAATATTATACAACGCTCGAAGGGGTAGTCGATAAATATAAGCCCGGCGATTATGAGTTCGATCTGCCACAACGCCTGCTGGATCTTAACAGAAATAAAGAATTCGGCAGATATGCCTCATCCAAAGGCTATCTCCCTGTTAACTTCCTGACAACAAACGACATAACTGGCGGTAATTCCGGAAGCCCGGTTCTTAATTCATATGGAGAGCTGATCGGCCTTGCTTTCGACGGAAACTGGGAAGCCATGAGCGGCGATGTATATTTTGAACCTGAGGTCCAGAGAACCATTGCTGTCGATATCAGATATGTACTCTGGATCATTGATATTTATGCCGGAGCGGGTCACCTGGTTGACGAGATGACGATAGTCGAGTGACGAGAGGTGAGGTGTGAGGCGTGAGTGATGAGGTTAAGGTTGAGGTTAAGGTTGAGAACAATTGCCAACTGCCAACTGCCGACTGCCAACTGGCTTGCGAGCGATGAGCGGTGTGGGCGCAGAGCTCAGGGCGCAGAGCGATGAATAGTATTTTCGGATAAAAATTATAATATGCAAATCAGTTTTCTTGAGATTCTGGCAGCGTTTATGGTACTCTTTGCCATAATCGATATTCCCGGATCGATACCAATAATTATTGATATCAAATCCAAGGGCGTTAAAATTCATTCCATCAAGGTAACACTTGTATCTGCATTAATTTTACTTGCATTTCTTCTGATTGGCAATCCTCTTCTCGGGGTTTTCGGAATTGATGTATCATCATTTGCCATTGCAGGGTCGTTTATAATTTTCCTGCTGGCCATGGAAATGATACTGGGTATTGAAATATTCAAGCAGGACGCCCACGGAGGAGGAGCGATTTTCCCGATTGCTTTTCCGCTTATTGCAGGAGCCGGTTCAATAACCACAATTCTTTCACTCAAAGCTGAATACCAGACAATAAATATCCTTATAGCGCTAACCCTGAATATGATTGTGGTTTACCTGGTTCTGAGGCTTACTTTCGTTTTTGAGAAACTGCTTGGAAATGGAGGTCTTCAGATCCTACGCAAAGTATTCGGCGTGATCCTTCTTTCAATAGCTATCAAACTTTTCCTTTCAAATACCGGGATTGTTCTGCCACATGGCATGTAATATCACAATATACACCGACGGAGCTGCGAAAGGTAATCCCGGTCCGGGTGGCTATGGCGTCGTACTTATTTCAGGAAAACACCGCCTCGAAAAATCCGAAGGATTCAGACTTACCACCAACAACAGGATGGAACTTCTCGCTGTCATTACAGGACTGGAGGCGCTTAAACAGCCGGGTAGCAATGTGACAGTTTATACCGACTCAAAATATGTTGCCGATGCTGTCGAAAAGGGATGGCTTTTCAGATGGGAGACAAAATCATTCAGAAAAACAAAAAATCCTGACCTCTGGATAAGATTTCTTGATATTTACCGTAAACATAATGTGAGATTCATCTGGATTAAAGGTCATGCAGGCCACCCCGAAAATGAGCTTTGCGACAGGCTCGCTGTGGAATCATCTGGCAGAAAGGACCTTCAGGAGGATAGTGGTTACAGACCTGAGCAGGAAGATGATTTATTGTTCAATGAAAGTGACTGATAAAATTTTTTTGGATATAAAAAATATTATAGCAATTTTGTAAAAACAGCTGGTGATGGAAATACTTAACATAGAACCTACTCACATAAGTCCGACGATCAGGTTTAACCCTGATCTTAATGATTTTTCTATCAGCGGAATGTCTGCTCCCGAAGATGTGCGTGCATTATACTATCCGGTCATTGAATGGATGGACAGGTTCAACAGTGAGTTGAAGCTCGGGAAGTATAAGATTTTCAGCGAGACTAATCCCATGATCTTAAAGATCGACCTGAATTATTTCAATTCAGCATCTGCAAAATTCCTTCTCGATATCCTTCTTGAACTTAAAAAGATCCGCGAATCAGGAACCCCTGTTGCTGTGGAATGGTACTATGAGGAAGACGATATCGACATGAAAGAGGCCGGAGAGGATCTTTCAGAACTGGTTGAAATGGAACTTAAATATATCATCAAGCCGGCATAGTACCTATGCAGGGACAGGCAGAACTTTATGAGGTGCTTGACAGGCTTGGTATTCAGTACGAATATCATGAGCATCCTCCTCTTGCAACCATTGAAGAAGCAATAGTTCACTGGAAAGATTATAATTCCGGCAGATGCAAGAATATTTTTTTCAGGAATCATAAGGGGAACCGGCACTACCTTGTTATTCTCGAACATCTCAGAAAACTAGACATTCACGATCTTGAGAAAAGGCTAAGACAGGGCAAGCTTACATTTGCCTCTGATGCAAGGCTAAAAAAATATCTTGGGCTGGAACCTGGATCTGTATCTCCTTTCGGATTGATAAATGACCACGAAAATCATGTTCATTTATTTATCGATGAGAAACTTCTTGAATATGAAAGGCTGGCATTTCATCCAAATATAAATACCGCCACTCTTGTAATATCAAAATCAGATTTTCTCCGTTTCCTTGAGTATTCCGGAAATTCCCGGGAGTTCCTTAAGCTTTACGATTAACTTTTCCTGTATACAGGCTGTACCCACTGTTCCATAGGTTCATATTTGCTCATTGAAGCCCAGCGGATGCCGCGTTTCTGTATTTCAAGCGCCTGAGGAACATTATAATCCGCAGCAATATGGCCGAGAGATGAATAGAACACCCTCCCGTTCCCGTATGCTTTTTTCCATACTACAGGAATCACATTACCACCGATCCATGAAGAATGTTTATCAGAGAAGGTAGTTGTTGCCAGTACCTTCACGTTCGGATCCACATGAACAAAATATTGTTCGGAATGCATATCAAAATCTTCCAGACCCTTTGTTACCGGATCCTTGTGATCAGTTATATTCACCCTGTAATCAATCACACCTCCCGGATGAGCAACCCATTGTCCTCCCACCATGAACTGGTATTCTGTATTATTCCTGAATGAATCACCCAGTCCGCCGTGCCATCCGGCGATCCCCACTCCGCTTTTAACCGCATCAAGCAATGCTTTTTCCTGCTTGCCTTCTATCGTTCCCATTGTCCAGGCCTGGATGATCAGATCAAAATCCTTTAAGCCGGGCTCCAGGTATGCATTAAGAGTATCGGACACGGTTACTTTCGCTCCTTCCGACTGCATCCATGGAACAAAAATATCCCGGCATTTATCCGGCTCATGGCCCATCCAGCCACCCCAGACAAACAACACCTTTTTACCGTTAAGGACAGTAGCGGCATCAGGTTTTCTTCCCCTGCCAGCTGCATGAGGAGCAACTATCACCGCCGTTGCAGCAAGAGCGCTCTTTGATAGAAATGACCTGCGTGTTAACATAGCTTTTTGATTTCAGGCTAAGATA
>CAYPHL010000189.1:2209-6025 GCA_964410385.1 uncultured Rikenellaceae bacterium | reverse complement strand
TTCTTAACATAAGTATCCATCCACCTCAGCACCTCCCAGTGCTTATGAAGTATGGTTTCACGGGCTGCATAGCCATGACTTTCATTGGGAAGCATAACGAGCCTTACAGTGGCGCCGAATCCTTTCAGGGCGCTGTAAAGCCTTTCACTCTGGATCGGGAAAGTGCCGCTGTTATTATCAGCCATTCCATGGATGAGCAGAATCGGATCCTTCACTTTATCGGCATTCATGAACGGCGACATCCTGTTGTAAATTCCCGGGGCTTCCCAGTAGTTTCTCCTCTCATTCTGAAACCCGAAAGGAGTCAGGGTCCTGTTATATGCCCCGCTTTCTGCTATACCTGCAGCGAAGAGCCTGCTGTTTGCAAGAAGATTGGCAGTCATGAACGCCCCGTAGGAATGTCCGCTTACCGCAACTCTTTCCGGATCGGTCACTCCCATCTTAACTGCCTTATTGATTGCTGCTTCGGCATTTGCAACAAGCTGTTCGACAAATGTATCGTTAGGTTCCCTGCCGTCGGCGCCCACTATCGGAAATGATGCATCCATGAGTACTGCATATCCCTGTGTGACATAAACCAATGCTGAAGCGGGACTGATCCGTGTAAATGTATATGGGGAACCGCTTACCTGACCTGCAGCGGAAGGATCATTAAATTCTCTCGGATAAGCCCACAGCAGTGTCGGAAGAGGGGTATCCTTTCCCCTGGTGAAACCTTCCGGGAGATAAAGAGTGAACGACAGGCCCAGACTGTCATTACGTTTATACGTTACGAGTTCTTTTTGTATCCCCTGTAACTGAGGATAAGGGTTCTCAAATTTTGTTACCGGGATTATCTTCCCGTTCTTAAGGTTCCTGATGTAATAATTGGGTACATCCGTAACCGATTGTCTGCTTGTCATTATCAATCCTTTTCCGGGATCCAGCCATGTCTCCGGCGATTCAAAATACGGAGCTTCAGACCTCCAGAGCCTTGCAGATTTGTTAAGTGCAATATCATAAAGATCAACGAATGGCCTGTCGCCTTCAGGGGAAGCGCCGCTGCCAGCCAGGTACAACGATTTCCCCTTGTTGGCGAATAACAATACCTGTTCTCCCCGGATGTTTTGCTCAGTCATAAACCTTCCGGGATTATTGTAACGGTCATCTGAATTATATTCCTGTATCTTTTTCTTTGTCTCCTGTGGAGCGGCAGGATTGAAAGAACTTATTACCCGGTTTCGTGTTTTACTCAGTCCTTCAGTGATCAGTGCATAATCGGCTTTCCCCCAGGTTATTCCCATAAATCTCAGTTCTGTGGCAATGAATTTCTGCGGATTTCCCGAGAAGGGTGCCGGGAGAATATATACCTGATCATGATATTGCATCTTATTGTTGTAATCACCTTCATCAAGCGCTTCAACCCAGCAGACAGAAGCAGGTACATCAGAACGCCAGCTGTAATACCGGGGCCCCGGGAGAACCATATCATACCCTCTGGGTTCATTCTCGACAAGAGGCTCGTTATGAAGCACCTTCACTACATCTCCCTGAAGGTTCCAGACCTGTGTTGACGAAGGAAAATTATAGTAAGGCACTATATACGAGAAAGGACGGCTGATGAGTGTTACAAGCAAATAATTGCCATCCGGTGACGGAGTAACATCAGCCAGCAGGCCTGGCTTTCCTATAGGGGTATTTGCATTACCATCCCAGAGCATGAGCCTGGCTTTAACGAAATATTCAAAGAGCGCTTCATCAACAGGATCTTTCAGCAGATCCTGGTATGTGGCGCTTTGACCTTTCTTCCCCAGACTTTCCTGTACCACAGGGCCATCAGGAACCTGGCTGCGTTCAGGCTTTGTACCTCTTCCCGGATCTATAACAGTATAGACCAGCCTTTTACTGTCGGACAGCCAGCTAAGGGAACTTCCTGCCGCCATATTAAGATGATCAGATATCTTCCATGCTTTAAGCAAATTCACATCACAGACCCAGAGCTCAATATTGTCAGTTTTTGCATTCGTGAAAGCGAACATTTTACCGTCGGGAGACCAACGTGGTGATCCGAGAGCCGGATCTGAAGGCAATCCTGCTATGGTGCGTTCACTGGTCCCGTCAATATTAATTAATTTAAATCCCTTATTCCAGGTCTGCCTGCTCGGACCATTGGTAAGTGGATTGATCCTCAATCCACCGATCCGTAATTCTTCTTCAGAAAGTTCCTTTATTGTAATAAGCGATGGCCGTTGAATTATAAGGATGTTTGCCTTATCCGGGCTTACAGATATTCCCGGAGTTGCCGGTGCATCAACTATCCTCACAATCTCGTCGGGTGGTAACTGGTATTTAAGAGCTTCCTGGGCATTTACTGCAGAAGATGCTTCAAATACCATAGCTAAAACAAATAACAGTCTGCTGCTCATTTCTTATATTTTTTGGTGTGTATTTTGTTTTTCCCGGATATGCCTGTTTCTTTATCCATAAGGCTCCTGCTCATGCCGGACCCCTAACGCTTCCTTCCATTTTGCCGTTGCGCACATGCGCCTTTGCGCCCATGAAAAATCAGACTTATACCATTATGTTTTACAAATATGGCTTTTAAACTTGTTACATTTATTACATTTACGCGAATTTTTTAAAAACATTATCCATGCAAGATTTTTTTGAAAATATGATATCCGAAAGGCTTGGAGGAAGGAATTTTGGGAAATCCACAGCCATTTATAAGTTTGAACTTATAAAGAGAGCCAAGGCAGCGGCAAAGCTTGCTCATCCCGATATCAAACTTATTGATATGGGTGTTGGAGAACCAGACTGGCCTGCCGACTCTATTGTAGTAAATGCATTGGCCGAGGAGGCAGGAAAGCCGGAGAACAGGTGGTATGCCGATAACGGTATCCCCGAATTCCAGGAAGCTGCAGCCCGTTATCTCGAAAAAGTATATGGTCTGAAAGGCCTGATACCATCAGAAAATATTGTTCATGGCATAGGATCAAAACCGGTACTTGCCATGCTTCCGATCTGTTTCATCAACCCGGGAGATATTCTGCTTATAACAGTGCCGGGATACCCGGTAATGGCAACATACACGAAATATCTTGGCGGAGAAGTTTATAACCTTCCTTTACTGGAATCAAATTCCTTTCTTCCCGACCTTGACAGCATACCTCTGAAGATTCTGAAAAAAGCCAAACTCCTGTATATCAATTATCCCAATAATCCAACAGGAGCTGTTGCCACGAGGGAATTCTTTGAAAAGGTTGTTGCATTTGCCAAATTTAATAATGTAGTTGTTGTTCACGATACAGCGTACGGCGCTCTGACATACGACGGGTACGAACCTCTGAGTTTTCTTTCTGCCCCCGGTGCAATGGATGTCGGAATTGAAGTTCATTCCCTGTCCAAAGCTTTCAATATGACAGGCTGGAGGATCGGCTTTGTCTGCGGAAACAAAAAAGCTGTAAGCGCTTATGCCACCGTCAAGGATAATACCGATTCCGGTCAGTTCAGAGCGATCCAGAAAGCAGGCATACAGGCATTAAACAATATTGAGATCACTGAAAGAACAGTTGCAAAATACTCCAGGAGGTTCGATTTGCTTGTTGATGCACTTAAAGAAACAGGATTCAACGCTAAAAAGCCATCAGGTTCGTTCTATTGTTATGTAAAAGCTCCTGTCGGAACTGAAGACGGCAAGATGTTCAATTCAGCCGCCGAAGTATCTGAATTCCTTATCAGGGAAGCCCAGATATCAACAGTACCATGGGATGATGCCGGTCATTATCTGAGATTTTCGGTGACATTTGAGGCTGGTTCGGTTGAGGAAGAAAAGGA
>CAYPHL010000189.1:0-2109 GCA_964410385.1 uncultured Rikenellaceae bacterium | reverse complement strand
CAAAAATATCAGCAGTCATAATAGCATTCAATGAAGAACAGCATATAGGAAAATGTCTCGCATCCCTTGATGGAATAGCGGATGAAATTATCGTGGTTGACTCCTGCTCGACCGATTCCACAAAGGAGATATGTAACAGATTCAATGTAAAATTTACTGAACATAAATTTGAAGGGTATGTCGAACAGAAAAATTACGCCCTTTCTCTTGCCTCAAACGATTATGTTCTTTCGCTTGACGCCGACGAGGAACTCAGTGAGAAATTAAAGGAGTCGATCCGGAAAATTAAAGATCATCCTGATGCTGATGCTTACCAGTTTCACAGGCTGACAAATTATTGCGGTAAATGGATCAAACACTCAGGATGGTATCCCGATCCTCATGTGAGGTTATTCAACAGGACAAAAGGTAAATGGGCAGGTACAAATCCTCATGATAAGTTCACACTTTACTCAGGGGGACGGGTGAAAAAGCTGAAGGGCGACCTTTATCACTGGTATTGTTCATCATTTAAGGAGCATATTGATAAGATAAACAGTTTTTCGACAATTATGGCCACTGAATACTTCAGGAAAGGGAAAAAAGCCGGCCCATTTGCAGCTGTTTTCCACAATTGGTGGCGTTTTATCAGGACTTATTTCTGGGGAGCAGGATTCCTTGACGGATATACGGGGTATGTTGCCTGCTCAATTTCTGCTTATTCAAGCTTTCTTAAATATGCAAAGCTGAGGGAAATGAATACCGGCCTTAGTAAAAAATAAAATGAAATGAATGGATTTGAAGACGATATTAAGCTTTCTCTTGAAGCTCTCAGGAATGGAGGTGTGATTTTATATCCTACCGATACTGTATGGGGACTGGGATGTGATCCTACCAATCCTTCCGCCATAAATAAGTTACTTGAAATAAAACCGAGGGGTGAGAATAAAAGCCTTATAGTACTTGTCAACGGTCTGACAATGCTGGAGAGGTACGTAAAGGACATTCCCGGAACAGCATATGAACTCATTGAAGTATCCGACTCTCCCCTGACAATCATTTATCCTGCAGGAAAAAATTTCGCTCCCGGTGTTTGCGCCGAAGACAGCTCAGTGGGAATACGTATCTGCAATGAAGAATTCTGCAGCGAGCTTATAAGCAGATTCAGAAAACCCATTGTTTCAACCTCGGCAAATATAAGCGGCAAGCCTTCTCCGGCAAATTTCGGGGAAATTGATCCTGATCTCATAAAAAAAGCTGATTATGCAGTCAGATACCGCCGTGATGATAGAAGAAAATTCCACCCTTCCTCAGTTATAAGGGTGGAAAGCAACGGTGTAGTAAAAATAATCAGGCAGTAGTTTACTGGGCTGATCTGACCTTCCCCGATCCTGACACCCTTGCATCTATCCTGGGATCACCCTTATAGGTAACATTCCCGCTTCCCGAGATAGAAGCCTGCAGCGAATCGCCGGCCTTGCAAAAGCAGCTTCCGCTGCCGGAAACCCTCACTGCCAGATGATCTATTTCAAAATCCTCACCCCTGTAGCCACCTGATCCGCTTATTGATATTTCCCCGCGATCGGCTTCACCACCGGATCCGATTATAACATCCCCCGAACCGGAAATACTGCAATTAAATTCATCTGCGACAATTCCGGCAGTAATTATTTTACCGCTTCCGCTTACACTAAGATCCAGATCATCGGCATTCTTAATATCATCTGTTATCTCAGCATTTCCCGAGCCGGAGACACTCAATCCTGTTATTTCCGGCATTGTAATGGTCACTATCACCTTATCCTCAAAACGGAACCGCCAGCTTTCCTGTTTAATGATAAGCTTATCTCCCGATATCTCAGTAACAACTTCCTCCAGATCTCTCCGGTTTCCTTCCAGGACAACATTGAATTCCGGACCGAATTTGATTATAAGGTTTCCGGCAATCCCGAAACTGACCCTGTCAAATCCTCTGAGATTTCGTGTTTCCCTTTGCTGACCGGATGCAAAGCCTGTTACAATAATTGCAAGAACAAATAAGGCTGCAAATCTTTTCATCACTGATTTTTTAGTTTAAGTTAATTTTAGTTAAAGACGGGTGAAAAATAAAATAGTTGCATGGGAAAAGGG